>JBBTFH010000104.1:0-2896 GCA_038041915.1 Myxococcota bacterium
TCCGTAGCGCGCGAAGCGGGGCGGAAAGACCCGCGCGAGCTGCATGAGCTTGTAGGCCTGCGCGAGGCCGACCCGGCAGCGGGACTCCACGAACTCGGGGAACGACGGGCTGCCGAGCAGCGCGTAGCGCTGCGGCTGGTCGTGAAAGTCGTTCAGCACCGAGCCGTACTCGAGGAACCCGCGCGCCACGTCCTGCTCGATCTCGCGCAGCCGCCGCACGCCGACCTGCGCCTCGCGCAGCAGCGAGGCCTTCTCGCGCGGCGCGAGCGCCGTGACATCGACCGGCGGCTCCGGCCGCCCCGTTTCGTGCGCCATCGTCGACCTCCGTGCGCATCTTCACGCCCGGCGGTGCTCGCGGTCAACCGTCGCCGCGGCCGGAACCACCGCGCCGTGTTATCGCAGGGTTCCCCCTGTGCTAGCTTCCGCCCGATTCCATAGAGGAGGTTTCGCGTGAAACAGCATCATCTCGATTTTGACGTGCTGCGCCAGTGGACGATCGGCGTGCGAGAAGCCTACCAGCGCACGCTCGAGCAGTACGTGAACATCCCGTCGGTGTCGATGGAGCCCGAGCGCAAGGGCGACGTGCTCAGGCAGGCGCAGGCGGCGGTCGCCACGCTCACCGAGTTCGGCGCGAATCAGGTCGAGCTCGTGCCCACGAAGGGAAATCCCGTCGTGTTCGCGCGCTTCGAGACCGATCCGTCCGCGCCCACGGTCACGATCTACAACCACCTCGACGTGCAGCCGGCCAACGAGCCGGAATGGACGTCCGAGCCCTTCCGCTTCCGCCACGTCGACGATCGCTACTTCGGGCGCGGCGCGACCGACGACAAGGGGCCGGCGCTGGCCGCGCTCTTCGGCGCGCGCAAGGGGCTCGACGATGGCGCGCGCATCAACGTGCAGATTCTGTGGGAGCTCGAGGAGGAGATCGGCAGCCCGAACTTCGCCGAGGCGCTCACGACGCTCGGCGATCGGCTGCGCCCGGGCACCGTCGTCGTCTCCGACACGATCTGGATCGCGCGCGGGCGCCCGGCGGTGCCGGCGGGGCTGCGCGGGCTGCAGACGTACACGTTCACGCTCGAGGTCGGAGCCACCGACCAGCACTCGGGCACGACCGGCGGCGCGGCGCGAAATCCCGTGGCCGAGCTCGCCGAGGTCGCGGCCGCGTGCGTCGACGCGAAGACCGGACGCTGCAAGGTGCCCGGCTTCTACCACGACGTCGTCAAGCCGACGAAGCAGGAGCTGCGCGACTTCGCGGGCTCGGGCTTCTCCGTCGCGCAGTTCATGAAGGACCACGGCTTCAAGAGCATCCGCACCAAGGACAAGCTCGAGGTCATGAAGCGCATCTGGGCGCTGCCGACGTTCGAGTTGCACGGCCTCGTCGGCGGCTACGCGGGGCCGGGCGTCAAGACGGTGATCCCGCCGCGCGCCGAGCTCAAGGTGTCGACGCGCCTGGTCCCCGATCAGCGGCCCGAGGCGATCGCACGGCTCGTGGCGAAGCACGTCAAGCGCGTGAACAAGGACGTGAAGGTGACGGCGCAGCACGCGCTGCGCCCGTACCGCGGCGTGACGAGCGGCCCGCACGCCGACGCGGTGAAGCGCGCGATGGCGTTCGCGTTCGGGCGCGCGCCCGTGTTCGTGCGCGAGGGCGGATCGATCGGCGCCGTCGTGACGATGCAGGAGCGGCTCAAGGCGCCGGTGATGTTCCTCGGCCTGTCGCTGCCCGAGCACGGCTACCACGCGCCCAACGAGAACTTCGACTGGGAACAGGCCTCGGGCGGGATGATCGCGTTCGCGGCGTATCTGCACGAGCTGGCGGCGATGGAGAAGTAGGCGCGCCCATGGCGATGATTCTCGACGGCAAGCGGCTGGCCGAGGAGGTCCGCGGGGAGGTTCGGCGTGACATCGAGGCATTGGCGCGCGGCGGCGTCGCGCCGGGGCTCGCGGTCGTGCTGGTGGGCGACGATCCGGCTTCCGCGATCTACGTGCGCCACAAGGGGCGCGCGTGCGCCGAGGTCGGCATTCGCACCTTCGACCACCGCCTGCCGGCGTCGACGTCGGAGGCGGCCCTGCTCCGTCTGGTCGCCGAGCTTTGCGCCGACGACGCGGTCGACGGAATCCTCGTGCAGTTGCCGCTGCCGCGCGCGATCGAGGCCACGCGCGTCATCGCCAGTATCGATCCGCGCAAAGACGTAGACGGCTTCCATCCGGAGAACCTCGGCCTGCTGGTGGCGGGCGCGCCGCGCTTCGTGCCGTGCACGCCGGCGGGCATCATGCGGCTCGTCGCCTCGTCCGGCGCGCGCCTCGAAGGCGCCGAGGCGGTCGTGGTCGGGCGCTCCAACCTCGTCGGCAAGCCGGTCGCGGCGCTGCTGCTGGCCGCGAACGCGACGGTCACGATCGCGCACAGCCGGACGCAGAATCTCGCGGCCACGATCGCGCGCGCCGAGATCGTGGTCGTCGGCGTGGGGCGCGCCGGCCTGGTGCGCGGCGAGTGGATCCGCGAAGGCGCGGTGGTCATCGACGTCGGCATCAACCGCACCGAGCGCGGCCTCGTCGGCGACGTGGAGTTCGCGGCGGCGGCGCGCCGCGCCGGGGCGATCACGCCGGTCCCCGGCGGCGTCGGCCCGATGACGATCGCGATGCTCTGCGCCAACACCGCCCGCGCCGCCCGCCTGCGCCGCGGCTAGGTGCGCGGACATGGGCCCGCGCGCGCCGCTCCAGCCGGATCTTTCGCGGCCCGCGCCGAACGGCGTATTCTTCGCCCCGTGGCCGGCGCTCCCATCCTCGTCAGCTCGGCGCTCGACGAAGCGGTCGTGCGGGATGCGGCCTCCCCGCTCGGCCGCGGCATCGAGGTCGTGTCCACCGACTCGGCCGTTCGCGACCGACTCAACGCCGGCCC
>JBBTFH010000104.1:2996-7227 GCA_038041915.1 Myxococcota bacterium
GCCCACCGGCGAGCCCATCGTGCCCAAGCGCGCGTGCCTGTTCGTCGACGCTTCCGGGATACGGCAGACGGTCTACGATCGCACACTCGATCGCGCGGGCATGCGGGCCGTTCCGGCACGCTCCGTCGAGGAAGCCCTGGCCAAGCTCAAAGGCTGCGAGGTCGTCGTCGCCGAGACCTCGCTCGCCGGGGTCGCCGATCTTCCGGCTGCGGCGGGCGAGGTCCCCGTCGTCGCGCTGGTCGAGCCGGGGACGGTGCCGCCCGGCGGCGGCTTCCGTTGCAAGTACGATCGCACCGCGCCGCCCGATGGGCTCGCCTCGCTGCTGAGCGAGCTGCTCTTCGGCCCCGAGTCGGACTCGCAGTCGACGCGCCGTCGCCGCTTCAGACAGATCGCGCGCGTCTCGGTGGGCAGCGAGGCGATCTGGGGCATGATCCACAGCGTCGGTCCGGGCGGGCTGTTCGTACGCACGCTCGCGCTGGCGCCCGTCGGCGGCGCCGGTGAGATCGCCTTCGCCACGCCGGAGACGGGCGAGTCGGTGACCATTCCCGTGCGCGTGGGCTGGCGCAGCCCGTTCGCGATCACCTCGGCGCGCATTGGGCCGGCGGGCCTGGGCTTGACCTTCGCGGGGCCGATCCCCGACCCGTTCCGCCGCGCCTACGAGAAGCTGCCGCGCGCGAGCGGCGCCTCCACGGGCAGCATCCGGACGGTCACGTCTCCGCTGAAAGCTCCTGCTTGAAGCCGCAATTTTCCTTCACGCAGCGCACCGTCGTGCCCCGCTTGGACTCCTTGCGCACCACGAACGGCGCGGCGCAGGTCGGGCAGGGCTCGGGGATGGGGCGATCCCACAGCACGAAGTCGCACTTCGTCTGCGAATAGTTCGAGCAGCCGTAGAAGGGCTTGCCGCGGCGGGAGCGCCGCTCGCTGAGGAATCCGCCGCACGCGGGGCGCGGGCAGTCGACGCCGAGCGAAATAGGCTTGGTGGTCTTGCAGTCGGGATAACGCGAGCACGCGAGGAATTGGCCGAAGCGTCCGTGCTTGACGACCATCGCGGCGCCGCACGCGACGCACTTCTCGTCGACCTTGGGTAGCTCGACCGGCACGAGAGTGCCGTCGGCGCTCTCGGTGAAGTCGCTGGTGTTGCGGCACTCGGGGTAGGCGGAGCAGGCGATGAAGTAGCCGCGGCGACCCCAACGCTTGACCATCGCCGCGCCGCACTTGTCGCACATGAGACTGGTCGGCTCCTCGAGGCGCTTGACGTCGCGCATCTCGGACTCGGCCTTCGCGAGGTCTGCCGAGAACGGCGCGTAGAACCCGCGCAGCACGGAGACCCAGTCCTCGTCGCCCTCCTCGACGCGATCGAGGTGCTCCTCCATCTGCGCCGTGAATTCCGCGTTGAGCACGTCGGGAAAGCTGGCGACCAGCAGGTCGTTGACCAGCGTGCCGAGCTCCGTCGGAAAGAGGCGGGCTTCGCGCCGGGTTGCGTAGCCGCGTTCCTGGATGGTGGAGAGGATCGCCGCATAGGTCGACGGCCGCCCGATGCCGCGCTCCTCGAGCTCCTTGATGAGCGACGCTTCGGAGAAGCGCGGCGGGGGCTGCGTGAAGTGCTGCTCGGGCGATACGCCGAGCAGGCGCACTGCGTCGCCTTCGGCGATTTCCGGCAGCGTGCGTCCGTCGTCGTCGTCGCGCGCCGGGGCGCCGTCCTCCTTCTCCGACGACTCCTCGTAGACCGCGGTGAACCCGGCGAACTTGAGCACCTGGCCGGTGGCGCGCAGCCGGGCGCGGCCGGCGTCGATCTCGACGGTCGTCTGGTCGTAGACCGCCGGCTTCATCTGGCAGGCGACGAAGCGGTTCCAGATCAGCGTGTAGAGGCGGACGACCTCCTCCTGCTCGCGGTCGAGGCGGCCTTCGGACCCGGCGAGCAGTGAGCGCACCCGCTCGGGGTCGAACTCCATCGATGTCGGGCGGATCGCCTCGTGCGCGTCCTGCGCGCCTTTCTTGCTGCGGTAGACCAGAGGCTCCTCGGGCAGGTGCTCGGCGCCGTAGCGCTCCGCGATGTGGCGGCGTGCGGCATCGACCGCTTCGGTGGAGATGCGCGTCGAGTCGGTGCGCATGTAGGTGATGAGGCCCACCGCGCCCTCCGCGCCCAGCTCGACGCCTTCGTAAAGGCGCTGCGCGAGGCCCATCGTGCGCTTGGGCGAGAGGCGCAGCTTGCGCGCCGCCTCCTGCTGGAGGCGCGCCGTGATGAACGGGGCCGACGCGAAGCGGCGGCGCTCCTTGCGCTCGACGGAGACCACGCGCGGCGAGGTGCGCGGGAGCTCCTCGGCGAGGGCGCGCGCGAGGTCTCCGCTAAGGCCGTCCTGCTTCTCGCCGTCGACCGCGACCACGTTGGCGTCGAAGGCGGCGCCCGCCGGCGTCTCGAGCCGGCACGCGACGCTCCAGTACTCCTCGGCCGTGAACGCGCCGATCTCGCGCTCGCGCTCGACCAGCAGGCGCACCGCCACCGACTGGACGCGCCCCGCGCTCAGGCCGCGGCGCACCTTGCGCCAGAGGATCGGGCTGATCTGGTAGCCGACCAGACGGTCGAGGACGCGACGGGCCTGCTGCGCCTCGAATTTGCCGCGGTTGAGCTCGGCGGGCTTTTCCATCGCCGCCTGCACGCCCTTCTTGGTGATCTCGGTCAGCAGGATGCGGTGGATGTTGCCGTTGACCGGGCGCAGCTCCTCGGCGATGTGCCACGCGATCGCCTCGCCCTCGCGATCCGGGTCGGGCGCGAGGTAGACGCGCTCGGCTTCGCGTGCGAGCTGCTTGATCTCGGCCATCACCTTCGACTTGCCGCGCATGACGACGTAGTTGGGGCGGAAGCCGTTCTCGACATCCACGCCGAGCTCGCTCTTCGGGAGATCCTTCACGTGGCCGACGGAGGCGCGCACGCGGAAGCCCGGGCCGAGGTACTTCTGGATGGTACGCGCCTTGGCCGGCGACTCGACCACGACGAGCGAGCCGCGACGCTTACCGCCCGCGGTCTTCTCCTTGGGCAGCGGCTTGTCGGTCTTGGCCGGCTTGTCGGTCTTGGCCGGCTTGTCGGTCTTGGCCGGCTTGTCGGCCTTGAGCGGCTTGTCGGCCTTGAGCGGCTTGTCGGCCTTGAGCGGCTTGTCGGTCTTGGCCGGCTTGCGCGCCTTCTCGGCTCGCGGCGGCATCAGAGCCCTTCCAGCCGGACGTAGCCGTTGGCGCGGCGCAACGCGGCGCCGGCGAGCTCGAGCCTGAGCAGGCCCGCGGCCACGCGTCCCGCGGGCAGCCGCGTCGCGTGCGCGACCTCGTCGATGGTGCGTGGCTCCGCCTGAAGCGCGCCGAGCAGCGCGCGTTCTATCGGACCCGCGCCTTGCGGTGCGCGCGGCCGGATCGGCTCCGGCGTGTCGCCGCCGGCGAGCGCGCGCAGCAGCGACTCCGGCGTGTCCACGGCGGTGGCGCCTTCGGCGACGAGTCGGTGGGCGCCCGCGCTGTGCGGCACGGCCAGCAGCCGGCGCCCGTACTGGCGCGCGGCGGCGGCCGTCGAGATCGATCCCGAGCGCGCGCCCGCCTCGACCACGACGACGGCCTGGGCCAGGCCCGCGATGATGCGGTTACGCCGCGGGAAGTTGCCGCGGCGAACGGGCGCGCCGCGCGGAAACGGCGTGAGCAGCGCGCCGCGCGTCGCGATGGTCTCGAGCAGCGCACGGTTGCGCGGCGGGTAGAGATCGTCGAGCGAGGTGCCGAGCACGGCGATGGTCGCGCCGGCCGCCGCGAGCGCGCCGTGGTGAGCGGCGGCATCGATGCCAATCGCGCCGCCCGATACCACCGCGAAGCCCGCGCCGACGAGCGCGCGCGCCATCGCGTCCGCGCGCTCGCGCCCATCCAGCGTGGCCGCGCGGCTGCCGACGATCGCCACGCTGGGCAGAGGCGGCACGTGGCCGCGTCCGTAGAGGATGCGCGGCGCGTCGGGACAGTCCGCGAGCGCGGTCGGGTAGCTCGGATCGCCGAGGCGGTACGTGAAGTGATCGATCATCGACGGCGCAGATAGATAGGACCCGCGAAGTCGAAAGTCAAAACGAGCTGTGTGCGGTCTGCTAGTAGCCCAGCCTCATCTGCAAGCGGTCGCCGATGGCGAACTCGCGGCGCGCCCTGGTGACGAAGCCTATGGACGTGCGCTTGTGCGGCTCGAGCACGAGGATCTCGGCGATGACCTCGCGCGGGA
>JBBTFH010000105.1:0-10010 GCA_038041915.1 Myxococcota bacterium
CGCAGAGCGCGCCGCGCTTGCGGTCGCGGCGCAGGCGGATGCGCGAGCGGCCGGCGATCGCGCGCGGCGCGGCGGGCATGCGCTCGGCCAGGCGCGTGACGCCGTCGCGCAACGCGCGCGGGATGCGGTCGCGGCCGAGCTTGGCCTCGTTGAGGAGCCCAACGGCGTCCCAGACCTCGACCGCCTGCGCCTGGTGCACCGACTTGTGGACGAAGCGCCCGTCGTCGGCGCGCAGGCGCAGGCGGTGCGCGAGGATGTCGCCCGGACGCTCGTCGGCGGGCGTCGCGTGGATGTACGCGACCAGCGCCTCGAGCTTCTCGGGCCCGTAGCGCGCCGCGATCGTCGGGCTGAAGTTCTCGTAGACGTCGATGGCGCGGTAGGCGGTCGACCGCCCCATGTCGAGATCCTCCTCGACCCACGAAGCGAACGACGCGCGGTCGGCCCCGCGCCAGAGCTCGTGGTCACGCGCGGTCGCGAGCAGCCGGCCGAGCTCGTAGAGGTTGCGGCCGATGTCGGCCTGAAGGCCACGGATGGCGCTCACGATCTCGCGCAAAGGACGGACGGGAAGCGTGCCGCTGAACATGGCACCACTCTAAGGAGAACGCGAGTCCTGTCCAGATCTTACGTTCGTTTTCCCCGTCCGGGGACACGGCGAGCGCGCGTCCGCGCGGCGAAGCAGTTGACCGCGCGGATCGTAGTCGGGTAAACGTCGCGCGCGATGAAAATCCACGAGTACCAAGGCAAGCAATTGCTCGCGAAGTACGGCGTGCCGGTGCCCAAGGGCCGCGCCGCGTTCTCGGTCGACGACGCGGCGACGGCGGCCGAGGAGCTGATCGCCGAGACCGGCAGCGAGACGGTGGTCGTCAAGGCGCAGATCCACGCGGGCGGGCGCGGCAAGGGCGGCGGCGTGAAGGTCGTCAAGGGCGCCGCCGACGCGCGCGTCGCGGCGCAGAAGATTCTCGGCATGCGCCTGATCACGCACCAGACCGGTCCGGAGGGGCGCGTCGTCAAGCGCCTGCTGGTCGAGCAGGGGCTCGACATCGAGCGCGAGCTCTACGTCGGCCTCGTCGTCGATCGTGCCGCCTCGCGCGTCGCGGTCATGGCCTGCGCCGAGGGCGGCGTCGAAATCGAGGAGATCGCCGCGCGCTCACCCGAGAAGATCATGCGCGAGCACCTCGAGCCGGGCCTGGGCTTGCAGCCGTTCCAGGCGCGCAAGCTCGCCTACGGGCTCGGGCTGCGCGGCGAGGCGGCGAAGAACGCCGCGTCGCTGCTCGGCAAGCTCGCCCGCGCCTTCGAAGAGCTCGATTGCTCGCTCGCCGAGATCAACCCGCTGATCGTGACGAAGGACGGCAAGGTGCTCGCGCTCGACGCCAAGATCAACCTCGACGACAACGCCGCCTTCCGCCACGTCGACCTCGAGGCGCTGCGCGATCTCGACGAGGAGGAGCCGGCGGAGATCGAGGCCAAGAAGTTCGACCTCTCCTACATCAAGCTCGACGGCCGCATCGGCTGCATGGTCAACGGCGCGGGCCTGGCGATGGCGACGATGGACATCATCAAGGCCGCGGGCGGCTCACCCGCGAACTTCCTCGACGTCGGCGGCGGCGCGACCACCGAGAAGGTCACGGCGGCGTTCAAGATACTCACCGCCGACCCGAACGTGCGCGCGATCTTCATCAACATCTTCGGCGGCATCATGAAGTGCGACACCATCGCCGAGGGCGTGCTCGCGGCGGTGCGCGAGGTCGGCCTCAAGGTCCCGCTGGTGGTGCGCCTCGAAGGCACGAACGTCGAGTGGGGCCGCCAGCTCATCGCCAGCTCGGGGCTCAACGTCATCTCCGCGTCGGACATGGCCGACGGCGCGCGCAAGGCGGTGGAGGCGTCGTCGTGAGCGAGCGAGTTCGGCGAGCGAGCGAACTGAGCGAGGCGCGTAGCGCCCGCGGATCGCGATGCTCATGGGGCGCCCGTAGGGGGCCCCGATGAGCATCCTCGTCAACGCGCAAACGCGGGTGGTCGTGCAGGGCATCACCGGTTCGGCCGGCAGCTTCCACACCAGGCAGATGATCGAGTACGGCACGAAAGTCGTCGCGGGCGTCGTGCCGGGCCGGCGCGGCGAGACGTTCGAAGGCAAGGTGCCGCTCTTCGACACCGTCGCCGACGCGGTGCGCGAGACCGGCGCTGACACCAGCGCGATCTTCGTGCCGCCGCCGTTCGCCGCCGACGCCATCTGCGAGGCGGCCGCATCGGGCGTGACGCTCGTCGTCGCGATCACCGAGGGCATCCCGACGCTCGACATGATTCGCGTCAAGCGCTTCATAGCGGGCACGCCGGCGCGCCTGATCGGGCCGAACTGCCCCGGCATCATCTCGCCGGGCGGGTGCAAGATCGGCATTCTGCCGGGCTACATCCATAAGGCCGGCGACGTCGGCGTCATCTCGCGCTCGGGCACGCTCACCTACGAGGCCGTGCACCAGCTGACGCGGCTCGGCATCGGCCAGTCGACCTGCATCGGCATCGGCGGCGACCCGGTCGGCGGCATGGGCTTCGTCGATCTCCTCGCCGAGTTCGAGCGCGATCCGGGGACGCGCGCCGTCATCGTGATCGGCGAGATCGGCGGGAGCGCCGAGGAGCAGGCGGCCGCGTTCGTCAAGCAGCACATGAAGAAGAAGGTGGTCGCGTTCATCGCCGGACAGACGGCGCCGCCGGGCAAGCGCATGGGCCACGCCGGTGCGATCATCGCCGGCGGCAAGGGCACGGCGAAGGAAAAAATCGAGGCGCTGCGCGCGGCGGGAATCGCCGTGGCGCCCAGCCCCGCCGACATCGGCGTCACGCTCGCGGAAGCGATCGCGTAAGGGAGCATGAGCACCATGAAGCAACGCACTCTCTGCATCGTGAAGCCGGACGCATTCTCGCGCGGCGTCGCGGGGGCGATCCTCGCGGCCGTGGAAGAAACGGGGCTGCGCATTGCCGCCGCCAAGACGCTGCGCCTCTCGCGCGCGCAGGCCGAGGGCTTCTACGCCGTCCACCGCGAGCGGCCGTTCTTCGGCGCGCTCGTCGCGTTCATGACGTCCGGGCCGGTGCTGGCCGCCGTGCTCGAGGGCGACGACGCGATCACGAAGTGGCGCGGCCTGATGGGCGCGACCGACTCCAAGAAGGCGGCGCCCGGCACGATCCGCGCTAGATTCGGCACGGATGTCGAGCGCAACGCTACCCACGGCTCCGACGCGGCGGAGACTGCCCATTTCGAGATCGGCTACCTCTTCGGCGGCGCCGAGCTCGACGGACTTTCGTAGTCTCGCCATAGGCGAGCTCGCCGCGGCGCTCGCGGCGATGGGCGAGCCGCGCTACCGCGCGGAGCAGATCTTCCGCTGGCTGCACGGGCGCGGCGTCGCGTCGTGGGAAGCGATGAGCGATCTCGCGCGGCCGCTGCGCGAGCGCCTGGCGGCGGAAGGCGCGCTGACGACCATCGCCGTGGACGCCGTACAGCGGGCGCGCGACGGCACCCGCAAGCTGCGCCTCGCGCTGCCCGGCGGCGGCCTCGTCGAGAGCGTGCTGATCCCCGAGGAGGATCGCCTCACGTTATGCGTCTCGTCGCAGGTCGGCTGCGCGCTCGACTGCCACTTCTGCGCGACCGCCACGCTCGGCTTCGGCCGCCAGATGACGACCGGCGAGATCGTCGAGCAGGTGTGGCGCGCGCGGGCGCTGCTTCCGCCGGGAGAGCGCCTCACCAACCTCGTCTTCATGGGCATGGGCGAGCCGCTGCACAACTATGAAAACGTCGTACGGGCGATCGGCATCCTGACGCACCCGCTCGGCGGCGCGTTCGCCCCGCGCCGCATCACCGTCTCGTCGGCGGGCCTGGTCTCGGGCATCGCGCGCTACGCGAAGGAGCCCGTGCGCGCGAACCTCGCCATCTCGCTCAACGCGACCACCGACGAGGTGCGCGATGCGATCATGCCGATCAATCGGAAGTGGCCTCTCGCGCAGTTGCTCGCCGCGGCGAGGGCCTTCCCGCTCGAGCAGCGGCGCCTGCTCACCTTCGAGTACGTGCTGCTGGCCGGCGTCAATGACTCCGAAGCCGACGCGAAGCGCCTTCCGAAGCTGCTCGCGCGCCTGCGCTGCAAGGTGAACCTGATCCCGTGGAACCCGTTTCCCGGCAGCCCCTATCGTCGCCCCGATCCCAACGCGGTCGAGCGCTTCCAGCGCGTGCTGCGTGACGCCGGCCTGCCCGTCTACGTGCGCGCCCCGCGCGGCGACGACATCGACGCCGCCTGCGGCCAGCTCGCGGCACGTCCGGCCGTTTGAAAACCCGCTGACCGTCGGGCATCCTCGCCCGCCATGTATTTTCAACAGCTCCTCGGCGGACGCGACTTCGCGCGGATCAACCCGGTCGCCGGGCAGATGGCGAACTTCGTGTACGTCATCGGCGACGAGGCGACGCGCGAATGCGTCCTCGTGGATCCGGCGTGGGACGTGCGCGGCATCTACGACGCGGCGATCGAGGCGGGTTTCGCGCCGATCGGCGCGCTGGTCACCCACTACCACCCCGATCACGTCGGCGGGAATCTCTTCCGTCACGAGATCGAGGGGCTCACGCAGCTCCTCGCGATCAAGGGCATGAAGATCTACGTCAACGCGGAGGAAGCCGACGGCGTGAAGGCAGTGACCGGCGTGTCCGAGACCGATCTCGTGCGCGTCGCGAGCGGCGACACGCTGAAGGTCGGCGACGCGGTCGAGGTGAAGTTCCTGCACACGCCCGGCCACACGCCGGGCAGCCAGTGCTTCCTCGTCGGGAATCGCCTCGTCTCCGGCGACACGCTGTTCGTAAAGGGCTGCGGGCGCGTCGATCTACCCGGCAGCGATCCCGACGAGATGTGGCGCACGCTCACGCGGAAGCTCGCGACGCTCCCCGACGACACGGTGCTCTACCCGGGTCACGATTACGCGGACCGCCCCACCTCGACCCTCGGCGAGGAGAAGCGCGAAAACCCGTACCTGCGCGTTCCGACGATCGAGGACTGGCGCACGATGATGGGACGATGAAGCGGGCGCTGACGCTGGCCTCGCTCGTGGCGCTCGCCGGATGCCGCGAGACGGCGCCCGAAGCCATCGGCGATCTCTTCGTCGATCGCTTCGACGGCCCGGCGCTCGGCGCGCACTGGCGCACCACCGGCGTCTCTTACCGAATCGCCGACGGCAAGCTCGCGATGAGCTACGGCTACAACCATCCGCTGTGGCTCGCGCGCCGCCTCCCGCGCGACGCCGAAATCCGTTTCACCGCGCAGGCGCTCGGCGCCGACGGCGACGTGAAGGTCGAGCTGTGGGGCGACGGCGAGTCGTTCGCGGCGGGCAAGGGCGCGTACACGTCGAGCGGCTACGTGCTGGTCCACGGAGGCTGGAAGAACACGCTGACGGTGCTCGCGCGCATGGACGAGCACGGGCAGAATCGCCGCGCGCGCCGCGACCTGCGTGTCGAGCCGGGGCGCGTCTACCGCTGGCGCATCGTGCGAAAGGGATCGCGCCTCTCGTGGTGGATCGACGAGACACTCGTCCACGAGCTCGACGATTCCGAGCCGCTCGCCGGCCCCGGCCACGCGTTCTTCGCGCTTTCCAACTGGGAGTCGGACGTGCGCTTCGACGATCTCGCGATCCGGGCGCTGAAATAGCGAATGCGCACGCTCGTCGTCGGCGCAGGCGCGGTCGGCGGGTACTTCGGCGCGCGGTTGGCGCGCGGCGGCGCCGACGTGACGCTGGTCGCCCGCGGCGAGCACGGCCGCGTGATTCGTGAGAGCGGGTTACGCGTGCAGTCGCCGTCCGGCGACTTCGACGTGCGCGTACCGGTGATCGAGTCCATCGCCGACGCGCGCGGCTTCGATCTCGCGCTCGTCGCGGTCAAGGGCGCCGTCCTGGCCGCCGTCGCGAGAGACCTGCGGCCGGCGCTCACCGAGGCGGGCATCGCGCTGACCGTTCTCAACGGCCTCACGAGCGAGGACGTGCTGGCCGCGTCGCTCGGCGTGGCCCGCGTCGTCGGCGGCACGGCGCTCGTCGGCGGCGAGCGCGTCGCTCCCGGCGTCGTGCGCCACGACGCGCGCGGGTTGATCGTCGTCGGCGAGCCATGGCCTCCGGGCGCGGGCCACGCCGAGCGGGTCGCGCGCTTCCTGGGCGAGCATGGCGTATCCGCGCAGGTGACTTCGAGCCTCGCCGAGGCCAAGTGGTGGAAGATGGCCTGGAACTGCGCGTGGAATTCGATCACCGCGGCCTGGCGCTGCACCGTCGGAGAGGTCGGCGCGCGCGAACCCCTGCGCGTGCTCGCCGCCGAGATCGTCGCCGAGGTCGCCGCCGTCGCGCGCGCCGCCGGCGTCGCGCTCTCGCCCGACATCTTCGCTCGCCTGGCCCTGCAGAACAGCGACATCGGCCACATTCGCACGTCGATGCTCCAGGACGTCGAGGCCGGCCGCCCGAGCGAGAACGAGGACCTGTGCGGTGAGATCGTCCGCCGCGGACGCGCGCTCGGCGTGCCCACGCCGGCGTGCGCGCGACTCCACGCGGCGATCGCGGCGATCGAGCGTGCCGCCGCTACTTCAGCGTCGCGTTGATCGGCGCGAGGCGCAGCGCGCCCATCCATGAAGCCGCTGCGGCTCGCGCTTACTTCAGCGTCGCGTTGATCGGCGCGAGGCGCAGCGCGCCCATGTACGAGAAGGTGCACGCGCCGCTGTGGCTCCTCAGCAGGACCGCGAGCCCGGCGGGCTCGGCATCCGGCGTCGCGCCGAAGGCGCCCGCGAGCGTGTGGCTGCCGGTCGGATTGACCGCCTGCGAGACCTGAAAGTCGCCTCCGGCGACCTCCCACGTGCCCGTCCATGGCACCCCGTCGAGCAGCACCGTCGAGCCCGCCGGAGCGATGACCGTGAGCGTCTCGGACCCCTCGCCCGCCACGTTCGCGAAGAAGTAGCGATCGAGGAAGTTATCGATCGGCGGCGCGAGCACGAGGTCGAGATCGGCGGCGACGATCTGCGCGACGAGCACGCCCTGGTCGGCCTCGATGTAGAAATGGCCGGCGCTGCCCACCTCCAAGAAGCCGCCCGCCGCGAGCGTCGCCGGCGCCGCCGGCCACGCCGTACCGGCTCCCGGAGTGAGCGCGAGCGTCGTGTCGTCCACGGCTGCGACGATGCGCCAGAGGCTCTCGATCGCGGGATTGTCGCTGCCGACGATCCGTGCCGCGACGAAGCGCTTGCCCCACTTGTCGATGGAGAGCAACTGCTCCTCGGCTCGATCCGCGCCGCCGCCGCGGCTGCCTGGCCCCGTGCCGAACACCGCCACCGGCTGCTCGCTCTCGATGTGGCTCCCGGTCAGGTCGCCCGCCGAGGTCAGCAGCAGCGCGTCGCCGGCGGCGAGCGTGCCCGTCCACGTGCCGCCGGCCGGAATCGCCGGCAGCGCGGCGCCCGCGGCGACCTCCGCGGTGGGCTTGACGGTCACCGCGGTGCCGTCGACGGTGCCGAGGATCAGCAGGCGTCCGCCCGGACCGGCGACCAGCCCGCGGTGGTCGTTGCCAAGCGCCGCGGTGGGGAACAGCAACGTCGCACCACCTTCGGAGCCGCCGATCTGCATCTGGTAGAGCACCACCGGAAGTGTCGCCGTCACACGGTAGGCGGCGGCCAAGCTGATCCCGGCCTGAGGCGTCGGCCCCTGCCAGCCCGCCGTCAGCGTGGCGCCGGGCGGAACCTCGAGCATCGCCGCCACGGTCCAGAAGCCACCGACGAGCGCGTCGATCGTGACGAGCGCATTCAGGGGGACAACGAGGTTGGGGTTCGCGACCGACATCGTATGGGCGTACCCGTCGACGCTGGCGGCGAAGAACTCGCATCCGAGGAACGAGTGGTCGCGCGCGGCGCTCTCGCACAGCGAGATGCAGGCGCCCTCGCCGCACTCGAACCCGGACGCGCAGGTCTCGGTGAAGAGCCAGGCGGCGCCGTCGGCCGAGCACTCGACGACACGGCCGTCCTGGTCGCAGGATCGCAAGCCCGCGGCACAGAAAGTCGGCGCCGTCTCGCGGACACCGCCTCCATCCTGGTCGACGACAGGCTCCGACTTCGCCGGTGATGCGTCCGAGTTGAAGGTGACGAATGCCTCCGAGCTACAGCCGAAAAGCAGCGCGAGCACAAGACTCGCGTGGCGAACGGAAGGAGGCACCGTCGAGAAATACGCCATTTCCCCCACGCGGATCAAGTCGCCGCGGAGAGCATCCCGCGGGCTCATTGCCGCGCGAGGGCGCTTCCGTGCATTCTGGGCGCATGCTCACGCTCCTCGCGGGCGGCGCGCACACGCACATCGCCGCGACCGGCAGCATCGTGGGCTTGCCCATGCAGGAGTCGATCGCGATCGGCTCGGATTCTCGGCGTTCGTCTACGCGATGCCCCTGCTTGACCGCGCTCCTCGCGCTCGCCTGCGCGCGCGAGCCGATCCGGGCGGATGACGCGATGGCGACGGCGCGGGCGCTGGCGTCCGACGGGATGGAGGGGCGCGGGCCGGACTCGGCGGGCGTCGATCGCGCGGCCGACTTCGTGGCGGCGCGAATGCGCGCGGCGGGGCTACGCGTGAGCTTTCAGTCGGTGCCGGTCACGACCGCCGTCGCGGCGGCGCCGGGCAGCGCCCTGCGGGTGGGCGCGCAGGCGATAGACCTTGGCGACGACTTCCGGCCACTCGGCTCCTCGTCGAGCGGCACGGTGCATGGGCGCATCGGCGGCGACGTGGTCGTGATCGAGGCCTCGGACAACGAGGCGCTCGACGCGCTTGCGAGGGGGGGGCGTGACTCGGGGGCGAAGGCGGTCATCGTCGTGTCGAGCGCCGTTGTGGCGCCGGCACCGCGCGTGGCCGAGGACGCGGGCTTGGTCGCGGGTGTGGTGCCCAAGCATGTCGGCGCTTTCCTGCGCCCGGGCGCCGAGGTGCTGGTAAGCGTCGCGCTTCGGCGCGAGCGGCGGGCGTTCCGTAACGTGATCGGAATTGCGCGCGGAAGCGATGCGCTCTTTGTGGGCGAAACGGTCGTCGTCGGCGCACACTACGATCATCTCGGTCGCGGCGCGATCGGATCGCTCGAGCCCGAGAGCGAGGCTGCATCAGCCCGTCCGACGGGACGTGCGGTCCACCCCGGCGCGGACGACAACGCCTCGGGTGTCGCGGCGATGCTGGAGATCGCGCAGGCTCTAGGCGCGCGGCCGGCACGTCGCGCGGTCGTGTTCGTCGCGTTCGCCGCCGAGGAGCTAGGCCTGCTCGGATCGGCGCGCTTCGTCGCCGCCCCGCCGCGGCCCCGAGAAGGAATCGTCGCGATGCTCAACCTCGACATGGTCGGTCGCATGCGCGGCCGCGCGCTCGAGGTGCACGGCGTCGCGAGCGCGCGCGAGTGGCGCGAGATCCTTTCACGCGCGAACGCGCTGGAGCAGCTCGATCTGCGTACCGCGCCGAAGGGCGACGGCCGCAGCGACGACGCATCGTTCTCCGCGCGCGGCGTGCCGGCGCTGTTCTTCTCGACGGGGCTGCACGCCGACTACCACCGGCCGACCGATCGCGCCGACCTCCTTCGGCCCGAGGGCATTGCCGCCGCGGCGCGCGGCGGGGCGCCTCCTCGGCGACGGGCCCAGGCTGACTCAGCCCACCCGGAGGCGTGTGCCGACGCCGATTCACGATGCCCCGCTCAGCCCACCGGCGCCGACAGCCGATACCCCTACGGGTGGGCTGAGGCAGCCTCGAGCAGCAGCTGCACCATCCGCGCGGTAGCGCCCCAGATGCGCCTGCCGGCCACGTGGTACTCGGGCAGCCGGTAGAGGCGCCCCATGAACTCGCGCTCGCCGCCGTCGCGAAACGTCGCGGGATCGGTGAGCACGCCCAGCGGCACCTCGAACACCTCTTCGACCTCGCGCGCGTCGGGACGGAATGGCGGCGGATCGACGAGCAGCCCGACCACCGGCGTGATCACGAAGCCGAGAGGCGTGGGGACGTCGTCGAGCATGCCGAGGATC
>JBBTFH010000106.1:0-7480 GCA_038041915.1 Myxococcota bacterium
ATATCCGCATGGGCATCACGACGCCCAAGTAGTCGTCGGTCGATACCGGCCGAAAAAGCGCCGCGTCGAGCTCCCCGGCGAGCTCGGCGCGCACTTGCTCGGAGCCCATTTCGGAGAGCAGATCGATCAAGTAGCGCGCGTTGAACCCGACCGAGAGCGCCGCGCCTTTGTACTCGAGATCGATCTGCTCGCGCGCGTCGCCGACATCGGGGTTGTCGCTCGTCACGCGCAGCTCGCCCGGCGCGGCCTCGAACTTGATGCCGTAGGTGCGATCGGAGGCGACCAGCGAGACGCGCTTGAGCGCCTCGAGCAACGCGACGCGATCCATCACCAGCACCTTGTCGTTCTCGCGTGGGATCACCTGTTCGTAGGGTGGAAAGACCGCATCGGCGAGCTTGGCCGAGAGTACGGCCTCGCCCGCGCGCAAGAACAACGTTCCCTGCGCGAGGCCCATCTGCACGACGCCGTCGATGGACTCGATGAGCCGCCGAATCTCGAGCAGCGCGCGGCGCGGAACCAGCACCGCCGGCGAGATCTCGGGGCCGCTTTTCCAATCGCGCTCGATCTTGGCGAGACGATGGCCGTCGGTCGCGACCATGCGCGCGTGACCTCCGACCGCTTCGAGCAACACGCCGCAAAGGTGCAGCCGCGTCTCGTCGGTTGACGACGCGAAAATCGACTTGGCGATCATCTCGCGCAAGAGCTTCGCGTCGACCGGCGCGAGCTTGACCTCGCGGTGGTCCGGCAAGCGCGGAAAGTCGCGATCGGCCAGCCCTACGACGTGGAACTCCACCTTGCCGGCGCGAATCTCCGCGCGCTGCGTCTCGCTTCGTGAAAAGCGAATTTCACCGTCGGGAAGCCCTTTGACGATATCGAAGAGCTGCTTGGCGCCCAGCGTGATGCCGCCCTCCTTCTTGACCACGGCATCGACCTCGATCGTCACCGAGAGGCTGAGGTCGGTCGCGGCGCAGAGGAGCCTCCCCTTGCCCTCCGTGCGCAAGAGGACGTTGCCGAGAATCGGCATGGTGGCGCGGCGATCGGCGATGCCTTGCACGGCATAGAGCGCGCGAAGTAGATCGACTTTGGTAATACGTAGCTCCATGGGGAAAAACCTCCTCTGATCCTACCTTTTGAGTTGTCCAAAGATCGTAGTAGCAGGATATGTGGACACTGTCGCCGGAAGAGTGGCTCCCGACGCTGACAGCCCCTTCGCGGCATGTGCGGCGCCTGTGCACCGATCCGGGGAGAACGGCACCGTAGGCGCCGATCGCACACTATCCCCCAGAAATGTCACGGTTGATTCACAGACTTGTGCACAGGCGGGCCCGACCTTCGACGAGGCTACGCCTAACCTTGGATGTTTCTCTCGAGCTGCTCGACGACGCTGCGGAACGCGCTCTGCGTGTGTACGAGGCGATCGATCTTTTGGCAGGCGCTGATCACGGTGGAGTGATCCTTGCCGCCGAAGCGCTGGCCGAGATCGGGATAGCTCGCGGCGGTGAGCCTGCGCGCGAGGTACATCGCGACCTGCCGCGGCAGGCTGATGCGCTTGTCGCGCTTGGGCCCGCGAATCTCGGAGACCTTCACGTCGTAGTAGGTGGCGACCGCCTTCTGCACGGACTCTACGGAAATACTCTCGGCGGTCTGACGCTTGAGCGTGGCGAGGGTTTGCCGCGCCAGATCGACCGTAATAGGCACGCCGGAGAGCGATGCTATGGCCGCGACGCGCAGCAGCACGCCCTCGAGCTCGCGCACGTTGGAGCGGATCGCCTGCGCCAAGACGAGCGCCGCGTCGTCAGGGAGCGCGATGGCGTCGGTCTCCGCCTTCTTATGGAGGATCGCGATTTTGGTTTCGAGGTCGGGCATGACGATGTCGGCGATCATGCCCTGCTCGAAGCGCGTCTTTAAGCGGTCGGTCAGATCCTGGATGTCGGCGGGCTTGCGGTCGGAGGTCAGGACGATTTGCTTGCGCGCCTCGTAGAGAGCCTCGAACGTGAAGAAGAACTCGTCCTGCGTCCGATCCTTGCCGCCGAAGAACTGGATGTCGTCGATCAGCAGCACGTCGGTCTCGCGGTAGCGGTGGCGGAACTCCTCCATCGAGTGGCTGCCCAGGCTGCTGATGAATTCGTTCATGAAGCGCTCGGCCGACGCGAAGGTGATGCGCATGCTCGGGCTGCGCAGGTGGATCTCGTGGCCGATGGCCTGGCAGAGATGGGTCTTGCCGAGCCCCGCGTCGCCGTAGATGAACAGCGGATTCCACTTGAGACCGGGCGTTTCGGCGACGGCGCGCGCGGCGCTGTAGGCGAGTTGGTTCGAGCGTCCGGCGACGAAGCGGTTGAACAGGTAGCGCGGGTTCAGCGTGGGATGGGGCGGCGCGCGCTGGACGGCGGGCGAGCGGGTCCCCTGATCGTCCGCGTTGGGCGCGGGTTCCGGCGTTCCGAGCTCCTCGAAGACCACGTTCCATTCGCGTCCGGACTCCGCGCGGAAGACGTCGAGGATCACCGCGAGGTAGTTCTCCTCGAACCACTCGCGCACGAAGCGATTCGGCGCCTGCAGCTGAATGCGTCCGTCCGACGCGCCCGTGCAGCGGATCGGACGAAGCCAAAGATCGTAATTATGGGGCTTGACGCTTCCGGAGATGGACGAGAGCGCTCGCTCCCACAGCCCCAGGAGGTCGCCCGACGTCGCTGGATTGTTCATCGGAGCCACCTCATCGACGGGAGCGACCCCGCCCGGCGCTTCGGCCATGGTCACCGCTTCGGCCATTGCTTTGCCCTCGCTGAATGAATACCTGTCCACAGCTTCTCCACAGCTGTGGAGAACAGGATTCATCCGTTCCTGTACTGCGTGTTGCTAAGTCCCTCGCGGATCGTCTGCGAGAGCGGGCACGTCTAGCAGGCGCGCTCACAAATTGGCAAGAGGAAAAGTGTAATTCTTGCGAGCGCGCGAACATTCCAGCGGAAATTCCTCCGCGAAAAAGTTCACCGACATCAAACGAAAGCGCACTCACGATGAGGCTCGCGCAAGCTGCCAGGAGAATACGGAAAAGCAGGGTGCGATTCTGACGATCGCATCCATAGCGGCGCGCCAAGCAGGCGCGGCGCGTGGCGCACTCGCAAACGCATGTCCCGCGCGGCTCCGCGCTTGCGAGGCGCCTTGAGCGCGCGCGCTTCGTGCGTGGCGCGCCGTGCACGAGGCGCTCTCCGTCGGGAGCGCACTTCGCTTGACGACCAAAGCCGTGGCTGCTATCCACGCCACCGTGAAACGCACGTATCAGCCGCATCGCAAGCGCCGCAAGCGCACGCACGGCTTCCGCAAGCGCATGCGCACTCGTGGCGGGCGGAAGGTCTTGAAGAATCGCCGCCGCAAGGGGCGCTGGCGCCTCACGGTCACGTCGCCCAAGAAGTAGTGCCCGCTCGTCCTCACGGGCTGCCGGCTTCGGCCCGATTGCGCGCGCGCTCCGAGTTCCTTCGTGTGCAGCGTCGCGGGCGTCGGCTCGAAGGCTCCTGCTTCTTGGCGCTCGCCGCCGAGTCGGAGACGGGCGCGTCGCGCCTCGGCGTGACGGTCAGCCGCAAGGTGGGCGGCGCCGTGGTGCGCAACCGCATCAAGCGCCTCGTGCGCGAGATCTTTCGCCACGGAAGGGAGGCGCTCGGCACGACACCGATCGACATCGTCGTCATCGCGCGGCCGGCCGCCGCCCGCGTCGCGAGGGAGCGTGCGGTTGGCGATCTGGCCGCGCTCCTGCGCCGCGCGGCGCAGGCCCCCGGGCGCGGATGCTGACGGCGGCAGCGCTCGCCCTCGTACGGGTCTACCGGAGCTTTTCGCGGCGCAGCCTCTCGCCTTCGCTCCCGCCGCGCTGCCGCTTCACCCCATCGTGCTCGGCCTACGCGGAAGAGGCGCTTTTGCGGCGGGGCTTCTGGCGCGGCGCGGCTCTGGCGGCGTGGCGGCTTTTGCGCTGCCATCCCTTGGGCGGCCACGGCCATGATCCCGTCTGGCGCTAGCGTTCCGCCATGAACGATAGCAACCGGCGGCTGCTTCTGGCCTTGGCGATTTGCTTGGGGATCGTCTTTGTCTGGCAGATGCTCTTCTCTCCGCCGGCGCCCAATCCACCCCCCGCGGCGAAGGAATCCACCCCCGCCGCTCCGCGCGAGCCGCTCGCGGCCGACGCCCGCGTGACCGCGCGGCCGGCGGCCGACGCGGCGGTGGACGAGCCCGAAGGCCCGCCGGTGACGGTCGAATCGTCACGCTGGCGCGGCCTGCTCAGCCCGCGCGGCGCTGCGCTCGAGAGCTTCGTGCTCAAGCACCCGCGCTACCGCGAGGAGCGAGGCGAAAAAGGCAAGACGGCTCCGGTCGAGCTCGTGCAGGCGGGAAAGCCCCCGTTCCCCTTCGAGGTCGACTTCGGCCCGGCGCTCACGCCCACCGCGCCGTGGCGCGCCGAGGCGGTTTCGCAAAACGTCTGGCGCTTCGTCAAGGAGGACGCGCGCGCGCGCCTTACCAAGACCTTCCGCTTCGATCCGCGCTCGCACGTCGCGCGCCTCGAACTGCGCGCGGAGAACCGCGGAAGCGTCCCGGCGGCGCAGCGCATCGCCGTGCGCGTGCACGGCCGGCAGGGCCCCGGCGGCGGGCCCAGCATGATGAACCCGAACCCGCGCTTCTGGCGCCCGGTCTGCTACGCGAACGGCAAGGTTCATCGCGAGGAGCCGGGCGAGCTCACCCAAGAGCAGCGCGCGTTCGTGGGCGACGTGCGCTGGACCGGCATCGACGACCCCTACTTCCTCATGGCGGTCGTCGTCGCGGGCCAAGAGCAAGACAAGGAGTCGCGCCGCTGCGTGATGCGCGGCGAGAAAGTTTCGGGCGAGAGCGGGCGCTTCTCGGCCACGATGGAGCTCGCGGAGCGCATGGTGCCGCCGGGCGGCTCTCTCGAACAGGCCTTCGTGCTCTACCTCGGCCCCAAGGTGCTGGGCGATCTCGACGCCGTGCTGGTCGATGGGAAGCCCGCCGGGCTGGCCGAGGCGGTCGACTTCGGCTGGCTCGAGGTCCTCTGCCGGCCGATGCTCTGGCTGCTGAAACTCTTCCAGACGTGGGTCGGCAACTGGGGCGTGGCGATCATCCTGCTGACTCTGGTGGTCAAGTTCGGGACGCTCTACTGGACGCAGAAGAGCATGCGCTCGATGCGCAAGATGGCGAAACTCGGGCCGGAGATGAAGAAGCTTCAGGAAAAGTACGCAAGCGACAAGGATCGGCTGAACAAGGAGACCTGGGCGCTCTACAAGCGCGAGGGCGTCAACCCGCTCGGCAGCTGCCTGCCGATGCTCTTGCAGATGCCCATCTGGTTGGCGCTCTACCGCACGCTCGCCGGATCGGTCGAACTCTACCGCAGCTCGTTCGTGTGGTGGATCGACGACCTGGCGCGGCCCGATCGCTACTTCGTGCTGCCGATTCTGCTCGGGCTGCTCTCTATCGTCCAGGCGAGGATACAGACGACCAACCCGAGCGACCCGCAGCAGAAGATGATGATGTGGATGATGCCGGTCATGTTCCTCTTCTTCTCGCTGTTCGTGCCGTCGGGGCTGACGCTCTACTGGCTCATCAACACCGTGTTGACCCTGGGACACCAGTGGCTTATGAACCGGACCGACGGCGGCGCGGCGCCCAAGGCGCCGCAACTGGCAGGAGCGAAAACGTGAGCGACGTACAGGAAAAAGCCGAGCTGACGATGCGCGAGATCCTCGCGCGCATGGGCCTGCGCGTGGACGTGGCTTCGCGCATCGACGAGGAGGGGCGCGTCGCGCTCGAGCTCTCGGGCGACGACGTGGCGGCGGCGATAGGGCAAAAGGGGCAGACGCTCGACGCGCTGCAACTGGTCGTGTCGCGTATCGCGAATCGCGGGCTCAGCCCTCCGGTGTTCGTCGTCGCCGACGGCGCGGGGTTCCGCGGCAAGCGCGAGGGAACGCTGCGAGAGATGGCGCTGCGCCTGCGCGAGAAGGCGCTCGCCACGCAGGAGCCCGTGACCGTCGAGGGCATGAACGCGGCCGAGCGGCGCGTGATCCATGGCGCGCTCGCCGAGGCGGGCGGCGTGTCCTCGCGCAGCGAGGGCCACGAGCCCCACCGCGTGCTGGTGATCGAAAGGGCGATCGACTCCTCGTCCGGCTCGCCGCTCTGAGCGCGCGCAGACCCGGAGGTCGAGGCGGCCGGGCGGCTGCGCGCCTCAGTGACTTGCCGGCAGGACGCTCAGCCCCACGCGCACAAAGCCCGCGTCGAACGAGAAGATCGCGTCGAGACGCAGCGCTTCGACGAAGACGGCGCTGGTGCAATCGGTGAAAGACAGCCGATGCTCGGCAAGCTTGGCCGCCTTCTGCCGGGCACGGTCGAACAGGATGCGATCGACGAAGACCAGCTCGTAGCGCGGGCTGCGCAAGAGCGCGTCGACGAACGCCAGGCCGCGAGTGGCCTGTCCGCGCGTGATCCAGCGCGTGAGCGTCTCGTCGAGGACATAATCGCTGACGACGAATCGGGCGTCTTTCAGGTCGCGCAGGCACCGCGTCGCCGCCGCATGGAACCGGTCGCGCGGCTGCGCGAGCGCGAGCAGCGCCGAGGTGTCGACGAAAACCTTCACGGACTGCGCCGGGAAGTCCTGCGCCGCTTGGGCGTGCCGTAGAGGTAATGGTCGTGCTCGACCGAGTCGTCCCGCTGACCGCCCGGGATGCTGCCGACGACCTTCCAGAAGGGGTCATCCTCGATCGACGTCGGCGTGGAGGCGGCCGGCGATCGCGCGAGCAGGTCGCGCACGGCCTCGCGCACCAGATCGGCGATGGCTCGACGCTCGCGAAACGCACGGAGCCGGAGGGCCTCGTGCAAGTCGGACGGAAAGCGCACCGTCGTGAGGATCTCCGCCATCGCACCATCATGATGGCGCGATGGCCCCGATCCGTCAAGCGCCGCCGGAAGAAGTGCGGGAAGAAGACGCCGCCGGAAGCAGCGCCCGCAGGATTACGGCGAGATCGTCGGGGTAGCGGCCCAGAACGCGGCCGCCGAAGGCGTCGATCCAGCGCGCGTGATCGAGCGTGTCGGCCTCGTGCAGGTTCAGCACCGTGCCGGCGAACGGCAGGCCGCGCCGCTCGATCTCGCGCACGGTCAGCAGCGTGTGGTTGATAGTGCCCAGGCGCGCGCGCGCGACCAGCAGGAGCGGCAGGCCAAGGCGCGCGGCGAGGTCGGCCATGAGCGCGGTCGGCGTGAGCGGCACGAGCAGGCCGCCTGCGCCTTCGACCAGCACGAAGTCGACGCCGGGGCGCGCGGCGATTTCGCGAAACGCGGCGACGATGCGATCGAGGTCGATCGTCACGCCGTCGTTCTCGGCGGCCTCCGCGGGCGCGGCGGGGCGGGAGAGCACGTAGAGCGGCTGTGCGGCGAGCGCGTGTCCGCCACCACGCAGGCGCGCGGCAGCTCGATCATGGTGCCGATGGTGTACGCAAGCTTCGTC
>JBBTFH010000106.1:7490-13592 GCA_038041915.1 Myxococcota bacterium
GTAGAGCGGCTGTGCGGCGAGCGCGCGCACGTCGTCATCGCCGCCGGTCTCGACGGGTTTCCACCCGACGGCGCCCACGCCGCGAGCGCGGAGGGCCGCGAGCAGCGCACACGCGACGTGCGTCTTGCCGACGCCGGTGTCGGTCCCGGTGACGAACACGCCGCGCGCGGTCACGCGGGAACCGTCTCCTCGATCGCGGCGGTCGTGGCGGCGGCGAGCAAGTCGATCTCGCTTTCGCGGATCGACAGCGGTGGCATCCAGACGATCACGTTTCCCAGCGGGCGCAGGATGACGCCGTGCGCGCGCGCGGCCAGGCACACGCGAAAGCCCAGGCGCTGCTCGGGCGGCGCGTCGCCGAGATCGATGCCGACCATCAGGCCCTTCTGACGAACCTCGCGCACGGCGGGCAGGCGCGCGATCTCGCGAAGCCGCGCGGCGAGGCGGTCGATCGTGGCGGGCAGCGAGGCGATCACGCCCTCGCGCGCGAAGATCTCCAGGCTGGCGACGCCGGCGGCGCACGCGAGCGGGTTTCCCGAATACGTGTGGCCGTGAAAGAACGTGCGGCGCGCGGCGGCGCCATCGGCGAAGCGCGCGAAGACGCGCTCGTGCACCAGCGTCGCGGCGAGCGGCAGGTAGCCGCCGGTGATGCCCTTGCCGAGGCACAGAAGGTCCGGCGTCACGCCTTCCTGCTCGCACGCGAACATCGTGCCGGTGCGGCCGAAGCCGGTCGCGACCTCGTCGGCGATCAGCAGCACGTCGTGCTCGCGGCAGAGCGCGGCGGCGCGCGCGAGGAAGCCGGGCGGCGAGAGCAGCATGCCGGCGGCGCCTTGCACGAGCGGCTCGACTACGAGCGCGGCGATTTCGCCGGCGTGCGCCGCGAAGATGCGCGCGAGCGCGGCGGCGTGCCCATCGACGGGCGCGCGCAGGACGTCGAAGATGAGCGCGCGGAACGCGTCGTGAAACGCGGAAATGCCGCCGACCGAGACCGCGCCCAGCGTGTCGCCGTGGTAGGCGTTCTCGAGCGCGACGAAGCGGCGCTTTTGCGGAAAGCCGCCGTCACGCCAGTACTGATAGGCGATCTTCAGCGCCGCCTCGACCGCGGTCGAGCCATCGTCGGAGTAAAAGACGCGCGAAAGTCCCGGCGGCGCGAGCGCGGAAAGCTTCTCGGCGAGCAGAATCGCCGGCGCGTGCGTGAGCCCGAGCAGCGTCGTGTGCGCCACGCGGCCGAGTTGCGTGCGCACCGCCTGGTCGATTTCGGCGCGCCGGTGGCCGTGCACGTTGCACCACAGCGACGAGACGCCGTCGAGAAAACGCTCCCCGTCGGTGGAGACGAGCCAGTTGCCCTGGGCGCGGTCGATCACGAGGATCGGATCGCTCTCGCCCCACGAAGCCATGGCCGTGAACGGATGCCAGACGTGGCGGCGAGCGCGGGCGACCAGATCCGAGGTCGAGCCCGTGTCCGACACGACGGCCGCCGTGGTTGCGGTCGGAGACGCCGTCGTGGCCATGACCTGTTTCAGCGCGTCGAGCGCGAGGTCGATGTGCGCGTCGGTGTGCGCGGCCGTCGGGGCGAAGCGGAGGCGCGCGGTGCCCTCGGGCACCGTCGGCGGACGGATCGCCATCGCGAGCACGCCGCGTTCCTCGAGCGCGGCGGCGAGCGCGACGGCGCGGCGCGCGTCGCCAACGACGATCGGGAAGATGTGCGCGCCTTCCGGCGGATCCGCGAGGCCGAGGCGTCGTAGGCCGGCTGCGAAGCGGCGCGCGTTCGAAAGGAGCCGCGCTCGCCGCGCGTCGCCGTCTGGCCCCGCCACGATCGCGAGCGCGCGGCGCGACGCCGCGGCGACGGCCGGCGGCAGCGCGGTCGTGAAGACGAAGCTCCGCGCGCGATTGGCGAGAAAATCGCAGAGCACGCGCGGGCCGCACACGAACGCGCCGAAGCTGCCGAGCGCCTTGCCGAGCGTGCCCATCGCGATGTCGGGCGTGACGCCGACCTCGGCGCAAAGGCCGCGTCCCGACGGTCCGCGCACGCCGGTCGCGTGCGCCTCGTCGACCATCAGCGCCGCGTCGCGGCGCCGCGCGATTTCGCAAAGCGCGCGCAGGTCCGCCACGTCGCCGTCCATGCCGAACACAGCGTCGGTGACGACGAGCCGCCTTCGGGCACGCGCGCCATTTGCCGAGAGCAGCGCGTCCAGGCGCGCGTAATCGCGGTGCGGAAAGACCTGCACGCGCGCGCGCGAAAGCCGGCAGCCGTCGACGATGCTCGCGTGGTTCAGCGCATCGGAGTAAACGGCGTCGCCTTCGCCGACGATCGCGGCGATCGTGCCGACGTTGGCGTGGTAGCCCGACGTGAAGAGCAGCGCCGCCTCGGTCTGCTTGAACGCGGCGAGATCGGCTTCGAGCTCGACGTGGGGGCGAAAGGTCCCGGCCAGGAGCCGCGCGGCGCCCGCACCGTGGCCCGACTCGAGCAGGGCCGCGCGTGCCGCCGCCACGACCCGCGGGTGTGATGCCAACCCCAAGTAATCGTTTGAAGAAAAATTGATCCGCGGGCCTTCGCCCAGTAGGATCGACGCGCCTTGGCAACCTTCGACGGTGCGCGTGCGGCGCAGCAGTCCAATATCTTGTAATTGCTCTAGTTCATACGAGAGCGACGCGATCAGTGAAGACACGAATCTAATAAATACACATAGTTGATTATTAATGTCAACCAGAAAAACGATTAGGTTGACTGTTTCACGTGGAACACTTCGACGAGACCGTCCGATCCGTCCGGCAGCCGATACGCAATCCGTTCATTCGCTTCGAGCGTGGTCGGTCGATGCGTCCAGAGCGCGATGCGGCCGCCTGGCCGCGCGAGCCGCCTGGCCGCGACGACCCACTTCTCGGGCGGCAGAAACGCCTTCGAGACCACCCAGTCGAATCGCTCATCGACCGCTTCGAGCCGTACCGCCAAGAGGCGCGCGTCGATCCCGAGCACGTCGATCGCGGTGCGCAGAAAGGCCGCCCGCCGCTCGCGCGGTTCGACCAGCGTCACGCGGAGGTCGGGCCTCGCGACCGCCAGCGGAATGCCCGGGATTCCGGCTCCGCTGCCGACGTCGATCACGCTGTCCGCATGCGCGATCGCCCTTACTAACGCCAGGCTGTCGAGAATCAGCCGGTTGGCCACGGCCTCCGGCGTGGTGAGGCCCGTCAGGTCGACGCGCCGGCTCCACTTCAAGATGAGCTCGATGTACCGCGTCAACCGCTCCGCGGCGCGCTCGCCCAGCGTCACGCCCAGCCCCGCCGCGCCGTCCGCGAGTATTTTTCGCGAAATTGCCCCCCTCACGGCGTTCAGTATAGTCTCGCCTCGACATGGATGACAGAATCACCGCCCATGCGGCAGCGACCCTCCCGCGCCTCACCGGCGGCCATCTCGCGAAAATCATCCCGCTCCAGGGAGATGCCTCCAGCCGTCGCTACTACCGCCTGCGCATCCGCGATGGCTCGGTGGCCTCGCTCGTGCTCATGGAGCTTCCTGGGGCAGGGGCCGCCGCCGATGAGGTGACGAAGACAGCGGCCACGCGCCTGCCGTTCGTCGACGTCCAGGAATTCCTCGAACGCGGCGGTCTGCCCGTGCCGCGCATCCATCATTACGATGACGCGGCCGGCCTGCTGTATCTCGAAGATCTCGGCGACACGACCCTGGAGCGCGTCGTGGCCGGTGCCCCGGCCGGCCGTCGCGAGCCGATCTATCGCAACGCCGTCGATCTGCTCGTCGCCTTTCAGCGACATGGCGAGGCTCACAAAGACGGCTGCATCGGCCACAGGCGCCGCTTCGATTTCGACTTGCTCCGCTGGGAGCTCGAGCATTTTCGCGAGTGGCTGCTGGTCGCGGAAAGGCAGGCCGCGCTGACCGAGGCCGAGCAGAAGACGATATCCGAGGAATTCGACGAAATCGCCCGCGCGCTCGAGCAGGCGCCGACGACCTTCGTCCATCGCGACTTCCAGAGCCGAAACCTGATGGTCGAGCGCGGGGAGCTTCATCTCATCGACTTCCAGGACGCGCTCATCGGGCCGCTTCCCTACGACCTGGTCGGGCTCCTGCGCGACTCGTACGTCGTGCTCGACGACGGCGAGGTCGACCGGCTCATCGCGCACTATCTCGCGCGTCACCCCTTTCCCGCCGGCGCCGCCGCCTTCCGCGCCCTTTTCGATCTCCAGGCGCTTCATAGAAAACTAAAGGATTCCGGTAGGTTCGTCTACATCGATCGGGTCAAGAAGAACCCCGGCTTCCTGCCTCACATCCCGGCGAGCCTGCTTTATGTTCGTCAAGCATTGGAGCGGCTGCCTTCGCGAACGCGCCTGCGGGAAATCCTCGCGCGCCACCTGCCCGAGCTCCGCTGATCGCGATTTCACGGGCACGTTTTCGCGAGCGCCTTGACGGTTATCGAAGCGTGGATTATTTTCCCTGATCTTTTCGGAGGGTCCGGTGGTCAAGCAGAATCTGCTACTCGTCGACGGGGACACCAAGAGCCTGCGGCTGCTCGAGGTCAACCTCAAGAAGGACGGCTACGTCATCCAGACGGCCACCAGCGGTCCCGATGCGCTCACGCGCGTCGCCGCGCAGCCGCCCGAGATGATCATCTCCGACATCAAGCTGACCGGCTTCGACGGCTTCGAGCTTTGCCGCCGCCTCAAGCAACATCCCGACTGGGCTCAGATTCCGTTCCTCTTCCTCACGTCGAACGCCTCCGTCGAGGACAAGGTGCGCGGCCTCGAGCTCGGCGTCGAGGACTACCTCACGAAGCCCATCTACATCAAAGAGATCAGCGCGCGCGTCAGGCTGGTTTTGCAGCGCGCGCAGCGCGAGCGGATCGAGCGCCGAGACACGCGCACACGCTTTCAGGGCGCGCTCAGCGACATGGCGGTGGTCGATCTCGTGCAGACCATCGAGCTCTCGCGCAAGTCGGGCGTCATCCAAATCGACAGCAGCGAGGGAAAACGCGGCGCTATCTACTTCCGCAACGGCAAGGTGATCGACGCGGAGCTCGGGCGCCTGACCGGCGAGAGCGCGGTCTACCGCCTGCTGCTGTGGAACGACGGCCAGTTTGCCATCGAGTTCAAGACGATCCGCCGCCGCGAGACGATAGAGGTCGCCAACCAGGCGCTGCTGCTCGAGGGCATGCGCCGCGTCGACGAAGGAAGCCGCCTCGCCGAGCAGCTTCCGCCGATGGAGCAGATCCTCGAGGTCGACTACCACCGGCTCGCGGAGCACCTGAACCAGATTCCCGACGCGGTCAACGCCGTGCTCAGGCTCTTCGACGGGCGGCGCACGATTCAGCAGGTCGTCGAGGACTGCGGCCTGGCCGATCTCGAAGCGCTCACGCTGGTCTCGCAACTGGGCGCGGCGGGCCTTTTGCGCGACACCGGTCGCACGGGCGCGACAGCGCCGGTCGATAGCCGCGACCGGCAGACGATGCAGCTTCCGGCAATCGAGGCCGGCGACGAGGGCGGCGCGGATGGGGCCGAAGATTCGGGCGCGAGCCTGGGCGGAAAAACGCCGCTTCCGGCCGCGATGACGTCGATGGCGCCCCACGCCGCTCCCGGGGCGCAGGTGCTGCCGTTTCGGCGGCCCGATGTGCAGCCCGCGCCGGTGCCGGCGCCGGCGCACTCGCCCGCGCCCACGCCGGCCTTCACGCGTCCAGGCACCAACCCGGGCATCGCGCCGGCGGAACTCGCGGATGCCGGCCCGTCGCCCGGACTCGTCGCGCCGCGTGCTCCGTGGCAGCCCGCGCCCGCGGCGCCGCCGCCGGTCGTGCCGGCGCCATGGTCGCCGCCGCCCGCGTGGCAGCCGCCCGCCGCCGCGCTCGCGCCGCCGCCCGCGCCCGCGTGGCAGCCGGCCGGCGGTCCGCCATCGGTCATCACGCCTACGCGCGGGGTGCCGTTTGCGCCGGCCACGACGCTGCCGCCGCAGCTTCAGCAGGCGCCGGCGGCGCCCCCGCCGCCGCTTCCCCGGCCCTTCGCTCCCGCGGTGACGCATTTTCCAGATGCGGCTCCGCAGGCGTTCGCGCCGGCTCCGCAGGCGTTCGCGCCGGCTCCGCAGGCGTTCGCGCCGGCTCCGCAGGC
>JBBTFH010000106.1:13692-16278 GCA_038041915.1 Myxococcota bacterium
GCTCCGCAGGCGTTCGCGCCGGCTCCGCAAGCGTTCGCGCCGGCTCCGCAGGCGTTCGCGCCGGCCGCCGCGTCGATGGTGCCCGCGCTTCCGACGCACGAGGACATCGACGAGGAGTTGCCGTCGGCGGAACTGCGCTTCTTCGACGAGGCGCCGCCCGATACGCACTCGATGAGCCTGTCCGCGACGGATCTCTCCGAGCTGTCGATGGATGCTCCGCGGCGCAAGCGGCGCGGCAAGGGCTTCTACGGCGCCATCGCCGCCGGCGCGGCGGTGCTGCTGGTCGCCGTCGTCGGCTACCGCATCTACGCGACCAACCCGTACCTGGGCGGCGGCGAGTTCGTGCGCCTGCGCTCGGGATCGCCCGCGCCCGCCGCTGCCGCGGCGCCGGCTCCCGGTGAAGACGACTCGGCGCCCGTGGGACCGCCGCCGAGCGCGCCCGCGCCCGCCGCCGTGCCCGCCGCACCACCGGTCGCTTCGGTGTTCCAGCAGCCCCCGGGCAAGGAGCCGCCTGTCGCCGACGACGGCTACGAGAAGCTGCTGGACGAGGCGCGCCAGAGCTGGCAGCGGGGCAAACGCGCCAAAGCGCTCGCGGCGGCGACGCAGGCGCTCGAGCAAAACCCGTCGGGCGCCGGCGCGATGTCGCTCATGGCGATCGTCCACCTCGACAGCGGCCGCATGCCCAAGGCGCTCGAGTTCGCCGAGCAGGCGCTCGCCATCGACGACGCCAACGCCGAAGCGCACTTCGCCGCCGGCGTCGCGCTGCAGGAGATGGGACGCGGCGCCAGGGCCAAGGAGCACTACCGCCGCTATCTCGAACTCGAGCCACGCGGGCGCTATGCGAGCGACGCGCGCTCGATGCTGCAGTAGCCACGGCCCGCACCGCGCTCGTGCTCATCCTGGGAATCGAGACCTCGTGCGACGAGACGGCGGCGGCGCTGCTGGCGGTCGAAGGAGGGCGGCCTTCGATTCGCGCCAACGTGGTCTCGTCGCAGCACGAGGTGCATGGGCCCTACGGCGGCGTCGTGCCGGAGCTCGCCTCGCGCCACCATGTCACCAACCTCGTGCCCGTGCTCGACGAGGCGATGCGCCGCGCCGGCGCAACCCTCGCCGATGTCGACGCGCTCGCGGTCACGCGCGGGCCAGGTCTGGTCGGCGCGTTGCTCGTCGGCGTGCAAGCGGCCAAGGCGATTGCCTTCGCGCGCGGCCTGCCGCTGGTCGGCGTGCACCACCTCGACGGCCACCTCGCCGCCGTCGAGCTCGACGGGCCGACGCCCCACCCGCACGTCGCGCTGCTGGTCTCGGGCGGGCACACGGCGCTGTTTCACGTGCGCGCGCCCGGCGCGTACGGGCTACTCGGCCAGACGCGCGACGACGCCGCGGGCGAGGCCTTCGACAAGGTGGGAAAGCTCCTCGGCCTTCCCTATCCCGGCGGCCCCGCGATTGAGCGCGCCGCGGCGGGCGGCGATCCCGCCGGCGTGAAGCTGCCGCGCGCGCTGCCGGGCCGCGACTGCATCGACTTCTCGTTCTCGGGCCTCAAGACCGCCGTCGCCGCCGAGGTCGCGCGCCGCGGCGGCATCCCCCCCGTCGGTCAAGCGCTCGCCGATCTCTGCGCGAGCTTTCAGCAGGCCGTCGTCGACGTGGTCGTGCGCAAGGCGCGCGTCGCGACGCGGCGCGCGCGGGCCGATACGTTGGTCGCCGCGGGCGGTGTGCTGGCCAATCGTGCCATTCGCGCCGCGCTCGAGGCGGCGGGCCGCGAAGACGGCTTTGCGCTGCGCGTCCCGCCGATCGCGCTCTGCACCGACAACGCCGCGATGATCGCCGCCGCCGGCGCGCGCCGCCTCGCGCGCGGCGAGCGCGACGGCCTGGATCTGTGCGCCGTCGCATCGCTGCCGCTGGCATGAGCCGGCTCATGACCGAGCGCCCGCGCGCCAAGAAGTCGCTCGGGCAGCATTTCCTGATCGATCGCAACATCGTCGGCAAAATCGCGGCGGCCTGCGCGCTTCACGAAGGCGACGTCGTCCTCGAAATCGGCCCCGGCACCGGCGCGCTCACCCGCGCGCTCGCGCAAACCGGCGCGCGCGTGATCGCCGTCGAGATCGATCCGCGCCTGGTCGCGATTCTCGAGCGCGAAAAAATCCCGCGGGTGACGATCGTCCACGGCGACGCGCTCGAGCTGGACCTCGCACGCCTCGCCCAAGAGGCCGGACGCCGGCTGGTGGTCGCGGGAAACCTTCCCTACAACATCTCGTCGCCGGTGCTGTTCCTGCTGCTCGACGTGTGCGAAGCGTGGTCGCGCGCGGTGCTGATGCTCCAGCGCGAGGTGGCCGTGCGCCTGGGCGCGCCGCCCGGCGGCAAGGACTACGGCGTGCTCGCCGCGCGCCTCGGCGCGCTGGTCGCCGTCGACGCGCTCTTCGACGTCGCGCCCGGCTGCTTCCGGCCGCCGCCGGCCGTACGCTCGCGCGTCGTGCGTGTCACGCCGCTGCCCGTCCCGCGTATCCGCGCGCCCGCCGACGCCTACGCGCGCGTCGTCCGCGCCGCCTTCGGGAAGCGCCGCAAGACCCTCGCCAACGCGCTGCGCGGCCT
>JBBTFH010000107.1:0-6121 GCA_038041915.1 Myxococcota bacterium
CCCCGATGCCCCCGCACCCCGATGAGCGCCCGAAGTGAATTCGTGCGCTCATCGTTTGACTGCGGGGGCCCGTCCGGTGCTCGCTCGCTCCGCTCGCTGCGCTCCCCCGATGCCCCCGCACCCCGATGAGCGCCCGAAGTGAATTCGTGCGCTCATCCTCCGGAGCTACCCGCCCTGGACGAGCGCGCGGAGCGCATCGAAGATCGAAGGACCGGCCGCAATTACGCCGGGCGTCGAACGTGCGATCGGCGGCAGATCTTCGACGCGACCGCCGGCCTCGCGCACCAGCAGCGCGCCCGCCGCCCAGTCCCAGGGACGCAGCGACGCCTCGTAGTAGCCGTCGTGGCGGCCCGCCGCCAACCACGCGAGATCGAGCGCCGCGGAGCCGCCGCGCCGCACGTCACGCACGTGCGGGAGCACGCGCGCCAGCAGCGCCGCCTGCGCCGCGCGCACTTCGGCGCGATAGCCGAAACCCGTCGCCACCAGCGACGTCGCGAGCTCAACGGCGGCGCTCACGCGGATCGGCACACCGTCGCGCGTGGCGCCGGCGCCGCGCGTGGTCGCGAAGGTCTCGCCGCGCATCGGATCGTGGACCACGCCGACGACGGCGCCGCCTTCGTCGAGGCACGCCACGCTGACGCAGAAGTGCGGGATGCCGTAGAGGAAGTTCACCGTCCCGTCGAGCGGATCGAGCAGCCACGCGCGGCCGGAGCGGCCTTCGAGCGCAGCGCCCTCCTCGCCGATGATCGAATCGTCGGGGCAGGCGGCGCGCAGCCGGCCGACCAGCAGTTCCTCGGCGGCGCGATCGGCATCGCTGACGACGTCCGTCGCGCTCGACTTACTCGTGAGCCCCGTCGGGGCGCTCGCGAAGCGCGCGCGCAGGAGCGCTCCCGCTTCGTGCGCGGCGCTCACCGCGAGATCGAGCAAGCCTTGCACGCGAGGCATCCTAATGTAGGCTGGCGCGCAAGTAGAGTCCCCGTAGCTCAGCCGGATAGAGCGGCGGTTTCCTAAACCGCAGGCCGCGTGTTCGAGTCACGCCGGGGACACCAACCAAGTGGGTTGACTAAGTTTATCGATATCCCAACGTCTGATAAGGGATATTATGTCAACTAGAAGCGCGGGCCTTTGAGAGCAGCTCCCGCGCTTCCCCGTCGTGGTGATCGACGGCCAGCGCGAGTGAGAGCATGTCGGCGGCGGCGCGTGGGTCGCCTTCTTCGAGAAGCTTCTTGCCGACGTCCTTGTGGCGCTGGGCGAAGCCGGCGTCGAGCAGGCGTACGCGGGCCCGCAGCCGCGCCGCGAGAGCACGATCGCCGCGCTCCTCGGCGACGCGCGCGGCCCAGGCATAGAAGAGCGGCCCGTCGGAGGGATCGGCGGTCGCCGCGGCCATGAACGACTCGATCGCCTCGACGTTGCGGCCGGCGCGCCTCCGTAGCCGCCCGAGCTCGAAATAAGCCCACTTGAACGTTGGATCGAGCTCGGTCGCGCGCACGAGCTCGGCCTCGGCCGAACCCAGGCGCCCGTCGCGCGCGAGCAGCCGCCCAAGCTCGAAGCGCGCGGCGGGCGACTCGGGATCGCAGCGCACGGCCCGCTCCTCGCGCTTGCGCATCACTTCGGGCCGAAGCTCAAGCCCGTCGTCCTCGAAGACGTCGCGGAACTCGCCGTCGCGATCGTAGGCCAGCGCCTCGCGCGCGAAGAGCGCATCGAGCCATCGGTCGAGAGAACTGCCGGCGACCAGCGTCTCCTGCGCGCCGATCTCGACGCGCAGCACGCGGCCGCCAGCGTCGAGCGCGAGATCGGACTCGCCCTCCTCGCCGAAGCGGTCGTCGACGAGCTCGGCGCAGCCGAAGATGCGATAGGCGTCGTGGAAGAGCGTCGCGCCGTCGTGGCGCTCGAGCCACGCGCGGTGTGACGGATGGAGCGGCCGGCCCAGGCGCGTCTCGGCGGACGCGAGCGCTTCGCGCGTCGCCGGCAGAGCGAGCCGGTGCACACCTTCGGCGTATTCAAGGAGCTGCTGCTGCCAGAGCGGCTGGCGCGGTCGCGTTCGCCTGCTCATCGCCCCACCGCCAGCCGATCGAGGTCGCCCGGCGCGGCGGGGTCCTCGAAGACCGCCCAGCGCTTGGTGCGCCGGCACCCGATGCGATGGAGCAGGCGCGTCATGGCCTCGTCCGCGAGATCGACCGGCGAGAACTCGGCCATCACGATGCCCGCGTCCATCGCGGCCTGCCAAGCCCGATAGACGAGGTGCCCGGCGAGATTGTGGCGCCGATAGCGCGCGCGAACGGCCATGGAGAGCACGCGCAGCGTGCGCACACCGCCCTTGAGATAGAGCGCTTTGCCCAGCGAGAAGAGCCCGAAGCCGCGCCGCGTGCGCACGAGCGCCTCGTTGAGATCGGGCAGCGCGAGGATGAAGCCGGCCGGATCGCCATCGACGCTCGCCTGCCAGACGAGGCGCGGCTCGCCGAAGTTGGCGACCGACTCGAAGATTTCGGCTGCCTCTTCGAATGGAAGCGGCGTGAAGCCCCAGCTTCCGCGCAGCGCGTCGTCGTAGACGGCGACGAAGGCGCGCACCGCCTCGTCGAGGTGCTGCGGGTCGAAGGGCTCGATCCTGATGCCGTGCTCTCCGGCGCGAAGCGCGCGCTGCGCGAGAGGCGCCGGCGGGAGCGGCAGATCCCAGGAGCTCCAGTCGTAGCCACCGTACTCGCGCGCGACGCGCAAGCCGGCAGCCTCGAGCAGCGGCGCGTAATACGGCGGGTTGTAGGCGGTGCGCAGGCGCGGAGGTCGGTCGAAGCCTTCCATCAGCACGCCGACCTCTTCGAGCATCGTGAAGGAGATCGGCCCGCGCAGGCGCCGGAGCCCTCGCTCGCGCGCCCATGCGCGCGCCCGTTCCATCAGCGCCGCAGCGACCTCCGGATCGTCGCTCGCCTCGAACAAGCCGAAGAACGCGAGCGGCTCGCCTCCGCTTTGCGCCTCGTGCAAGTGATCGCGGAAGACGACGAGCCTCCCGACCGGCGCGTGCCGCACCGAGCCCGCATGCGCTACCAGCACCTCGCGCTCGGCACGCCGCCAAAACGGTGCGCGCGTGACGTCGAGGCGTCGCCGTTGCTGCTCCTCGGGCTGCTCCACCCAGCGCGGATCGGCGCGGTAGATCCGGCGCGCCACGGTGATGAAGTCGCCCATGTCGAGGGGGCCTTCGAGCGCGTCGACCCTTATCATTCGGCCGCCGCGATCATAAGATACGCGGCGTTGCTTTGCAGTCTAAGCCGCGAAGGCCACCACACATCCAAGGCCACCACACTTGAAATGGCGCGTGTCGTGTGCTATCCGACCTATGCGTGAGTGAAAGGAATATCTCAGGTCCCATGAGGTTGATTCGGGTCCGCTATCGTAGCGGCCAGAACTTTCTCGAGCACTACGAGAACACGTTTGTATACGGTGGCGTCTTCTATCCTACCCGCGAGGCGCTCCAGGTCGGGACCCCCGTGGCGATCGAGATTCGCTTTCCGGGTCTGACCAACCGGGTCCTTATTCGAGGCTCGGTCGAATGGCGCCGCGCTGGTCGCCATTCGCTCGGGTTGCGGGCGGGCCTCGGCATCGCGTTCGCCGGCGCCGACGTCGCGCGTCGCGACTTCCTCCTGCGCGTCGCGCGCGGCGAGGTGCCGCAGGCCGTGGTGGTGCACCGCCGCTTCCGCCGCTTTCCCGTCAACACGCCTGCGCACTGGCGCGACAAGGCCGCGACGAGCGCCCGCGCGGGCACGATCGCGGACATCGGGCCCGGTGGGGCCTTCGTGTCCGACGGAACGTCGCTGCCGTCGCCGGGATCCGATGTCGTCCTGACGATCACGCCCCCGGGAGCGTCCCTACCGCTCGACGTCGAGGGACGCGTGGCGTGGGTGCGCGCGGCAAACGGATTCGCCCTCGAGTTCAAGACGCGAGACGTGGGCGGGCTTCGTCGTATCAAGGAAGTCGTTCGTCGCCTCACGCACGTGTCGCTTCCCGCGTAGCGGCTTCTCGCGACCTCGCTACAAGCGTTCGCCCAGGAGCGCCGCGTAGAGCCGGCCGTTGTTGCTGAGCACGTACAGCCGGTCGCTGGCGACGACGGGCTCGGCCGAGATGCCGCCGCCCGGCGGAAAGAGCGCGAGCAGACGGCCGTCGCGGCGGGCGATCGCGAAGAGACCGCCCTCGGCCGTCGAGACGAACAGGTAGTCGCCCGCCGGTACGGGCGCGGCCGGCAACCCGCGGCGCATCGTCTGCCGCCAAAGCACGCGCCCGTCACGATCGATGGCGTAGACGCCGTCCTCGGCGGCCGTGAAGTAGAGCACGCCGTCGGCGAGACGCGGCGCCGACGGGCCGCGCGCTTCGAATCGCCATCGTACGCTGCCGTCGTCGGGATCGAGCGCGTAGACGCCTCCCGAGTAGGCGCTCGCGTAGATGGCGTCTCGCTCCGCGTCGTAGCGCGGTGTGCCGTCGGCGTCGACGTAGCGCTCGTCGCCGACGCCGAGCGAGCGCAGCCACAAGAGCTCGCCGGAACGTCCGTCGAGCGCTACGACGACGCCGTCGGCGAAGCCGGCGTAGAGCCGTCCGCGCGCGAGCGTCAAGCCGGACTGGCCGTCGATCGTGAATCCCTCGGGTAGGCCTCGCTCGTAGTGCCACCGCCAGCGGCCCGTGCGAGCCTCGACGGCGTAGACGCGCTCCTCGCTCGTCACGAAGTAGAGCACCCCGGCGTCATAGACCGGCGGTTGGCGAACGGTCCCCTTCGTCGCGTATCGCCAGAGCACGCGGCCGTCGGCGGCGCCCACGGCGTAAAGGTGTCCGTCGTCGGAGCCGAAGTAGACCACGCCGAGGCGATCGACTTCGAGCGGGCGAGATGCGATAGGCCCGTCGGTGGCGACCTTCCACAGCTCGGCGCCATCGCGCGCCCGCAGGCAGAGAAAGACGCCCGATGTCGATCCGATGAAGTGCCGCTCGCCGCGCGCGTCGACCGTGGCGACCGCGGACTCGCGCGGGCGGTAGACGTCGTAGCCGTGCTCGGTCAGCACGCGCGTCCATGCGAACTGCATCACCGCCCGCGGCGCGGAGGCCAGATGCCGCTCGGCGCGCACGCCGAAGCAGGACGCGAACAACAGCGCACAGGCGAGCGTCAGCCGGCGCGCCCTTGTCGACGCGCTACGCACTCATTCCGCGAGCGCGGCGAGGCGGCCCTGAACCTCGTCGCGGAGCGGCGAGGCGGCGAACTTCTCGAGTAGCGTCTCGTATCGTTGCTTGGCATCGGCCTTCTTGCCCATCTTCTCGAGCAGCCGTGCCTCGTGCCAGAGGGCGCGGTCGCGGAAGGCCTGTGCGGCGTCGCCCTTGCGGTCGCCATTGCTCGAAGGCGGCGACATGCGGCGGAACTGGGTCAGCGCGCCCTGCAGATCGGCCTTGCGCTCGAGCGCGTAGCCGAGGCCCTCTTGAGCCACGGGGCGAAGCGCGGCGCCGTCGTCGACCTCGTCGAGGTACTCGCGATAGGCCTTCGCGGCGTCGTCGGCGCGGCCGAGATCGATCAAGGCGGCGCCGCGGAGCAGCAGCGCGTGCAGGCGCAGACGACCGCGGCGCGCCGGGGCCGCATCGAGCTGCGCGAGCACGGCCTCCGCCCGCTCCTTGGCGGATCGGAAGCGCGGTGCGGCGGTCTTGTCGCCCGAATCACGTCCCGCCGGACGGGGTGAAGCACCCTCCTCGCCCTCGGCGAGCAGCGGCTGCGCTTGCGTGCGCAGCGCGAGATGGACGGCGGCGGTCGCCTCGGCGGCGCGCTTCTCGGAAAACCAGTTCCACGAGGCCGCGGCGACGACGATGAGCGTCAGGGCGGCGACACCGGCCGCGACGGGCATGACGTTTTCCTGAACGAACTCCCAGGCACGCATCGACGTGCTGACGAACTCATCCGGCTTCTTGAGCTGCTTGCGTATCCAACGATTGCTTGCCATCGTCGCGGGCGATTTCTAGCAGCGACACCGTGAAACCGCAAGGAACGAGAGGGATAGGCGCGACGGCGCTGACGCTGCTTTTCGCGGCGCTGCCTTTGCGATCGGCGGGCGCCGATCCGCGCGGTCCGGCTGTCGAGGTCGAGGGCGGATGGGCCTTCGCGCGG
>JBBTFH010000108.1:0-2966 GCA_038041915.1 Myxococcota bacterium
CATCGCGTGGCCGAGGTGCTCCTTGGCCAGCGCGTCCAGGCCGTGGCTCTGGCGCGACGGATCGAGCAGGTACGAGGCGATCATCGGATCGCAGCGCACGCCGCGCACGTCGATGCCGTGCTGGCGCAGGACGACCCAATCGTACTTGTGGTTCTGCGCAACCTTTGGGAGCTCGGGGTCCTCGAGCAACGGGCGCAGGCGCTCGAGCACGGTCGCGAGCGCGAGCTGCTTGGGCGCGCCGAGGTACTGGTGCCCGACGGGAACGTAGCAGGCCTCGCCGTCGCCCCACGCGAGCGAGATGCCGACCAGCGACGCGCGCACGGCGTCGAGCGACGTGGTCTCGGTGTCGAACGCGAGCTCGCCGGCGACGCGCGCGGCGGCCACGACCTCGTCAAGCTCCGCTTCGGTCAGGATCGTCCGGTAGCCCGCGCGGACCACCGGCTGCGCGGCGCCGAGCTCCGCGAGGAAGCGCGAGAACCCGAGCTCGCGAAAGAGCGACTCGCAGGCGGCACGATCGAGCGGGCGGGGCTCGAGCGCCTCGGGCTCGACGGGGAGCGCGAGATCGTCCCGCAGGCCGGTCAGCTTGCGCGCCAGGCGCACGACCTCGAGGTTCGCGAAAAGCGTCTCGCGCAGCTTCGGGCGCTTGACTGAATCGAGGCCCGCGAGCAGCGCGTCGAGCGAGCCGAACTCCGCGAGCAGGTCCGCGGCCGTCTTGGGCCCGACGCCGGGCACGCCCTTGATGTTGTCGGAGGTGTCGCCGACGAGGGCGAGGTAGTCGCTCACGAGCTCCGGCCCGACGCCGAGCTTCTCGCGCACCTCGGCCGGACCGTAGGTTTTCTCCTTCATCGTGTCGTAGAGCGCGACGTCGTCGCCGACGAGCTGCATGAGGTCCTTGTCCGACGACACGACGACCACGCGCATGCCGCGGGACCGCGCGCGCCGCGTGAGCGTGGCGATGACGTCGTCGGCCTCGACGCCCGGCTCGGACAGCATCGGCAGGCCGAGCGCCTCGACCACCTTGAACACGTACGGCCACTGCGGCGCGAGATCCTCGGGCGTCGCGCGGCGGTTGGCCTTGTAGTCGGCGTAGAGATCGTCGCGGAACGAGCGCCCTTCGGCGTCAAACACGATCGCGATGAGGCGCGGGCGACGCTCGCGCAAGAGCCGCAGCAGCATGCCGGTGAAGCCGTAGACGGCCTTGGTCGGCAGGCCCGCAGCGGTCGTGAGCGGCGGCATCGGCGTGTAGTAGGCGCGGAAGACGAAGTTCGTCCCGTCGACGAGATAGAGCGGTTGCGGTTCGGCGCTCAAGAAACGAAGGGGGAACGGAGGGGCGGGACGGCTACGCCCCCAACAGCTCCGCCACGCGCGGAACGTCCGCTTCGTCGGTCGAGAGGAGCGAGCCGAAGCGCCCGTCGGTCGCGACGCCTCCGACGGCATGCACGTTCACGCCGGCGCGCGCCAGCGTCTCGAGCGTGTCGCAAAGCGCGCCGATGCGGTCCTCACCCTGCACCAGAAAGGCCGTCCCTTCCCGCATCTTGAACTTGTGATGCACGGCGTGGTCTTTCACGGTGTGATCGTTCATGGTGGCTCCTCCTGCACGAACTCTACACCGTTCCAGCGGCCTGGCGGGCGGCGGAATGAGCTTCCTCACGATCGCCCTCCCCGGATGGAGTAACGTGGGCGGAATGGCGTCGGTACGGCATGCGTTGGAGTTCCTGCCGAGGAGATCCAACGTGGAGATGCGGCTCGTCGTCATGCTGGCGCTGTGTGGGATCGCGGGCGGGTGCGGCCGCACGAGCTTCTTTCCGTGCGCAGGCAACGACGACTGCGGAGACGGCGAGGGCTGGCCGTGGGGCGGCGGAGGCGAGGGCGAAGGCGAGGGCGAAGGTGACGGCGGGCGGACGGATCCCGACGGCGGCGTCGACATCATCCCCAAGGTCTTCAAGGACTGCACGGGCGGCGGCGACGACGACGGCGACGGGCTGGTGGACTGCGACGATCCGGACTGCGCGGGCCAGGCGTCCTGCGTCACGCCTGGAATCGAAATCTGCGCCAACGGCGTGGACGACGACCAGGACGATGCCACCGACTGCGACGACGTTGAGTGCGCCGGACAGCCGGTGTGCGCACCGGGGGCGGAGATCTGCGGGAACGGCGTTGACGACGACGGCGACGGCGCGACCGACTGCAACGATCCCGACTGCCAGGAGCTGCCCGAGTGCGCCGCCGCGGGCTGCACGGTCGAGGCCGATCTCGGCGACCTCGCGGCTGTCGGCGGGAGCGTCTCGGGCACGCTGACGACGGATGGGCAGGCCGACGATCGCGCATCGGGCTGCGGCCCGCCCGGCGGCGGCGACGTCGTCGCGCGCTTCGACCTCCTGGGCGACGCCGACGTGCGCCTCGAGCTCGCGCAGACCGGCGACCACGTCATCGCCATCTTCGCGGCGGGCTTCGGCCAGGACTGCGACGCCAATCCAATCGCCTGCTTCGATCCGGAGGGCGCGGCAAGCGCCACGCACACGCTGCTGGGACTGCCAGAGGGCACGTACTTCGTGCTCGCCGACGCTTACGTCGCCGGCCTGGAAGGCGCGGTCGACTTGACGCTCTCGACCGGAAGCCCCGAGACGCCCGAGCTCTGCACCAACGGCGCCGACGACGACGGCGACGGCGCGGTCGACTGCAACGATCTCGACTGCCAGGACGAGGCCTCGTGCCTGCCCCTTCTCTGCGAGGAAGACGAGAACCTGGGCGTGCTCGTCGCCGGCGGCGAATCGAAATCGACGACGGTCTTTACCTCTACCGGCGGCAACGATCAGGAGCTGCTGTGCAGCCAGGGCGGCGGCGGCGATCGGGTGATCCGCTTCGTGCTGCTCGAGGTCGCGGGCGTGCTCGTCGAGTTCTGGCAGTCGGGCGAGCACTCCATCGGCCTGTTCCTGGCCGACGCGCCCGCGACGCCGTGCGAGCTC
>JBBTFH010000109.1:0-6267 GCA_038041915.1 Myxococcota bacterium
GGTCGTACTCGCAGCGGTCGTGGGTGAACGACTCGCTGCGCCCGGTTTCGTAGGGGCCGGCCATCACGCGCATGAAGTACGGCGAGTACGTCTGCACCTGGTCGAGCGCGCCGTCACGCCGCACCTCCTGGCGCACGCGCACCACGCCCTCGGGGAGCGGCACGAGGAAGGTCAGCCCCGAGTCGTCGACCTCGTCCGCTTCGCTCGACGACTGAACGTAAGTCTTGGCGCTGCGCTCCACGCCGGTCAGGCAATCGTCGAAGACGGAAACCTCACAGCGGTCGATCGCCTTCACGAGATCGCGCTCCTCGCCGTCGGAGTTGGTGTCGCGGTACGTCCAGCGCGCGCCGACCGCCAGCGGAAAGAGATCGCACTCCGGGGCCGCGCCGCCGTCGTCCTGCGGGCTTCGTTCGGCGCCCTCACACGCGGCGAGCAGCGCGATGGGCAGGAGCCGGCGCATCAGTAGCCGTGGGCCGCCAGGATGCCGCGCACGATCCCCGGGCGCCCCGCGATCCACGCGAGCAACTGCTGATGGAGCCAGTCCCACGTCGGCAGATCGAACTCGCGGCGCGGGTCGGCCGCGACGTGCGGCAGGATCAGCGCGTGGATGCGCTCCGCCTCCGCCGCGAGGTCCATCTCCTCGAAGACGTCGGCGACCTGCGCGAGGCGCGCGGCGAACGCGGCCGCGCAGTCCGCCTCCTCGAGACAGCGCGTGGCGAGCACCGCGGCGACGAGGAACGGATCGAGGTCGGTGCCGCTCCACGGATCGCCCGCGAACGTCTGATCGATCCCGGTCGGGATGATCGACCAGCGGTCGGCCGAAGGGTCGTGGTAGACGCGGTAGTTGTTGATGATCGAGAAGTCGTAGGCGTCCCAGTGGGCGATGATCCCGGAGACGGCCCACTCCGACAGTAGTTCGTCGTAGTCGAAGAACGCGCCGATCTCGGGGTAGAACCCGCCCGGCGGCAGCGCGGCGATCTTCGCGACCAGCTCGCGCAGCAGCGAAAAGTCGGTTGGATCGGCGTCGTCGTCGGGCGTGTCGCAGGCCCCGACCTCGAACTCCTTCGTGAAGCACGAGGGCGAATATTCGTCCGCCGGGACGTTCGCCGCGACGAGATCGCACCAGTAGGCGCCCTCGTAGAGCATGCCGTCGTTGTCGTCGAACCAGCGCGAGAGGAAGCGCCGGTCGATCGTCTCGACCCAGACGTAGACGCCCCAGTACTCGCCGTTGACGTAGAGATCCGCGTGCGTCGCACGCGGCGTGGCCACGCCCATGCGCTGGTAGATCGCGTACCCGAGGCGCTCGTGCTCGAGCGTCGGATCCTGCACGGCGTTGTTGAGCGTCAGGTGCTCGAGACCGAAGAGGCGCCGCTCCTCGGGACAGCCAGGCACATCGGGGTCGTCCCAGCTCAGGCTGACCTTGAAGGCCGCCTTGCGCGCGAGATCGCGCGCCGAGCCGCAGCCGCCTTTCACGCGGATCCCGACGTCGTCGAACGTCTGATCCTCGAAGCTCAGCGTGCCGCGGTGGTAGGCGCGCCGGAAGACGGTGCATCCCCCGGGCGGGATGGCCTCGGCGTTGATCGCGTTCCAACTCTCAGGCGGGATCGTGAGATCGATCCGGTGCACGCGCGTCGGGTCGAAGAGATGGCTGCTGCCGTCGTCGGTGCGGAAGATGCGGTCCGGCCCCCACGCGCTCCACGCGTTGCACGCGCCGCTCGCGTCCTTCACCCGCGCGCGCACCGCATAGTCGGCCCAGTCGCGCAGGCGCGCGCCTTCGCCGCCGTCGAACTCGCCGTCGGCGAGGGTGGCCTTGGTCAGGCGCGCGGGATCGGCCAGGTGCGCGTGCCAGACGCGCTGGTCGCGCTCGCCGCCTTCCATGGTCCAGATCTCGAGGTCGGCCGCGGCCTGCGTATCGCCGGGATCGGCGTCGGCGAAAGCCGACGTGCCGACGACCAGCCCGGCCGCAACCACGTCGATGCGCCCGGCCCCGGGCGCGGCGATCGACGGCGCGGCGGGCGGCTCGTTCTTGGCCCACGCGACGCAGGCCTGGTTGGAGGAACCGTCTACCGGCGCATCGCCGCCGTCGTTCCCGGCGACGACGGTGCGGCACGCGAGCAGCAGAGCGATCGAGATCCGCCACATCGGCGGGAAGCATACCCGACCACGGCCTTTACGCCGCGAAGAGAGGCTCAAGAGTAGACTCGCCGCATGTCCGCCGTCGAGGTCGCGGTCGCGCTGCCGGTGACCGGCACGTTCAGCTACCGCGTCCCCGATCGGCTGACGGGCCAAATCGACATCGGCAGCCAGGTGGTCGTGCCCTTTGGCCGGCGTCGTGTCGCGGGCCTGGTGATGGCGCTCGGCGCCTCGGAGGGTGCCTCACCCCGTCCGACGGGACGTGCGCGCGTCGAGGCCGAGATCGCGGAAGTCGCCCAGGCGCCCTCCGTGCCGCCGTCGCTGCTCGCGCTCGCGCGCTTCGTCGCCGACTACTACGGCGCACCCATCGGCGAGGTCGTGCGCACGCTGCTGCCGCCGGGCACCCGCCCCGCGGCCCGCCGTCGCGTCGTCGCGACCAAGCTCGGGCGCAAGGCGCTCGTCGCGGCCGGCGCGGCGCTCCGGCGCGCCGATCTCGACGTCGGCGGAGCCGACCAGGAACGGCTGCTCGCGCGGATCGTCGCGGCCGCGGGCGGACTCGCGCCGCGCTCCCTCGCCGCGGACCGGGCCACGCTCGAGCGCCTGGTCGCGCGCGGCTTCGTCGAGGCGCGCGATCGGCTCGCGCGCGCCGCCAGGCCCGAGGCCGCGCCGCGGGTCGACGTCGCAACCCGCGCGCCGCCTACGCTCACGGCGGATCAGTCCGCCGCGCTCACCGAGATCTCCGCCGCGATCGACGCGCGCGCGTTTCGGCCCTTCCTGTTGCACGGCGTGACCGGCAGCGGCAAGACCGAGGTCTACATGCAGGCGGCGGCGCGCACGCTCGCGGCCGGCCGCACCGCCCTCGTGCTGGTGCCGGAGATCGCTCTCACGCCACAGCTCTCATCGCGCTTCCGCGCGCGCTTCGGCGGCGGCGTCGCGGTGCTGCACAGCGACCTGCCGCCGGGCGAACGCACGCGCGAGTGGCACCGGCTGCGCCGCGGCGAAGCGCGCGTCGCGCTCGGCGCCCGCTCCGCCGTGTTCGCGCCGCTGGTCGATCTCGGCCTGGTCGTCGTCGACGAGGAGCACGACGGCTCCTACAAGCAGCAGGAGGGCGTGCGCTACCACGCGCGCGATCTCGCGCTGGTGCGGGCGCGCGACGCGCGCGCCACCTGCCTGCTCGGCTCGGCCACACCGTCGCTGGAGAGCTTCGAGGCCGCGCGCCGCGGGCGCTACCGGCTGCTCGCCATGCCGTCGCGCGCAACGCCGCATCCGCTGCCCGAGATCGAGATCGTCGACCTCAGGCTCCATCGTCCCGCTCCCGGAACCTTTCTGTCGGGACGGCTCACCGCGGCCGTGCGCGCGACGCTCGCCGCCGGCCGGCAGGCGATCCTGTTCCTCAACCGCCGCGGCTTCGCGACGCTCGTGCTGTGCCGCGACTGCGGCGTCGCGGCGCGCTGCCGCGACTGCAGCGTCGCGCTCGTGTGGCACCGCGCGATGCGGCGGCTCGTCTGCCACTGGTGCGGGCTCGCCGAGCGTCCTCCCGAGACCTGCCCAGCGTGCGGCGGCGCGCGTGTCGAGCCTCTCGGCGTCGGCACCGAGCGCGTCGAGGCGGCGCTGGCCGAGACCTTCCCCGGCGCGCGCATCGGCCGCATCGACCGTGACGCCGCCGCGGCGCGCCGCGGCACGACGGAGGCGACACTGGCCGCGGCCGCGCGCGGCGAAATCGATCTCATCGTCGGCACCCAGATGATCGCCAAGGGACACGATCTGCCGGGCGTGACGCTGGTCGGCGTCGTGCTGGCGGACGTGGGCATGTGCCTGCCCGACTTCCGCGCGGGCGAGCGGACCTTTCAGCTCGTCACGCAGGTCGCCGGACGCGCGGGACGCGGCGACGAGCCGGGGCGCGTGATCGTGCAGACGTTCCAGCCGGATCACCCCAGCCTGGTCGCGGCCGCGCGACACGACTACGCCGCCTTCTTCGCGGCGGAGGCGGCCGAGCGCGCGAAGCTGGGCAATCCACCGTTCGGCTTCCTGGCGCTGGTGCGCTTCGAGGGTGCCGACGCGGCGGCGGTCGAACGGTGCGCACGCGAGCTTGCGGCGTCCCTTCGGACGGGGTGCGGCACCCCGACGCTGCGCGGCCCGCCGAGTGTCGTCGTGCAAAACGGTGGCGCCGTGCGCGTGCTCGGCCCGGGACCGGCTCCAATCGCGCGCGTGCGCGGAATGCACCGCTGGCAGTTGGCGCTCAAGGCGACGGAGCGCAAGACACTGCGGCCGGCCGTCGCCGCGATCATCGCGCTCGGAAGCGCCGCCGGACGCTCGGGCGGCGCGCACGGCGCCCGCGTACGCGTCGTCCTCGACGTGGACCCTGTTTCGTTGCTGTAGTAGCGTTTCGACGCTTTGTCGCCGCTGGAAGACGTCGTCGTCGTCGCAAATCCGTACGAGGGCGAGCGGCTGCGGCGTCTGCTCGAGGCGAGCGGGAGGCAGGTCACGCTGCTCGATGGCGGGCCGCGGACCGACGAGGAGCTCAGCGCGCGGACCCGCGCTCTGGTCGTGCTCAGCCGCCGCCTGACGGGCGGCGATCCGGCGGCGCTGCTGCTCCGCCTGCTCGAGCAGGGACGGCCGCTCGTGCTGATCGGCGACGAGGCGGAAGGCGTCCCGGAGGGCGTGCCTCGCGTGGCGCGTCCCGTCGAGGCGGCGCGGCTCGAGGACGCGCTGCTGCGGGCGCGACAGGGCGCGACCACCGCCCATGCAGCGGCCGCACCCGAGGCCGCGCCCTAGCACACCCCGTCGGGGCTGCTGCAACCCGCGCCCACGTTCGCGAGCGCGCTCGCCGCGACCGCGCCGCTGCCGCAAAGCGGCGATCTGCGCGCCATCGACCCTGCGCGCACCGTTCGTCTGTCCACCACCGCGCCGCTGCCGCAAAGCGGCGATCTGCGCACTATCGACCCACCGACGCTGATCGGGCGCCTGTGGCGCGAAGGCTTCACCGGGCGCGTCCGGCTGCGCCGTGGCGACATCGAGAAGACGGTGTACCTCGACGAGGGCTACCCCGTCTCCGCCGCCTCGAACCTGCCCGCCGACCGTCTCGGCGATCAATTACTGCGCGAGGGACGCATCACGCGCTGGCAGTACGACGACGCGAGCCGCCTCGTCGCCGAGACCGGTCGCCGCATGGGCGCGGTGCTGCTCGATCTCGGCGCGCTGCGGCCGGCCGATCTATTCGGCGCCGTGCGGCGCCACTACGAGACGGTCCTGCTGTCGCTGTTCGCCTGGGACGACGGAACCTACGTGCTCGACGGCGAGCAGCCGCCCGCGGCCGAGTGCGTGAGGCTCGAGGCGCACCTGGCGGCGCTGGTGCTCGACGGCGTGCGCCGCAAGTACGGACCGGATCGGCTGCTCAAACGCCTCGGCGGCGGCGCCGTGGTTCTGCGACGGGTCGGCGATGGAATGCCCGACGGCGTGGCGCTCCCCGATGCCGAACGCGCGCTGCTGCGCTTTCTCGACGGAAACACGACGATCGATGAGGCGGCCGATCGATCGGGGCTGGGCCTCACCGAAGACTTCGCGCTCGCGTGGACGATGCTGGCCCTCGGCGCACTGGCCGGCGCCGACGACGAAGGCGAGGAGGCGGCCGGCGCGCCGCGCCCCAACCGCGCGCGCATCGCCGCGCTCTACGCGCTCGCGCAGGACGGCGACTACTTCACGGTCCTTGGCATCCCGCGCGACGCCGGCGCCGGCGACGTGCGGCGCGCCTACGAGCGCGCCCGCGCCGCGTTCTCTCCCGACGCGCTCGGCCACACCCCGTCGGGGCGGGTGCAGCCGCAAGACGCCGAGACGAGCGCGCAGGTCGACACGATCCGCGAAGTGCTCGACGAGGCCTGGCTGGTGCTCGGCAACGACGCGAGGCGCGAGGCGTACCGCAGGGCGGTCGAGGAGGAGATCGAGGAGGAGTAGGCGGCGAGCCAGCCGCCCAGGTCCACGAAGATCGGAAGGGAGCCGGCTCCTATCGCCGCGCGCCGAGCGAGCAGCCGCAACCGCTCGCCCCGCCGCCGACGGACTCCTCGCGCTCACCTTCGCTCTCGCTCTCCGCCTCGCCTTCCGCGCCCTCACCGGACTCCGACTCGGCTTCGGCTTCGG
>JBBTFH010000110.1:0-58519 GCA_038041915.1 Myxococcota bacterium
AAGATGGTCGAGCTGTCGATCTACGACGGCATCCCGCACCTTCTGCTGCCGGTCGTCACCGACGCGCAGAAGGCGAGCCTCGCGCTGCGCTGGGCGGTCGACGAGATGGAGCGGCGCTACCGACTCATCTACGAGACCAGGGTGCGCCACATCGAAGCCTACAACGAGAAGCAGGCGGACGCCGCGAACAAGCTGCCCTACCTGGTCGTCGTCATCGACGAGTTCGCCGACCTCATGACCATCGCGCCCAAGGACGTCGAGTGGTCGGTGCAGCGCCTGGCGCAAAAAGCGCGCGCCGCGGGCATCCACGTCATTCTCGCGACGCAGCGCCCGTCGGTCGACGTGATCACGCCGGTCATCCGCGCCAACTTCCCCGTGCGCGTCGCCTTCTACGTGAAGGACGCGGTCAACTCGCGCGTCATCCTCGATCAGGCGGGCGCCGCGACGCTGCTCGGCGCGGGGGACATGCTGCACCAGGACAAGGATCTGGTGCAGCGCGTCCACGGCGCGTACGTCTCCGAGGAGGAAATCCACGCCGTCGTCGAGTTCCTCAAAGCGCAGGGCTCGCCCGAGTACAACATGGACATCCTGCGGCCGCGCGAGGAGGATGACGAGGCGGTCGGGGGCGGCGACGCGGGCCCGGTCGACGAGATGTACGCGCGCGCGATCGACTTCGTGCGCCAGACGCGAATCGCGTCGATTTCGCGGCTGCAGCGCGAGCTCGGCGTCGGCTACAACCGCGCCGCCAAGATGATCGAGCGCATGGAGAAGGACGGCATCGTCGGCCCCGGCGACGGCGCCAAGCCGCGCGAAGTCATGGGCGGCGTCGCCAGCTTCGCGGCCGGCGCCCCCCCGCCGCTGCCGATGTAGCTGCATCCGCGCAGCTCCGCGCACCCGATTGCGCCGATCCGATGAGGCCGCGACGGCGAAAACGCCGCGCTGAGCCGCGGCCCTGCTCGCGGGGGGGCCTACACGATGGCGACGACGCCCGAGTCGCGAATTTGCGCGTCGGCGGTCACGAGGCGGAGGCCGTGAGAGCGCGCGGTCGCGGCGATGAGGCGGTCGGCGGGGTCGCGCGGAAACCCGGAACCGAGGCGCAGGCTCTCCGCGGCGATGCGCGCCGTCAGCGGGAGTACCGCGAGCGATGGGTGGGACTCGATCTCTTCGAGCATCGCGTCGGCGGCCGTCGTGAGACGGAGCCGGCCCCGGTTGGCGAGCATCGCGATCTCCCACAGGCTGATGGCGGCAACGCCCATACGTTCGCCCCGTGACTCGGCCTCGGTGAGGAGCTTCGCCCAGGCTGCCGGCAGCGCCGCATCGTCCGAGTACCACCAGACGACCACGTGCGTGTCGAGCAGCAGCTTCAATCGCCGAGGGCCTCGAATTCGCCCGACCAGTCGCAGTGGACGATATCGCCGCGAATCTCCACGAGGCCCTTGCCGGCGCCGCGCAAGCTGCGCCGGATCGCCCGCTCGGGCACGACGCGCGCAACCGGGCGACCGCGCTTCGTGATGACGAACTCGCGGCCTTCGGCCTGCACTTGGTCCAGAATCGCGAGGCAGCGGGCCTTGAAATCGCTGGCCGCGAGCAGCGAAGCGGCCCGAGCGCTTTTCACCGCCGGACGCTTGGCGCCGCGAACGTTCATGCACACGATTGTGGCGCAGACCAAGTGACTGGTCAAGTGGTCCTCTGGGTCGCCTGCGACTCGCTCTCCGAATCTGAAGCACGTGGTATAGACACACGTCCAAGCGTCATGCTGCTCGCGCTCGTCCTCACAGCCGCCGAGGTGCTCGCCCGAATGCAGGCGGCCTACGACGCCACCGACGACCTCAAGGCCAGCTTCAAGCAGACCTGGGAGAACCCGGCCTACGGCCAGACGCGCGTCGCGTACGGCTACGTCTACCTGCGCAAGCCGGGGCGGATGCGCTGGAACTACCTCAAGCCCGACAAGAAGTCGTTGGTCTCCGACGGCAAGACGCTGTGGGTCTACGAGGAGGAGGACGCGCAGATCTTCCGGCAGGACGTGCGCGACGCGGGGATGCCGGCGGCGGTCGCGTTCCTCGGCGGAGGGCGCAAGCTCGCCGACGACTTCGACGCGACGATCGACGCGGCGTCGACGCTCGGCGGGCCGGGCCGAATCGTCGTCAAGCTGGCGCCCAAGGTGCCGACGGCGCAGTTCCGAAATCTCGTGTTCGTCGTCGACGACGTGGAGTTCCTGGTGCGCGAGTCGGTCGTGGTCGACCACCAGGGCGCGGAGAACCACCTCGCGTTCACCGGAATCGAGCGCAACACGCGCATCCCCGACGCGAAGTTCCGGTTCGTGCCGCCGGCGGGCGTGCCGGTGCTCGACCCCAAGAGCGTGCTGCCGCAGGCTCCGTAGCGGGGGGTCAGCGCGACGGCGGCGTGGGAGGGCGCGACTCGGTGTCGATGACTTTCGTCTCCACGGCGCGACCGTGCGCGGCCATCGTCAGGACGCGGAAGAGATCGTCGGCGGTGCCGTCGGGGAGCTTGGCGGCGGCCGCGACGAAATCGACGTCGCGGAAGGTCACGAGGTCGAGCGCCTCGTGCATCGTGATGGCCTCGACGACTTCGAGCGTCGGCAGGCTGATGCGCACCTGCGCGATCGCCCGCGCGCGGGCCACGGGATCGGAATGGACGACCAGTGCGACGCGCGGCTGCGGCCGAAAGAGTTCAGTCCACACGATGGTTACCCCCTCGCCGCTAACGATCGACGGGACGCGCGAAAACTTTAGAGGCGCGCCGCGACTTCCGGCGCCTTTCCGAGAAGCCCAAAGATCCCACCTGTGTGCAGGAACACGACGCGCGGGCCGAAGGCGTGGCGATCGGCCTCGAGCGTGGTCGCGAGCGCGTGGAAAGCCTTGCCGGTGTAGACGGGGTCGAGTATCACGCCCTCGGTGCGGGCCGCGTCGACGATGCGGTCGAGCTCCTCGGGCCGCGAGAGCGCGTAGCCGCGGCCGACGAAGCCCTCGATGAGTTCAATCGACTCGGGGGCCGCGGCGTGGCCGAGCTCGGCGAGGATGGCGCCGATGACGTTTCGGAAGTACGCGGCGTCGTCGCAGACGCACACGCCGACCAGCCGCACGTCGTCCGCAAGCAGCAGCGCGCGCCCCAGCAGCAGCCCCGCGCCGGTGCCTCCCGATCCGCACGCGTAGATGACGGTGAACGGGCGCGGGACCTGCGCGCACAGCTCCTCGAGCGCGGCGACGTAGCCCCACGCGCCGGTCGCGTTCGAGCCGCCTTCGGGGATGACGTACGGGCGGCGACCCTGCGCGCGCAGCTCGCCGGCGACGCGCGCCATCGCGTCGGTGCGGCGGCGGTATTCGTCGGGCGTGAGCCAGCGGATGTCGGCGCCGGCCATGCGGTCGAGCAGGATGTTCCCGTCGGGGCTTGGCGGGCGCGAGGGATCGGCGGTGCGGAGCAGCAGGACCGATCGCATGCCCAAGCGCGCGGCGGCGAGCGCCGTGGCGCGCGCGTGGTTCGACTGCTCGCCCCCGCAGGTGATCAGCGTGTCGGCTTTCCGCGTGAGCGCGTCGGCGAGCAGGAACTCGAGCTTGCGCACCTTGTTGCCCGACAGCTCGGCGCCGGTCAGGTCGTCGCGCTTGATGAGGAGCTCGACGCCGAGGCGCGCGCCGATCCGCGCGAGCGGCTGCACCGGCGTGGGAAGGCGCGCGAGCTCGATGCGGGGCGGGTAGGCGAGCACGCGTGGAGCCTACGCCAGGCCGCCGCGGCGGCGCAGCAAGAACAGGAAGAACGGCCCGCCCATGAGCGCGGTGAGCACGCCGACGGGCAGATCGGCGGGGCTGAGCATGACGCGGGCGAGGACGTCGCAGGCGATCAGGAAGGCGCCGCCGGTAAAGACGCAGACGGGGATGAGCACGCGGTGATCGGCGCCGACGACGGCGCGCGCGAGGTGCGGGACGATGAGCCCGACGAAGCCGATGGGCCCGGCGAGTGCGACCAGCGCGCCGACCAGGAGCGACGCGGCGAGATACGCGGCGCGGGTCGCACGGTCGACATCGACGCCGACGCTGGCGGCGGTCTCGGCGCCGGCGGCCAGCGCGTTCAGCGAGCGCGCGAGCAGCAGCGAGACGCCCAGGCCCGCGCCCCAGACCGGCAGCGCGCCGGCGAGCAGCTCGAGGCGCAGGCCGTCGAGGCTGCCGAGCGTCCAGCGCGTGATGCGCAGGCCGCTCGCGAGGTCGGCGGTGTGCTGCAGCAGCACGATCGTCGCGCCGGCGACGAACGAGAGCGTGACGCCGGCCAGGAGCAGCGTGGCGGGAACCACCACGGCGCCACGCCGCGCGAGGCTCCACACGACGGCGACGGCGAGCAACGCGCCGAGAAACGCCGCGGCCGAGAGCGCGAGGCCGCCGGGAAGCGCGGCATCCAGGCCGAGGCGGATCGCGATGGCCGCGCCGAGCGCCGCGCCGCCCGAGACGCCGAGCGTGAACGGATCGGCCAGCGGGTTGCGCAAGATCGCCTGGAGCACGGCGCCGCTCGCGGCCAGACCGGAACCGACCAGCGCGGCGGCGGCGGCCCGCGGCAGACGCGCGCCGAAGAGGATCTGCGCGTCCGGGTTGTCGGCGAGCGGGACTTTGCCATCAAGCGCGCGGCGAACGTCGATGGTCGTCGCGCCGACCAGCGGCGCGGCCGCGAGCGCGAGCGCGCAGAGGAGCGCGGAGAGCGCAATCGCGACGGCGTGACGGCGCCTCTCCCGGCCGCCGGTCACCGCGGCACGCAGAACGGCGAGAGCGTTTCGGGCACGCGTCCGACGTGCAGCGCGACGCCGAACGCGCGCTGCGCCGCCTCCGACGCCAGCACCTCGAGCGTCGGCCCGCGCGCGGCCACGGCGCCGCCATGAAGCAGCACCGTCGAATCGATCCAGCGCGCCGCCGCGCCGAGGTCGTGCGTCGCGACGACGACGGCCAGCCCGCGGCGTGCGCGCTCGGCGGCGAGCGCCGCATGAAACGCCGCCGCGTGCGCGACGTCGAGCGACGCCGTCGGCTCGTCGAGCAGCACGATCGCCGGCTCCTGGCAGAGCGCCTGCGCGAGCAGCGCACGCCGGCGCTCGCCGCCCGAGAGCTCGCTCATCGGCCGGTCGCGCAGCGCCAGAAGGTCGGTCCGCTCGAGCGCCTCCCGCGCCGCGCGCAGATCGTCGGTGGTCTCGAGCGCGCCCAGGCGCCGGTGCGGGTAGCGGCCCATCAACACGACGTCGATCACGCGGAAGGGAAACAGCAGCGTCATCTCCTGCGGCACGTACGCGAGCCGCCGCGCGATCGCGGGGCGGCGATGGGCGCGGATCGGCCGTCCGTCCAGCGTCACCTCGCCCGCCAGCACCGGCATGATGCCGGCGAGCGCGCGCAGGAGCGTCGTCTTGCCGGCGCCGTTGGCGCCGAGGATCGCGAGCGCATCGCCGGGCCGAATCTCGAGCGAGACGTCCGACACGATGGGCCGCTCGTCGTAGCCGACGGCGACGGAAGCCGCGCCAAGGAGCACGTGCGCAGACTAGCGGAAGCAAACGCTTCCGCGGTACGTTATCTCGTCATGGTGGCTCGGCTCTGTTTGCTCGCCGCGGCCCTCGCGGGATGCGCCGAGAACAGCTTTGGCGTTGAGACAGCGCCGCCGCTCGACGCCGGAGGCGGAGATCCCTGCGAACCGGGCTCGGCGCGCTGCGGCGAGGCGGGTGCCGTCGAGCGCTGCGGCGATGGCGGCCTTTGGGAGAGCGCCGGCGCCTGCGCGGGTGGCCGGATCTGCCAGGACGGCGCGTGCGTCTTCCCGCCCGTCTGCCGCGCCGGCGAGCGCGTGTGCCAGGACAGGGACGTCGCGGAGTGCCTGCCCGACGGCAGCGGCTTCACCGACCTCGAGACCTGCCCGCCTGACGCGGTCTGCGAGGGCGGCACGTGCCTGCATCTCTGCACGCGCGCCGAGGCGACCAAGTCGTTCATCGCCTGCGAGTTCTACAGCTACGCGCTCGATAACCCCGAGGTCACGACGGGCTACTCGATCATCGCGGCCAACCCCAACGTCGATCTCCCCGCCCCCGCCCTGGTCACCGTCGACACGCGCTCGGGAGACGGCTGGAGCGCCGTCGGCACCATGAGCGTGGCGCCGGGCGCAATCGAGAACATGAATCTGACGCCGCGCAGCATCGCGAACAGCGGCGTCGAACCGGCCGCCTACCGCATCACCTCGTCGCTGCCGATCCTGCTCTACCAGCTCAACGGCTACAGCTACCTCGGCGGCGGCGGCTCCTCGAGCGGCGCGACGCTGCTCTTTCCCAAGCCCGCGCTTGGCCTCGATCACTACGGGCTGACGCTGCCGCAGGGGAGTCAGGCCGGCTGCAGCGACTTCTACGGAGGCAGTGACGGGACGTGTCGCGGCGATCTGGTGGTGGTGGCGACCGAGGACGACACGACGCTGACGGTGCGCGCGAGCGGCAGCATCACCGCCGGCGGCGACGTGCCGGCGCTCGCCCGCGGCGACTCGTGGGAGACGACGCTCGACGCGGGCGACGTGCTGCAACTCGCGACCGATGCGCCCGAGTCCGATCTGACAGGCACGTTCGTCCGCAGCGACAAGCCGATCGCCTTCTTCGGCGCGCACGAGGCCTCGTCGCCGGGCGGGACGTACGCCTGGGACCACTTCGAGGAGCAACTGCCGCCGGTCGAGGCGTGGGGAAAACAGTACGTCGCGGCCAAGATCGTGCCGACGGAGAACCCGGGCGCGGCGCCGATCTGGCGCATCGTCGCGAGCGAGGACGGCACGACCTTGACGTTCGATCCGGGGTCGGGAGCGAGCGGCCTTCCGACCGCGCCGATCGTGCTCGACGCCGGCGACTGGTACGAGACGCGCACCAACGGCCACTTCTTCGTCGAGGCGAGCGCCGGCGTCCTGGTCGCGCAGTTCGTCACCGCCGACACCGACATGGTCGTCATGCCGCCCGTCGAGCAGTACCTGCCCGAGTACTACTTCACGAACTTCGCCGGCGGCGAGGTGACCGGCACGCTGACCGTGGTGCGTCCGTCGGGCGCGACGATCACGCTCGACGACGGCCCGTGGTCGGCGACCTGGTCCGACGCTGGCGGCGGCTTCGAGGTGGCGCAGGCGGTCAGTCTCGTCGGCAACCACCGTCTCTCCGGCTCGTCGTCGCCCGACAAGCCCGCGCCGCCCGCGATCCTCCTCCGCGGCAACGGCGGCGGCTGCACGTTCTCCTACGTCGGCGGCCTGAACCTCGAGATCATCAACGCGCCTGATTAGCTCCGACGTGCGTCGCCCTCCGATCCTCGTGCTTCTCGCCGGCTGCGCCACCGCGCCTCCGCCGGCGCCGCGGCCCGCTCACGCCGCTGAGTCGGCTGGCGACCATGCCCCAGCGTCGCTCGCTCCGCTGCCGGACGCCTTGCCTTGCCCGCCGCCGCCGCTCGGGCCGGCGAGCGACGATGCCGCGAACGCCGCGCCGGCTCTGCCCGACCGCCAGCAGTGGCTCGACCCGTTTCCCGATCCGCGCCTGCGCTCGCACCTCGGCAGCGATCTGGTCGACGGAACGCCCAAGGCCTGGTTCGGCCCGGTGAGACCTCCATTCGTTCCCGCCAGCGACGCGCAGGGCCTGGCTCTCGTGCTGCTCGACGCCGGGCCTGACGGCTGGTTCGCGCTCTACCGCGAGCTCTACCGGACCGACGCGCCGCTCGACTGGAGGAACCAGCGTTATCGGGCGCGCTTCCACGACCCGGACGGAAAAATCGCGTGGGACGTCGATCTCGGTGGGCACTTCTCACGCCCCGATCACCTCGAGGTGCAGGATGCGCGCTTCGCCGGCGGCGTCCTCTATTTCAACGAGGCCTGCCAGACGTACTCGGCGGAAGCCGGCGGGCTGTGCTCGTCGCTGGTCGCGCTCGATCCGGCGGGCGGCCGGGTCCTCTGGCGTACGCCGCCGCTGGTGTCCAACGGCCGCGTCGCGCCGATAGAACCGGGCGGCGCCCGCTACCTCGTCACCGGCTACGGCTTCACCGACGAGCCCGACTTCGTGTCCCTGGTCCGCCGCGACGACGGCCGAGTCGTCGCGCGCGCGCGGCTCGCCGGCGCGCCCGAAAATTACGCGGTCGACGGCGATACGCTCCGCGTCCACACCGCTCGCGGCGAGGAAACGTTCCGCTTGGACGCGCTCGACACCTCCGAGCCCAAGCTCGTGCCGTTGTCGCGGTAACGGCGTTCGCGAATGGAACGGGAGGAGCATCCGGCGGCGGGCTGAGTCGCTTCCGAACGCTCCCCCCGAATTCAGATCGCTACGAGCAGCCGCTGGTCGAGCCGCAGTTGGCGCACTTGTGGCACGTGCCGGAGCGCTCCATGATCGCGCCGCACTCGTGGCAAGCCGGCGCGTCGGCGTCAAAGACGTAGGGCTTGGCGCTGCCGTGGCCGTTGCCGCTGGTCTTGCCATTTGACGGCCGCGCCTCGATCAGCACTGGCGGCGCCACCTCAACCGGCACGACGCCCTCCTGGAACATTTCGTCGATCGAGCCGTCCTTGACGAATCGCAGGCCGAGCCAGCGGAAGAGGTAGTCCATGATCGACTTGGCGTGGCCGATCTGGGGGTTTTCGGAAAAACCCGACGGCTCGAAGCGCATGTGGGAGAACTTGTCGACGAGCAGCTTGAGCGGCACGCCGTGCTGCAGCGACAGCGAGATCGCCGTCGCGAAGGCGTCCATCAGCCCCGAGATCGTGCTGCCCTCCTTGGCCATCTTGATGAAGATCTCGCCCGGCGTGCCGTCGTCGTAGAGTCCGACGTGGACGTAGCCCTCGTGCCCGCCGACGGCGAACTTGTGCGTAATCGACGGCCGCTCGTCGGGGAGCTTGCGGCGAACAGGCCGCGGCTCGGCGGTCGCCAGTGCTTCTGCCGCCCCCTTCTTCTTGCCGGTGGTCAGCGGCTGCGAGCGCTTGCAGCCGTCGCGGTAGATCGAGATGCACTTGAGGCCCATCTTCCACGACTCGACATAGCAGCGCTCGATGTCCTCAATCGTCGCATCGCTCGGCAGGTTCACCGTCTTGGAGATAGAGCCCGAGATGAACGGCTGCGCCGCCGCCATCATCTTCACGTGCCCCAGCCAGTCGATCGAGCGCGTGCCGCTCTGCGCGCGGAACGCACAGTCGAACACGGCGACGTGCTCGTCCTTGAGTCCCGGCGCGCCCTCGATCGTCTCGTGCGCATCGACATACTCGATGATCCCCGCGATCGCCGGCTCCAAGTAGCCGAGCCGCGCGAGCGCCTCGGGCACCGTCTGGTTGACGATCTTGAACGTCCCCCCGCCGACCAGCTTCTTGTACTTGACCAACGCGATGTCGGGCTCGATCCCCGTCGTATCGCAGTCCATCATGAACGCGATGGTGCCGGTCGGCGCGATCACCGTGACCTGTCCGTTGCGGTAGCCGTGCGTCGCGCCGGTCTGATAGCACTCCTGCCACGCGTCGCGCGTCGCCTGCATGAGATCGAAGGGCACGTACGCCGCGTCGATGCTGTCAACCGCCGACCAGTGCTTGCGCATGACGCCGAGCATCGGCTCGCGGTTGGGCGCGTAGCCCGCGAAGGGCCCCTTGTGCTCGGCGATGCGCGCCGACTGCAGGTTGGCCTCGCCGTGCATGAGCGCCGTGACCGCGCCGGTGTAGGCGCGCGCCGCGTCGCTGTCGTAGGGCAGGCCGCGGCTCATGAGCAGCGCGCCGAGGTTGGCGTAGCCGAGGCCGAGCGGCCGGAACTTGTGGCTGTTCTCGCCGATCTTGGGAGTCGGGTAGCTCGCGCGGTCGACGATTATTTCCATCGCCGTGATCGTCGTGTCCACCGCGTGTCGCAGCCCGTCGACGTCGAGCTCGCCGTCCTGCTTCTGGAAGCGCCGCAGGTTGAGCGACGCGAGGTTGCAGGCCGAGTCGTCGAGGTACATGTACTCGCTGCACGGGTTGGACGCGTTGATGCGGCCCGACGCCGGCGACGTGTGCCAAGCGTTGATCGTCGTGTCGAACTGCAGCCCCGGGTCCGCGCACTGCCACGCCGCGTCGGCGATCTGGCGCATGACGTCGCGCGCGCGCAGTCGGTCGCAGATTCCACCGTCGCGCACAAAGCGCGTCGCCCACTCGCCGTCGTCGGTGACGGCGCGCATGAACTCGTCGGTCACGCGCACCGAGTGGTTGGCGTTCTGGAAGAAGACCGACGCGTAGGCCTCGCCGCGGAAGTCGCCGTCGTAGCCCGCCTCGATCAGCGCCCACGCCTTGCGCTCCTCGCGCTGCTTGCACCAGATGAAGTCGAGGACGTCGGGGTGGTCGGCGTTCAGGATCACCATCTTGGCCGCGCGCCGCGTCTTGCCGCCCGACTTGATCGCGCCGGCGAACGCATCGAAGCCCTTCATGAACGAAATAGGCCCCGACGCGGTGCCGCCGCCGGCGAGGCGCTCTTTGGACGAGCGCAGCGTCGAGAGGTTCGAGCCGGTGCCGCTGCCGAACTTGAAGAGCATTCCCTCGGTCTTGGCCAGGCCGAGGATCGATTCCATCGAATCTTGCACCGAGTTGATGAAGCAGGCGGAGGCCTGGGGCTTCGGCTCGATGCCGACGTTGAACCAGACCGGCGAGTTGAAGGCCATGTGCTGGTTCACGAGCAGGTACGTGAGCTCCATCTCGAAGATCTCGGCGTCGCGCGCGCTCGCGAAATAGCCGTCGGCGCGGCCCCAATCGGCGATGGTCTTGGCGACGCGCGTGACGACCTGCCGGACCGAGGTCTCGCGCTCGGGCGCACCCACGGCGCCGCGGAAGTACTTCGAGACCACGACATTGGTGGCGAGCATCGACCAGAACTTCGGCACCTCGACGTCGCGCTGCTCGAAGTAGACCTTGCCGTCCTCGCCGGTGATGACCGCGGTGCGGCGTTCCCAGGCGACCTCGTCGCAGGGGTGGACGCCATCGCGGGTGAAGCGGCGGGTGAAGCGCAGGCCGGTTCCAGTGCGGCGCGTCTGCGAGGACTTCTTCTTGCCGGAGATTCGCGGGTCTTTTTCGAGCAGCTTCGATTCCATCTTCCCCCTCCAGTCGATGGGCACACCGACCCCGTCTTCCCGAACATAACCTATCCATATGTTCAGGGCGAGAAACCCGATAGTGCCTTGGTGACAGCGCGGCTTTTAGCCGAGTCGTCGAAAGCTGTCAAGATTTTTCGTGACAATGGCCACAACGTATTGTGCCTTCCAGTAAGACATACCCCATCCTGTTGTGGATACACTGTGGAGCATATCTTGATATATTCCATATTAAAACAATAAATACATTGTGTTATATACTTTTTAGTGAGCATTGTTCACAAGTGAGGTAGATTCAGCATGACATGTAGCGTCACGTATCGGCATCTTGCCCGGCCAAGCGGCCATGGTCAAGTCGAGCGCAGGCGTGGTATCGGTCTCCCTCCAATGCTTCGATCCGTGCTCGCCGTCGCTGCCCTTCTGGCGCCGGCGGCTTGCCAGCCGGCCCCATCGACCGCCCGTCCGCGGACGCCCGTGCGCATCGTCTCGACCGCCCCGTCGGTGACGGAGATCGTGTTCGCGCTCGGCCTGGGCGACGCGGTGGTTGGCGTATCCGATCACTGCACGTTCCCGAAGGAAGCGTCCGGCCGCGCGACGGTCGGTCCGTACCTGCAGCCGAGCGTCGAGCGCATTCTCGCGCTGCGCCCCGATCTCGCGCTTCTCGACGACGTTCAGGCGGACGCCGCACGCGCGCTCGAGGCGGCGGCCCTGCCCACGCTGCGCCTCGGCCTGCGCAGCCTGGCCGACGTGCGCTCGGCCATCCTGCGCGTCGGAGGCGTGACCGCCCGCGGCGCGGAAGCAGCCGCGCTGGTCGCGCGTCTCGATCGCGAGATCGCCGCCGCGCCGCGCCTGGCCTCGCGGGAGCGCGTCCTGCTGGTCATCGGCCGCGATCCGGGCACGCTGCGCAACCTCTACGCCGCCGCGCCGGGAAGCTTCGCAGGCGAGCTGCTCAGAATCGCCGGGGGAAAGAACGCGCTCGCCGACGCGGCTACGCCCTACCCCAAGGTAGCGGTCGAGACGATCATCGCCCGCGCGCCGGACGTGATCGTCGAGATCCCGACCGCCGGCGTCGACGCCGCGGCGGCGCGGCGCGATTGGGCGGCGCTCGCCTCCGTACCGGCGGTGCGTACCGGCCGCGTGCACCTGACGACCGATCAGCTACTGACAACGCCGGGGCCGCGCGCCGCGCAGGCGCTGGCGCGACTGGTCGAGACGATTGAGCGGCCGGGACAAAGCCCCGTCGTGCCCGCGGGGGAATTGCCCGCGGGGAATTGATTGACACGCCGCCGGCCCGCGCGTAAGAGGCTTTCGCGCGCGGGCGCCAGGGAAGCCGGTAATAAGCCGGCGCGGCCCCCGCCACTGTGACCGGGGACGGAAGCGGCAGAGTTTTAGCCACTGACGGCAAATAGCCGTTGGGAAGGCGCCGCCGACGGATGATCCGGGAGCCAGGAGACCTGCCCGCGCGCAACAGAGCCGAGCCTCGTCCCGTTGGACGGGGTGACGCACCCTCGGAGGGAGGGGCCGCGAGTTGCGCGCATCGACGTCACTACCACTGCTGTCTTTCGCCTGGGCGAATGCGCCCGCGCCCGAGGTGTACGAGGTGCGCGCCGCGCCCGACGAAGCGGTCCCCGGCGCCGCGCTGACCGTCGTCGAGCTCGACGCGCGCGCCGACGAGCAGGCCACGGTCGCCGAGATCCTGGCGGAGATTCCTGGATTGCAGGTGCGCTCGCTCGGAGGGATGGGCGCCATGAGCGCCGTCTCGCTGCGCGGCTCGAGCCCGTCGCAGGTGGCGGTCTACCTCGACGGTGCGCCGATGTCGCGCGGCGCGTTCGCGATGGTCGACCTGTCGGACTTCGCGATCGAGGGACTCGAGCGCATCGAAGTCTGGCGCGGGCTCCCACCTCCGGATCGGATGGGCGCAGGTCTCGGCGGCGTCATCGATCTCGTGCCGCGACGCGCCACCGGGGCGGAGCTGCGCGCGACCGGCGGATCGTTCGGCACGCGCGGGGCCGCCGCACGCGGCGGACTGCGGCGCGATTCCTGGTTTCTCGGCGCGAGCGCGGCCACCCTCGGCAGCGAAGGCGACTTTGCGTATCTCGACGACAACGGCACGCGCCTTGACGCCTCCGACGACGGGCTCGTCATGCGCGCCAACAACGGCTTCGCTCAGGCCGACGGCTGGCTGCACCTCGCGCGCGACGGCGACCTGAGAATCCGCGCCGCGCAGAACCTGTTCTACAAGGCGCAGGGCGTGCCGGGCACGCTCGCCGCGCCGCCCACCGAGGACGCGTCGCTGGCCACGCTTCGCTCGCTCACGCGGGCGTCGGTCGGGCGTCCGGGCCTGCTCGAAGGCGCGGCCTACGCCATCGTCCAGCGCGATCACTTCCGCGATCCCGAGAACGAGATCGGCACGGGCGCGCAGGAGCAAACCGGGCGCAGCGACGCGTTCGGTGGGGAGCTTCGCGTGACCATCAAAGCCGGCCCCAGCGTGCTCGTGCTCGTCCCGCAGACGCACGCGGAGCGCTACCGGCAGCGCGAGGCGCTCGGCGCGCCGGGCGCGGGCGATCTCGACGCCGACCGCCTCGTCCTCGGCGGCGCGATCTTCGACGTCCTGAGCTTGGGCGACCGCCTCCTCGTCGAGCCGGCCGTGCGCATCGACCGCTACGCCGACTCCGTCGACGGCGGTGAGTCACCCCGTGCGACGCGACGCCAGGCCGCGCGCCTGCTGGTCAGCCGGCGTGCGGGCGCGCGGCTGCGCGCCACGCCCAGCCTCGATCTACGCGCGAGCGGCGGCGAGTATCACCGCGTGCCGACGTTCTTCGAGATGTTCGGCGACCGTGGCTTCGTCGTCGGCAACCCCGAGCTCGCGGCGGAGACGGGCCTCGCCGCCGACGCGGGCGCGACCTGGCGCGCCGCCACGTGGGACGCGCGCATCGAGGCGGGCGTGCACGTCGCGTGGGTCGACCAGGTCGTGGTGCTCGTGCAGAACTCGCAGAACACGCTCAAACCGGAGAACTTGGGCGAGGCGCGCATCGCCGGCGTCGAGCTGGCCGCGTCGGCCGCGCCGCTCCGCCGCCTGCGCATGAGTGGCAGCTACGCCTACCTCGATCCGCGCAACCGGAGCGGCCCCGAAGCCGGCAAGCAGCTCCCGGGGCGCGCGCGCCACGAAGCCTACGGCCGCGTCGAGGCTGGCGCGTGGGCGCTCGGCCCGCTGCGCGCGTCGATCTTTTCCGACGCCGACTTTCTCGCCGGCATGTTCCTGGACAGCGCCAACCTGCTGCCCCTCCCGCCGCGCGTCTTTTTCGGCGCGGGCATCAAGGCGCAGCTCAGCCGCCTGCGCGCGCTCACCATCACCGTCGAGGGCAAGAACCTCGCGGATAGCCGGATCGAGACCGTTCACATCGGGCCGAGCGACACGGAAGCGACGCTCGCGATACAGGACTACGCCCGCTTTCCGCTTCCCGGCCGCGCGATCTACGCGACGGCGCGATGGACCTTCTAACCAAGGAGTAGCCGATGACGAAACGAATCTTGTTGGGTGCGTGGCTCGCGATGACGGGGTGCGGCGAGGGGGAAGGCGAGGACGACAGCGGCGCCGAGTCGGAGGCCGAGTCCGAGGGCGAAGGGGGCGACGAGGGCGAGGCCGAGGCCGAGTCCGAATCCGAGTCCGAGTCCGAGGCTTCGTTCACGACGGCGGTGATCCTGCTGGCGTCGAGCGACGCGGCCTCGGGCGCGATCTCGACGATCGACGTCGAGACGCTCGCGGCGGAAAAGCTCGTCGGACCCGCCGGCGGCGACGCCGTCGGCCGGGCGTGGTTCGGCTCCTACTACGTCGTCAACCGGATGGGGTTCGACAGCGTGCAGGTGCACGATCCGAAAAAAGGCTTCGCGCTCACCAAGGAGTTTTCGGTCGGCTCGACCACCGACAACGCGCAGGACATCTGCTGCGCGGCCGCCGACCGCTGCTTCGTGCCGCGCCTGCACTCGGCTGACATCCTGGTCGTCGATCCGACCGCGGAGGACGAGGAGATAGGCACGATCGATCTCTCGAAGGTCGCCGACGACGGCGTGCCCAACGCGCACACCTGCGTGATCGCGGGCACGACGTTGCTGGTCGAGTTGCAGAACCTCGACGACGCCGATCCGTACCTCACCGCCCTCGAGCCGGGCTGGATCGCCGCACTCGACGCGTCCGGAGAGGACGCGACGCCGTCGCTCTACGAAACCGCCGTCCACAACCCGTTCTCGCGCTTCGCGCTCGAGCCCGACGGTGCGAGCGCGATCATCGCCGAGATCGGTGGGTGGGGCGCGCTCGACGGCGGCTACGAGCGGATCGGGCTCCCCGGCGGCAGCCCGCAGGGCATCGTGATCGGCGAGAAGGCGCTCGGCGGCGACGCGGGGACGCTCGCGGCTTGCTCGACCGGCGAGGCTTTCGCGATCGCGACCCTCTGCGACGCGGAGTTCAACTGCTCGACGCCGCTCCTGCCGGTCGATCTCGACTCGGGCGAGGTGGGCGCGGCGATCTACGATCCGGGCAGCTTTGCGCTGACCTGGGCGGCCGGCGATGATCGCGGCCGCCTGTGGGTCGCCGAGCGCAACTACGACGGGCCGAGCGGCATCCGCGTCTACGGCTGCGACGGGAGCGAGATTACCGAAGGACCCATAGACGTCGGGATGCCGCCGGCGTTCGAGGGCGTGATCGAGTTCCTGTAGGCTTCCCTCCCCCCCCGCAAGGATTTTTGCCGCCTCCGAGGGTGCGTGTTACCCGGAGGCGGGATGATCCGCGTCGCAGGCGTGTGCAAGTCGTATGGCGGCGTCGCCGTCCTGCAGGATCTCGACCTCGCGATACGGCCGGGCGAATTCGTGCTCGTCACCGGGCGCAGCGGCGCCGGCAAGACCACGCTCCTGCGCCTGCTCCACGGTGCCGAGCGGCCGGACCGCGGCGAGGTCGTGGTCGCGGGCAAGCGCGTGCCGCTGCTGGCGCGCGCGTCGCTGCCATACCTGCGGCGAAACCTCGGCTTCGTCTTCCAGGACTTCAAGCTGCTCGAGGGGCGCACCGCGCTCGCCAACGTCACGCTCGCGCTCGAGGTGCGAGGCCTCGGGCGCCGCGAATCGTGGCGGAGGGCCACGCAGGCGCTCGCGGCGGTCGGACTGGCGGAAAAGGCGGCGACGCGGGTCGAGTTGCTCTCCGGCGGCGAGCAGCAGCGCGTCGCGCTCGCTCGCGCCGTCGTCGGCGAGCCGGACGTGATTCTCGCCGACGAGCCGACCGGCAACCTCGACCCGGCGCAGGCGCGCGTCGTGCTCGATCTGCTCGGCACGCAGGCCGCGCGCGGCACGACCGTGCTCCTGGCGACGCACGATCCGATGGTCGTGCGCCTCGCCGCCGCCACGAGGCTCGTGCGCCTCGAGCGCGGCCGGCCGATGGAGGAGGAGAGCCCGCGCGAGGTCGGATTCGCGTGATCCGCCGCGCGTTGGAAGGGTTTTGGCGCGACGCCGCGTCGCACGCGGCGCTCGTGCTGCTCGCGGCGTGCGCGCTCGCGCTCGCGGGAGGCGCGCTGCTCGGAGCGAAGAACGCGGCGCGGCTGCTGGCGAGCTGGGGCGAAGCCGGACAGCTCGTCGTGTACCTGCGGGGTGACGCCGCCGAGTCCGACACCCGCGGCGTCGAGGCGCTGCTGGCGGGCGTGCCGGCGGTCGAGCGTGTCGAGCGCGTGACGGCGTCGCGGGCGCGTGAGCGCCTGGTCGAGGCTCTCGGCACGCAAAGCCCGCTGCTCGAAGGGATCGAGGCGTCGTTCTTCCCCGCGTCGATCGAGGTGAGCCTACGCGCGGGCGCCGGCGAGATCGGCCCCGTGAGCGCGCTCGCGCGCCGCCTCGAGAAGGCGCCCGGCGTCGAACGCGTGGACTTCGGGGCCGAGTGGATCGACCGCCTGCGGGGCGCGCGCCGCTTCGTGTCGGCCGGCGCCTCGGCGATCGCCATCGCCGCCGCCGGACTCGCGCTCGCCGTCGTCTTCTTCGCCATGCGCCTCGCCCTGCTCGCGCGGCGCCGCGAGATCGACGTCTTGCGCCTGTGCGGCGCGACCGACGGCTTCGTGCGCGCGCCGCTGCTGCTCGAAGGCGCGCTGGCCGGCCTGCTCGCCGGCGGGCTGGCGCTCGGCGCCGTCGCGCTGGCGTTTTCGCGCGTCGCGCCGGCTGTAGCCGACGCGCTCGGCTTCGCGCTCGCCGGCGCGCCCGCGTTCTTCGCCGGCGGCGAGATTCTGGCGGGCCTTTGCGCGGCGGCCGTGCTCGGCGCCGTCGCCACCGCCGTCGCCGTCGAGCCGCATCTCGGATGACCTTCGCGCTCGCCGCCGCGTTGCTGCTCTCGCCGCGCGCCGCGCTCGAGGAGACGCAGCGCGACGCCGCCACGCTCGCCGAGCGCGTGGCCGAGCGTGAGGACCTGCTGCGGCGGCGCGTCGCCACGCTCTACCGGCTCGGCAGGGGCGGCCTCGCGCGCTCGCTCGCCGGGGCGCGAAACGCCGCGGACCTTTCACAAAAGGTCGAGGCCGCGCGGCGGATCGTGCGGCGCGACGTCGAGGAGCTAGGCGAGCTTCGGCGCGAACGCGACGATCTGGTGCGAATGCGCGCCGAGCTGCTCGCGCGTCTCGAGCGCCTCGAGATCGGCCGCGCCACCGCGTCGCCGCTCGGGCCCAGGCGCGGGCGCCTGCGGCCGCCCGTCGCCGGCCCGCCGCCGCGTCCGCTGCTCTCGGGGCTGCTCTTTCGCACCAAGCGCCGTTCGCCCGTGCGGGCCATCGGCCCGGGACGCGTCGTCCACAGCGGTCCGATCCCTGGCTTCGGCGTGGTGGTGCTGGTCGATCACGGCGGTGGGATCGCGTCGCTCTACGCACAGCTCGGGGCCGCGGCTGTCGCCGAGGAACAGACCGTCGGCGATGGCGGCGTCGTCGGCCGCGTCGCCGACCGTGCGCTCTACTTCGAGCTGCGCCGCGACTCCGAGGTCATCGCCGCGTCGAGCTGGTTCCGCCGGCGGTAGGCCTTCTCCAGAAACGACGACACCTGCCCGGTTGGATTCTGACGGAGAAGCTACGCGCCGCACTGCACGATCAGCACGGTCACGTTGTCCATGCCGCCGTTGCGGTTCGCTTCCTCGACGAGGCGCTCGACCGCCTGATCGAGCTCGGGCGACTCGCCCACGATCCGTAGGATCTCCGGGTCGGTGACCATGCCCGACAGCCCGTCGGAGCACATCAGGAACATGTCGCCGTCCTTGACGGCTTCCTGCTTGACGTCGACCTGCACCGCTTCGCGCATGCCGAGCGCGCGCGTGATGACGTTCTTGTGCGGGAAGTTACGCTCTTCCTCTTCGGTCATGTCGGGACGCGCTTCCTTGTAGTCCTCGAGCAGCGAGTGGTCGCGCGTGACCTGCTGGATGGCGCCGCCGCGCACTCGGTAGCAACGACTGTCGCCGACGTGCCCGACGTACATCGTGCCGATGGCGCCGTTGGTCGCGTCCGCGCCGTCGTCGTTGACCAGCAGCGTCACGAGCGTGGTGCCCATGCCCTTGAAGCGCACGTCGCGCGCCGACGAGTCGAAAATGCGGTTGTTGGCGAGCTTGATGCCGCATGCGAGGCGGTTCTCGATGTACCCGAGCGTCGGATCCATCTTGTACGGCCAGGTCGCCTCTTCGTCCTTCGTGCGCTGGTAGTACTCGCCGAGCGTCTCGGCCGCCATGCGGCTGGCGACCTCGCCCGAGCTGTGCCCGCCCATGCCGTCGGCGACGATGAAGAGCTGCTCGTCCTCGATGAGCGAGAAGAAGTCCTCGTTGTGCGTCCGCTTCATACCCACGTCTGTCTTGGCGGCGTAGCGAATGCGCATGGGAAAAGAGAGTCCGTCGCTCATATCAGCCGACGGAGCGCGGTGTCAAACCCACCATGTCGATCGGTCGCGCGCGACGCGCGATGGGAGTTCTTGACAGGCCCGAGGGCACTACTCTAATGTTCAGTGCCTCCGCGGGCGTGGAACCAATGGCAAGCAGCGAAATCCTCACCGTCGGTGACGAGCTTCTGCGGGGCGACATCGTCGACACCAACGCGGCCTTCCTGGCGGAGCGGCTGTTCGATCTCGGACTGTCCGCGTCCGCCATCCTCTCGGTCGGTGACGCGCAGGGCGGGCTGGTCGAGGCCCTGCGCGCGGCGGGCGCCCGCACCGACCTGTTGGTGGTGTCGGGCGGCCTCGGCCCGACAGAGGATGACCGCACGGCCGAGGCGGCGGCGCGGGCTGCCGGCGTTTCGCGCGCGCTCGACGCGCCGTCGCTCGAGGCAATGCGCGCGCGCTTCGCGCACGCCAACGACCGAGGCCCGAAAAGCGCGAGCGCGAGCGAGCGCGGGGCCGAGGAAGTGCCGAAGCGTAGCGAGGCCTTCGCGATGACGCCCAACAACGAGAGCCAAGCGTGGCTGCCCGACGGCGCCGAGGCGCTGCCGAATCCGGTCGGCACCGCCCCGGGCTTCGCGATGACGCTTGGCCGCGCGCGCGCCTTCTTCCTGCCCGGCGTGCCGCGCGAGCTTCAGCGCATGTTCGCGGACGAGGTCGCGCCGCGCCTGACGGCGCTCGGCCTGGGGCGCCGCCGCCGCATGCGTACGCTGCGCGTCTTCGGCATGGGCGAGTCGCAGATCGACCACCGGCTGCGCGACCTCCCGCTCGAAGGCGTAGCTCTGCACTACCAGACGCGCTTTCCCGAAAACCTGGTCAAGCTCGTGTGCGAGGACGAAGCCGCGCTCGCGCGCGTCGAGGCTTTGATCCGAGAGCGGCTGGGCGACGCGATCTACGGTGTCGACGACGAGACGATGCCCGCTCGCGTCGGCGCGGCGCTGCGGGCGCGCGGTGCGACGCTCGCCGTCGCCGAGTCGTGCACCGGCGGGCTGCTCGGGCACCTCATCACCGAAGTGCCCGGCAGCTCGGAGTACTTTCGCTTCGGCGCGGTCTGCTACGCGAACGAGCACAAGGCGCGCGTGCTGGGCGTTTCGGGCGAGACGCTCGCGCACGAGGGCGCGGTGAGCCGCGCGTGCGTGCTCGAGATGGCCGAGGGCGTGCGGCGTCTGGGCCAGGCGAGCTTCGGCGTGGCCGTGAGCGGCGTCGCCGGTCCGAGCGGCGGCACGCCCGAGACGCCGGTCGGGACGGTGCACCTCGCCGTCGCCGATGAGGGCGGGCGGCGCATGGCGAAGAAACTCTTTCATCCGGCGACCGGCCCGCTCGCGCGCGAGCAGATCAAGCGCCTCGCCGCCTTCGGCGCGCTTGCCCTGCTCCTGGGCGCGTGCGAAAGAGGCTTTCGCGATGAGTGACGCGGGGCAGATGCGGGCGTTTCTCGCGGTCGATCTCGCCGTGCCGACGGTGCGGCGCGTCGCCGAAGCGCAGGGAGCGCTGCGCGCGGCGGCCGCGAGCGCCGGCTGGCGGGTGGGCTGGGTCTCGCCCGCGCAGATGCACGTGACGCTCAAGTTCCTCGGCGGCGTCCGCCGCGAGTTGGCGACGGCCATAGAGGACCGCCTCGCGCGCGCGCTCGCGGCCTTCTCGCCCTTCGAGGTCGAGGCGGCGTCGGCGGGCGCGTTCCCGAGCGAAGGCCGCCCGCACGTCCTGTGGATCGGCCTGCGGGGCGACGACGGGCGCTTGGTTCGCCTCGCCGGCGAAGTCGACGCGGCGATGGAGGGCCTGGGCCTCGTGCGCGAGGCGCGCGCCTTCCACCCGCACGTCACCGTCGGACGCGTCAAGGAAGCGCAAGGCGGCGCCGACAGCGTGATTGCGGGGCTGGGCGAATCGTCGTTCGGGACCAGCATCGTGCGCGAGGTCGTCCTCTACGAAAGTCACACCTTGCCGTCGGGAGCGAAGTACACACCGCTCGCGCGCGTGCCACTCGGCGCGCGCCGAGCCTGAGGCCGACGGTAAGGGAAGCATCCTTCCGCCGGCACTGAGAAAGAGAAGGGACCATCTCATGCGTGACGAGAAGAAGGACAAGTCGCTGGAGGTCGCGCTCGCGACCATCGAGAAGCAGTTCGGCAAGGGCGCGATCATGCGGCTCGGCGCGGACGCGCTGGCGCCGGAGGTCAAGGTCGTCCCCACGGGCTCGATCGCGCTCGACGCGGCGCTCGGCATCGGCGGCCTGCCGCGCGGGCGCGTGTGCGAGATCTACGGACCGGAGTCGTCGGGCAAGACCACGCTCGCGCTGCACGTCGTCGCGCAGGCGCAGAAGCTCGGTGGCATCGCGGCGTTCATCGATGCCGAGCACGCGCTCGACGTCACCTACGCGCGCAAGCTCGGCGTGCGCACCGACGATCTGCTGATCTCGCAGCCCGACAGCGGCGAGCAGGCGCTCGAGATCACCGACATGCTGGTGCGCTCCGATGCCGTCGACGTGATCGTCATCGACTCGGTCGCCGCGCTGACGCCACGGGCCGAACTCGAGGGCGAGATGGGCGACGTGCAGCCGGGCCTGCAGGCGCGTCTCATGTCGCAGGCGCTGCGTAAGCTCACCGGCACGATCTCGCGCTCGAACACGCTGGTCGTCTTCATCAACCAGATGCGCATGAAGATCGGCGTCATGTACGGTAATCCCGAGACCACCACCGGCGGCAACGCGCTCAAGTTCTATGCGTCGGTGCGCCTGGACATCCGGCGCATCGGCGCGATCAAGCAGGGCGATCAGTCGGTCGGCAACCGCACGCGCGTGAAGGTGGTCAAGAACAAGCTCGCGCCGCCGTTCCGCGAGGCCGAGTTCGACATCATGTACGGCGAGGGCGTGAGCCGCGACGGCGAGCTCGTCGACTTCGGCTCCGATCAGGGCGTGCTCGAGAAGCTCGGCGCCTGGTATTCGCTCGACGGCGAGCGCATCGGCCAGGGCCGCGAGAACGCCAAGCAGTACTTGAAGGAGCACCCCGAGGCGGTCGAGAAGCTCGAGCGGCGCCTGCGCGAGAAGCTGGGCATCCCGGGGCGCGCGCCCACCAACGGCGCGGCGGCGGCGGCGCACGCCGAAGCCAAGGCGGCCGTCGACAAGTCGGCGCCCAAGCCCGCGCGCAAGTAATTCCGCTCAGCCCACGCGCAGCTCGAGCGTCTTCGGATCGAGTGTCCACACGAGCCGGCCGGGCGGAGCTCCCGCGATCTCGATACACACGACCTGCGCCTTGGCGAGCGGCGGGTGCGTCCGTCCCAGCAGCATGCCGGCGAGCGCGCCGAGGAGCGGCTCGTGGGCGACCAACGCCACGTCGTCCGTCTCGCCAAGGACGATCGGCTTGGCGAGCACCGCGGGCGTCGCCGGCATCAGGCGCGCGTGCGTCTCGATGGCGAAGTCGAAGGCGAGGGCGGCGGCGATGAGCTCGGCCGTCTGCACCGCGCGCGGAAGCGGGCTCGCCAGCATGCGCGCGGGCCGCGCGCCGGTGCGCGCGAGCGCTTCGCCGACGCGCCTCACGCCGCGCCGCCCTTCGAGCGTCAGCGTGCGCGCGCCGTCGTCGGGCGCCATGCGCGCCTCGCCATGGCGGATCAAGTAGACTCTCACGCGATGAGCCTAACCTCTCTGGTGCGACGCGCGAGAATTCTCACGCTGGCCGCTGCGACGTGGTCGGCCTGCGGTGGCGGCGGCGGGGAAGCCGAGTCCGAAGCGGAAGCGGAAGCGGAAGCGGAATCGGAGGCGGAGGCCGAGGGCGAGGGCGAACTGGTCGTGGGGGCGGGCGATCCCGACGCTCCGGTGTTCGATCCACTGCCCGACGACGGCACGATCCCGCTCTTCCCGGGACCGCAGGGCGGCTACCATGTGTACTTGCAGTTCCGCGCGCGCGGGCTGGATGCGACGTCGGTCTGGATCGACCGCCGCTTGATCGACGCGGACTCGGGGCTGGTCCTGGTCGAGCTGCGCGAGGCCCGCGCGCTGGTCGACGCGGGCGACGGCTGGCGAGGCATCGAGAGCGGGGTGCAGACGAACCTGTGCCCGTCGGACATTCCGGGATGGGCGCTCCACGATCGCGCTTTCGATCTCGGCGTCGTGCTGACCGACATGGACGACGAAGCGCGGACAATCGAGACCAAGCGGGAGATCCGCCCGTCCTGCCCCGACGGTGACGACGCGTGCACCGACGACTACTGCATCGGCTGCGCGGCGCCCCCGCCGGACGGCTGCGGACCCTAGACCCCGGCCCCGCATTCCTACGGAGCCATCGGCCGGATTTGAACCGGCGACCTGCGGTTTAGGAAATCTTCCTGGCCTCAACCGTCTCGCATCCTTGCGAGTCGTTCCGCAGCCTTGGCGCATCCCGCCGCCACGTGCCGTCACCCGTCGTCACCGCCGACTTGTGAATCTACTTGTGAACGGGTTCACGGCCGCACGGAGCGCGACGAGGGCCGCCGCCGGCGATGGAGAAACCGCCCACCGCCATCTCCTCGCGCTCCGCGAGCGGCTCGGGAAACTCCGCCTGGTGCGCTGAACCGTCAGCGCCGCGCGCGGCGGCGGCGGGGCTTCTCGGCGCGCGCTTCTTCCATGAACCGCCGGTGCTCGGGCTCGCGACGCTTCAGATACGCGACGAGCCCCTCGACCGTGCCGCCGGCCGCTTCGACCATCTTCGCTCGCCAGCGCCGCACGTCGGCGACGGGCGGTGGGTCGCGGTCAATCACGCTCTGAGTTCTCGGGGCCAAGCAGTTCCTCCGGCGTCACCAACTCCGGGCAGGCATGCCCGCGCAGACGATTGTACTCGCGCACGCGCGCTCGTCGAGAGCCCGAAGCCATGTGGCGGATGTTCCACGTCACCAGGTAGTCGGCGCCGTGCATCGTCGCGAGCGCGATGTGAAGGGCGTCGGCCACGCTGCCTCCGGGCAGGATGCCGGCTTCGATGTATCCCAGCGCCAGACTTGTCACGTCCACTGTCGGCCGGACGACAGCGAACCCGTCGACCAGCCGAAGCAGTTGTCGGCGCCGCACCGCCGGCGCACCGGCGACCTCGTCCATGAGGACCGTCGAGACGATGGTCCGGTAGCTCGGCCGTACGCGCGCCCACCACTCGCGCGTGACGCGCTGCCGCTCGCGCCAGCGACGGTCGAAGTAGGCGTTCGGCACCGACGTGTCGAGGTAGACCAGCTTCGGCTCCACGGCGGCAGACTACCTCCGACCGCGGCGCACCGCCTGCCTCCGCCTTGCCGAGCGCATCGGCCCGCCCGGCGCCCCACTTCTTCGCGAGGTGCGCGTCGTTCTCGCACGCCCACTACTCGCATGTGGACGCAGCCGAGCAGCAGGCCGCGGTGGGGCGCGTCGGCCAACTTCTCGGCGGCCAACTTGGGAATCCACTTGTGAATCCCAAGTCGCCGTTTCCGGCCAACAACAAAAAACAAGCGTGATTCCCGGAGCCATCGGCCGGATTTGAACCGGCGACCTGCGGTTTACGAAGGCGAATCCGCCTTCGTGATCGCGGGCAGTTGGGCAGTCGTGACGGGCACTTATCGTTGCCGAACGTCGCCAGCCGTCTCGGCCCGTCACGGCGAAGTGGGGGAAGAGGTGGGGGATCGGGGATCGAAGCGACGTGCCGGTGCGGAGGTCGTAGACGCAACCAACGACCGGGGCCTCCGCCTTCGCGCGCAGCGCCGCCTTCGCGGCGAACATCCGCTCGACCATGCCGGGGTGCAACAGCGCCTCGTGGCAGTCGCCGCACACGTCCGCGCGTACGCGCACGAGCGCCACGTCGTCGCCCTCGCGCACGACCCGCTCGACCTCGCGATCCGCTTCCAACGTTCCACCGCACAGCGGGCACTTCGACGGCGTGCTCATCGTTTCACCCTTCGCCGGAAGTCCGGCGACCATTTCGCCGGGTCCGGCCGGTAGCTCGTGACAAGGATAGCACTTCCCGACGGCGCGTCGTACGCCCAGACCGCGTGGATCGGCCGGCCCGGTGTCGCCCGCGAATCAAGCAGCGAGCCTTATCGTCGGCGTCCTGATTCCGGGTTCCACGCGACGGCGGCGATCACGATCCGTCTTTCACTCTCGATCCAGTAGGTGACCCAGAAGTCCCCGAACGAGCAACCGAGCGTCCCAGGGAGATAGGGGAATGGAAGGAACGACTTCATGCCACCGTCCGCGTGCGGGTTCGCGCAGAGGAGCGAGATCGAACGATAGAATGCGTCCCTGTCGGGCTTGTTCAGCGCGACGACGAACGACTCGGCCAGCGGGGACAAGTCAACATCAAAGATCACCGAGCCGTCTCTTTACGTCTTCAAGTCTTCGGCGGCCACCTTCGGCCAACTCCAACTGCCCGCGGATCGTTGACGCGACGAGTTCGGCGTCCCCTGCCATTCTCTGGCCCAAGGTGGCGCCGGTGAGGGGCAGTTCCACGAGCATTGGCCAACCCATCATCTCGGCGGTCGGGGTTCCCGCCGTGGCCGGCGCAACTGCGAACGCAGCCCCGGCAACCTGCGTCAACTGGTACGCCGACGCCAAGCCGTCGGTAGTTCCGGTCCACGACGGCGCCCTCGCTTCCGTGCCAACGGCTCTCATGGAACTAATCATAGCTCCCGTCCCGGGCGGGAAGCCAGCCCTCAAACAGGACCCTCTCAATTACTTGATCCATCGCAGCCGCAACACCAGCCTGGGGCATCGGTACGCGCAAGATCTCTCTTTGGGTCACGAACACGTGTTGCGTCAGCACGTTGCCGTCGAGCGACTCAATCGCGGCCCTCTCGTATCGTTTCTCCGCTCTTGGGGCTGACCCGAGATCCAGCGCGGGGCTTGGCGGTCGAGTGAGCTGGAACCAGTCACGATACTCGACATAAAGATCCCACAGAATCTGCTCTTGGTTCGCCGTGGGTTTCCGCAGCGGCAGCTTGAGGTCCGTCTTTGCCTCCTCGCGCCCGATCAAGTAGCCGTGGGATGGAACGCCACGCGTCAGACTGTGGACCACCTTTCGGACGTGAGATGCGTCGCGGTCGTGAACTCGCATGACCTTCGAAGCGAGAGCAGCGTTCTGCTTTCGCGCCCGGAAAACGGCGCCGAGCGCGAGGGGGTGAACGTGGGACGCTAGCAGCTTCAGCACCTCGATCATGTGCGCTTCGGACTTGATGCCCGCCTCCTCGCGGGCGAGATCGAGAAAACCGATCATATCCTCTACGCTGACCGGAAGTCGGGCAGCTCCGCCCGAGGGGGAGCCTGGCGCAGCCGGGCTGTACGGCGACGACACGGATGGGTCGACGGGGCTGAGCTGGGCATGTCGGCCAAGTAGGAGTTCGTTGGCGCCCAGCGCGATCAGGGTCCCGCAGCTCAGAGCTCGGAATGGAACCGCAACGACGAGCCGGCCGCAGTACCGCGTTGCCAGGTCCACAAGGCTCCGCCCGGCAACGGGATCGCCACCCACCGTGTAGAGAAAGATCGCGAGCCTCTCTTGGTGACCGATGCGTGCTAGGTGTTCCGAAACGAGCGGGATGGCGTCGCCCGCGATCATCGTCTCCAACGAAGAGCGATCCCCAGTCACGAAGCAGAGGACTCGCGCCTCTATTGCTTGCTCAAGATCCCGGACCAACTTCTTCCGCTTCTCGACGCTCATCGTCATCTACTCTACAGGAATCTCAGCTCGTCGGCGCTTGGAATGCAGGTGCCCGAGACGCTCCATTACTCCCCCGTTTCTTGGTCGGGCCTCTCCACGTCAGCGCCCACACCGCTGCGGGATTCGGCGATCGAATCGTCGATGGCGCGGCGCTCGTCGGGGGTGACTTCGTAGAGGCGGTAGACGCGGTCGTCGAGTTCGGACTCGACGGCTTCGATCTGGCGGGCGAGGAGGGCTTTGTCGCGGTCGGAGCGGGCGGTGGCGAGGCGGGCGTAGAGGTCGGCGGCGCGCAGCGCGAGGGCGCCGAGGCCGTCGAGATCGGGGCGGCTCGCCGGGAGGCGGATCGGGAGCAGGTTGATGAAGCGCGCCTCGCACGAGTACCAGCCGCCGCGGAACGGCGCCGAGAAGCCCGGGGGCCGGAGCAGCCATTCGAGGAGCTTGCTGTTCAGCAGCGCGAGGAGCGGCGCGGCGTACTCGGGCCTCGCGGGGAGTAGCCCGTAGCCGCCGGCGGCGCCGCCGAGGACGTAGAAGCTGCCGTCGCGGTCGATCGAGAACGCATTGCGGTCGGCCATGTCCGCGGTCAGGAGCTTCGGCCGGGAGACGACGTCGAGCGCCTGGCTCCGCCCGAACTGGTACCAGGCGGCGCCGCGGAAACGTCCGCTCTCGCGCGCGTCGAGCGCCTTCTTGTTGTCGAGCAAGTAGCGCCACGTCTTCGGGTGGTGCCGCTCGAACTCGCCCGGCGGAATTAGCCCCGCCTCTCCGTCGACGACGGAGTAGGGGAACAGGACCGCCTTGCGTGGTGCGAGCGGCGCAAAGCGCTTCATCTCGCGGCCCTTCACGATCGGCTTGAGCGGCTCCCGTTCGAGGACGACCTCGCGGTCGAGAGCCTTGGAGCGCACGCGGACGTGCTTGCCCTCGTCGGCGATGACGTCGAGCACGTAGACGGGGTCGAGGCTGGTCTTGAGTCCCTGGAAGACGCGGGGGCAGATCGCGGGGTCGCCGAGGAACGGCCCCGAGGCGCGCAGGCGATCTAAGAGCGACCGCAGCGACGCGGGGACGCCCAGATACCAGGGTCCACCATCGAGCGCGTCCCACCCGATCTTGTGGCAGTACTTGGGAGGCACGTCCGATCCGCGCCTCATCCGCATGACGTCGGGAGACATCCGGAAGTATTCCACGTGCGGCGTCGCCGCCTTTCTGAAGAACGAGATGCACGTGTAGGTCGTTGGATCCCCGAAGACCTGTTCGTCGGCGAAATCGAAGACCGCCGCGTATTGGCGGGCCTCGGCGACCAGCCTGCGCAGCGGTGCACCGTAGGTCGCCTTCCACCAGCCGGTCGGCACGATGAAGCCGAGCCGGCCGCCCTCGCGCAGGATCTCCAGGCTGCGCTCGATGAAAACGACGTAGATGTCGTAGTTACCCTCGGCGGCGGCGCGGTAGCGCTTCTTGTAGAGCTCGACCTCGACGGGCGCCCACTCGTTGAGCGCTTGCACGCGGATGTACGGCGGGTTGCCGATGACGGCGTCGAAGCCGCTGCGGCCTCCGTCGGCCTCGGGGCGCATGATCGCGCCGAAGCCGGTTTCGTCGGCGTGCCAGTCAAAGGCGTTGATACGTCGCTCGTCGCTCTCGGTCCACGCGAGCAGCGGATCGAGATCCTGCGTTTCGAGGAGCGAGTTGCCGCAGCGGAGATTGCGCGACAGGTCGGGGAGGTACTTCGCCGCCTTGAACAGCTCCAACGATCGCTGAAGCGCGAGCGTCTCTTCGGCCTCGTCTTCGAGGAGCTTGAGATACAGGCTCATCTGCGCGACCTCGACGGCCTGCGCGTCGATGTCGACGCCGTAGAGGCAGCTCGTCAGGATCTCGCGCTTGCGCTGGAGCGTCAGGCGAAGGTTGCCGTCCTCGTCGACGTAGCAGGCGCCGCGATGCTTCTTCGCCGGGTCCGCTGCCTGCGCATAGAAGCGGAGGTGCCAGTCGATCAAGAACTGGAAGGCGCCGAGGAGGAACGAGCCGGAGCCGCACGCCGGGTCGACGATGCGCAGTGCCAGCACCTTCTCGGGCGTGGAGCCCTCGACGAGCGGGCCGATCGTGCGCTCGACGATCGCGTCGACGATGTAGCGCGGCGTGTAGAAGACGCCGCCGGCGTGGCGGACCTCCGGCTTCTGCTCGATCTTCGCGCGGTGGCCGCCCTCGGTGACGCGCACAACGCTGCCGAGGAACTGCTCGTAGACGGCGCCGAGCATCTCGACGGGCATGGCGTCGAAGCGGTACGCGGACTCGGGGAAGTAGAGGCTCTTGATGAGCGCCAGCAGGCCGTCGTCGTCGTCGAACTCGGCCTCGTCGGAGAGCGCGTGCGGCGAATAGAGGCCGCCGTTGAACTGCGGCGCGAGGCGCTCGAACAGCTCGATGACGTAGCGATAGAGCCGGCGCTTGCCGCCGTCGCGCTCCCAGCGCTCGACCGTGCGCGCGAGCGTGTGGGTGCGCTCGATGCCGCGATCTTCGGCGACGCGGGCGAACACGAGGCGATCGATGAAGCGCTGGACGGCCTCGGTCAGCTCGGCGCCATCGCGGAAGGTGTTGCGGCGCGCAAGCTCCTTGGCGACGTCCTCGCGCCAGCGCGTGAGCGATTCGAGAAAGTCGGCGTCAACGGCCTTGGCGCCGCGCGCTTTGAAGAGATCCCGTTCGAGCTGGCCGCGCTGCCGTACGTTGGCGGCGAGCGCCTCGGCCAGCAGCTTCTCGATCGAGCCCTCGGCGACGGCGTCGCGCGAGAGCACGTCGAAGAGGAGGTCGGACTGGTCGGCGTAGGCCTCGCAGGTCAGGCAGAGCCGGTCGACGCGGCCGAGCTTCGGTTTGTCGCGGTGCGGCTTGAAGGCGCCGTGGAATGTGAGCAGCTCCTCGAAGTCCGTCAGCAGGCCGAGCGGCGCGCGCTGGCTCCAGACGTAGCTCTTGAGCTGGTAGGCCGCGTCGACGTCGTTGGCGATGTCGCGCGCCGGCTGCTTCGCCTCGACGTAGAACTTCAGCTCGCCGCCGATGTAGAAGCCGTAGTCGGGGCGCTGGCGGTTGCCGCGCCCGGCGCGATCCTCGACGATGACCTCGCGGCCCTTGCCGACGCGGCGCTGTCCTTCCTTCACGAGCCAGCCGAGCGCCTCGAAGAACGGGTCGATGAACCCCGCGCGCACCTTGGCCTCGTCGTAGCGGCGGGGGTCCTTGAACACGGACTTGCCCTTCTCGAACTCGGAGACGAGCTTCGCGATCGTGTCCTTCGCCCCCTCGCGGCTCGACGGTGTCGACGGGTTGTGCATCGCTACTCGTCGATCGGAGCGAGGTGGTAGATCGGCCGGAGCGGCAAGAGGCGCCGTGCGGCCTCATCGAGCTTGCCGTAGTTCTCGGTCCAGAGTTCGACCAGGCGCTCCAGATCGACGAGTGTGATCTGCCGCTGCTCGCGGTGGCGCGCGAACGTCTCGGCGTCCTTCGTGAAGCCGGACGGGTACGTCGCACGCTCGTACTGCGTCGGCGCCACGACCTCCGCGAGGGCGACAAGCGTGTCCTTTGCTTGCATGCCGTCGGGATGCGCCATGAGGATCTCGAACAGCTTCCGCAGGAACTCGCCCGTCCGACGACGCGTGATCTCAGCCATGCCGGTCCTCCACGACGGCGCCGCCGCGCCGGCCGCCGGACGATAGCCAACAGCGCGCCGCGAGGGAAGGACGAGGGTCCGAGGGTCCGAGGGTCCGAGGGTTCGAGCGAGGAGTCGTGCTTGGAGTCGGCTACTCGCGGCGGAGCTGACGTTCAACAACCTCGCGCAGCAGGTCACGTCGGGCGAGGTCGTCCGCGCGATCACGGGGCACGTCACGGCCGCGATGACCGAGCACTACTCGCACGTGGACGCGGGCGAAAAACACGCGGCCGTGGTGCGCGTTCTGCGCCTCGTTCACGCCGGCGAAGTGGGGGATCAGGTGGGGGATCGCGTCGAGGAGCCGAGAGCCGCGGGAGCGAAAGCCGAATGATCCTCGGAGCCATCGGCCGGATTTGAACCGGCGACCTGCGGTTTACGAAACCGCTGCTCTACCCCTGAGCTACGATGGCGAACGCGCCGTATCTACACGATCCGCGCGGCGGACGCCACGGAAGGACGCCGTCAGCGCACTCGGGTCCAGCGACGCTGCGCGGGGTCGAGCGCGGGGCCGGCGTCGGCGCCGGCGTCGAGGATCGCCCACACGGCGCCGCGCACGAACGACGGCAGCACGGGGCCGAAGTCGCGGCTGTCGAAGGCCTCGCTGCGGTTGTCGGCGAGCACGAAGTAGCCTTCGGCGAGGCGCTGCTTCGCCGCGCCGGCCGCGCGGGCTTTCGGCGACCGCAGCGTCCGCACGGCGCGCTCGCCGAGGTGCTCGATCTCGAGCGTGTAGACCGCGTCGCCGAGCGGCCGGCCGTCTTTGCCGATGTGCCGCAGCACCATCTCGCCGGCGCGCTCGCGCCGCGCGGGCTCGCCGTCCAGGATGACCGCGCCTTCCTTCACCGCGATCGTCTCCCCGGGTAGGGCCACGACGCGGCGGATCAGGAAGCGCTCGGGCTGGCGTGGGTGCCGCAGCATCACGACGTCGCCACGTTCGACCTGCGAGAACAGCCGGCTTACGAGCACGAGATCGCCGGCGACGACGGCGGGCGCCATCTCGTTGCCCTGCACGCGCACGAAATCGAACACGTAGAGTTTGGCGACGATCGACCCGACGCCGAGCAGCATCGCGAGCACGAAGACACGCGTCAGCACGAGGTGACGGCCTCCCACATCGCGTGCGCCGCCGCAGCGGGATCGGGCGCGCCGAGCACGCCGTTGATGCAGGCGACGCCGTGCGCGCCGGCGGCGCGGCAGTCGCGCGCGCGCGTCGCGCTAACGCCGCCGAGCGCGAAGACCGGCAGGTCGCCGGCGGTCGCGCACGCGGCGGCGAGCGCCTGGAGCCCGACCGGCGCACTCTTGCCCGGCGTCGCGAAGACCGGCCCGAAAACCGCGAAGTCGGCGCCGGCTGCGACCCCTCCTCCCGTCGCGTGCGTCGAGCGCGCGACCAGCCGCAGGCCGAGAGCGCGCGCGTCGTGCGCGCCGATCGAATTTTCGCGCAGGTGCACGCCGTCGGCGCCGGCGGCGATCGCGATGTCGGCGCGATCGTTCACCAGCAGCGGCGCGCCCCACCGCGCCGTCGCTTCGCGCAGCCGCAGCGCCGTTTCGTGGAGCGCGCGTCCGCTCGCGGCGCGGTCGCGTAGTTGCACCGCCGCCGCCCCCGTGGGAATCGCCGCCAGCGCACGCTCGACGGCGCCGACGATGTCGCCGATCGCCGGGTCCGTGATCAGGTACAGGCGAAACACTACTCGAGCATGCCTTCGGTCGGGCTCGATGCGGTCCCGTAGAGCTTGCGCGGGATGCGGCCCGCCAGGAACGCCTTGCGCCCGGCCGAGACCGCCTCGCGCATCGCCTCGGCCATGCGCACCGGATCGCGCGCGCCCGCGATGCCGGTGTTCATCAGCACACCGGCGCAGCCGAGCTCCATCGCGACGGCGGCGTCCGAAGCGGTGCCGACGCCCGCGTCAACGATCACCGGCACCTTCACCGACTCGACGATGATGCGGATGCTGGTCGGGTTGCGGATGCCAAGCCCCGATCCGATTGGCGCGGCGAGCGGCATGACCGCCGCGCAGCCCGCGTCCTCCAGCCGCTTGCACGCGACCACGTCGTCGCCGACGTAGGGCAGCACGGTGAAGCCCTCCTTCACCAGGACGCGCGCGGCGTCGATGGTCGCGGTCGAGTCGGGGAAGAGCGTCCTTTGATCACCGATCACCTCGAGCTTGAGAAGATCCCCCAGGCCGGCCTCGCGCGCGAGGCGGGCGACGCGCACGGCCTCGTCGGCGGTGGTGCAGCCCGCCGTGTTCGGCAGCAGCGTCATGCCCGGCGGCAGCGCGTCGAGCAGCGACGGCCCCGGCGCGGCGAGATCGAGGCGCCGCACCGCGACGGTCACGACGTCCGCGCCGCTCGCCACCAGAGCCTCGCGCATGAGCGCGAGCGTCGGGTATTTCCCGGTGCCGACGATCAGGCGCGATCGGAAGGTGCGCCCGGCGACGACCAGCGCGTCGCCATCGCCCGAATCGCCCGAGCCGCCGCCGACGAACGCGACGACCTCGACCGCGTCGTCGTCGGCGAGCACGGTCTGGGCGTGCCGCGCGCGCGGCACGACGTCGCGGTTGCGTTCGACCGCGACGCGGCGCGGATCGACGCTCATGCGAGCGAGCAGCGCGGCGACGGTCGTGCCCGGCTCGATCTCCTCGGGGCGACCGTTCACATGGACGCGCATGGTGGCGGACGTTTAGCGCCCCGGCGGAAGGAACACAACTGCGCGGGGCGCAGAGGGCGGTCGCCGCGACACCCGTGTCAGCCAGACCATGCCATCCGTGGCGTTACCGCGAGCAATTCCAGTGATCTCCGAGTGGCATGTGCGTTGCTTTGAACGAGAGTGGTCCCCAGCCGCCAAAAAGGAGAAAGACCCATGGCGTACGCAATCCCGCTCTCCCGCCCAGCCCCGGCGCCCGACCGCCTGTCCGTGCTTCGGACCCTCTCGTTCTTCCGCGGCCTCGACGAGGGTGCGCTCGCCGATCTCGCCCGGCGCCTGTCCGTGCGCGAGCGTCCGGAGGGCGCCGTGCTGGTCGACGAGGATTTGCCGACCGATGCGCTCTTCGTCATCGAAACAGGCCGCGCGCGCATCGTCCGCGAAGGTGAAGACGGACGCGCGGTGACGCTCGGCACGCTGCGCGCCGGCGACGTCTTCGGCGAGGTCGCGCCGCTCGACGGGCTTCCGCGCGCCGCCAGCGTCGTCGCGGCGACACAGGTGCGGCTGCTCGCCATCGGACGGGCCGCGCTGCTCGAGCACCTGCGTGCGCACCCGATCACGGCGCTGCGCCTCCTCTCGGAGCTCAGCCGCCGCTTGCGCCGCGCCGACGAGACGATCACCGATCTCGCGCTCTGCTCCGTCGACGAGAGGCTGGCGCGCACGCTCGTGGCGCTCGCCCGCGAGGACGGAGTCGACGGCCCTGAGGGCCTGATCCTGCGCGCGCGCCCGACGCAGGCGGAGCTCGCGTCGATGGTCGGCACCTGCCGCGAGACCGTCTCGCGCGCCATCGCCGCCTGGCAGCGCCGCGGCTGGGTGACGGCCAAGGGCCGCATGCTGAGCCTCTCGCGCGATCTCCTCGCCATGGCCGAGCCGCGCCGCCACGCCGCTTAGAGCCCCGTCCCAATACCCTCGGCCGCGGCGCATGCATGGTTGGATGCGAACTGCCAGGTTCGCTGCCCGAGCGTGACGACGGGCGCGCCGGTCCAGCCGAAGGGTCGCATTGTCACGCGCGCATCATTTACGCGGCCTCTCCTGTCAGAGTGGCACCGCCGGTCGAACGCGCCGCCTGGTTACGGCGACTTGCGGTGCGGCCCCGAGTTTGCAACTTCGATGGTCATGGAGAACAAAACGGATTTCACGCTGGCGACCCGCGCCGCGGATCGCGATCCCAAAGCCTGGCGCGCGATCTGGCGGCACCTGCGTGCGCCGCTGGTGCGCACGCTCGCGCGCTTCGCCCCGTCGCGGGCCGACGATCTTTTCGGCGACCTCTGCGTCGCACTCCTCGAGGACGGCGGGCGGCGCCTCCGCGCCTACGATCCGGCGCGCGGCAGCCTGCGCACGTACCTCGGCGCCATCGCGCGCAACCTCGCGCTCAACCAGCTGCGCCGCCCGTCGCACGCGCCGATCGAGGGCGACACGCCCTTCGTGGGCGACGATCCGCTCGCCGAGCTCATCGCGCGCGAGCAGGCCGTCCTCGCACGCGCGCTGGTCGCGACACTCGGCGCCCGCGATGCGGAGCTCTTGCGCCTGCACCTCGTCGATGGCCTGCGCCCGCGCGCCGTCGCCGCGGCGATGGGCATCTCCGAGACCACCGTCTACACGAAGAAGCACAAGCTGGTCCGCCGCCTCGCCCGAATCGCCATGGCGGCGTGACCCAGCGCCGCCGGGTCGCCACCACGGCCCGAGCACGGCAACGGCCCGAGCACGGCAACGGCCCGATCGTCGCGCCGGCCGGGCTTTCGCGATAAACTACGGTCGTGCGAGCGACGGCAGTTTCCCCCTTCTGCGCCGTGCTGGACGAGTACCGGCGGCGTCTCGATCGGCGGTTCGGGGGGCGTCTCACCAAAGCTCGCCTCTTCGGTTCCCGCGCCCGTGGCGACGCCGACCCCGATTCCGACATCGACGTGGCCGTCGTCGTGCGCGACCTGACGGAGCCCGAGCGAACCGAGGTGATCGATCTCGCCCTGGAAGCGTGGCGAGCCACCGGGCGCAGCGGCCCGCTCGTCTCACCGCTCGTGTGGAGCGACCGCGAGTTCGCTGAACTCCTCGCTCTGGAGCGCCGGGTGGCCCTGGACGTCGAGCGCGAGGGCGCACCGATTTGACGACGGAGAATCGCCGCGAGAACGCGCGGGCGGAGGCGGCTCTCGGCGGCGATGCGCTTCGGGCGGCCGAAACCCTGCGCGATCTCGGGCTGACCAACGACGCCGTGAGCCGCGCCTACTACGCGGCGTTCCACCATGCGCGCGCGCTCCTGCTTACCGAGGGCCTCGAACCCAAGACCCACCAGGGCGTCCTCGCGCTGCTCGGCCAGCGGTTTGAAGGCCCGGGACTGCTCGGCTCGGACTCCGTCTCCGCGTTCGCGCGGCTCCAGACGTTCAGGGGCCTCGCCGACTATTCCGCACGCGCTCGCCTTCCGTCCGCGCGAGCGGTCGAGGAGGTCGCCGCGGCGCGTCGCTTCGTGGAGGAGGCGCAGGCGCTCCTCCGGGCGGGCGGCTGGATCGACTGAGGATCCGCTCGGACACTTCCATACCGAAGAAGCACAAGCTGGTCCGCCGCCTCGCCCGAATCGCCATGGCGGCGTGACCCAGCGCCGCCGGGTAGACACAGCGCCGCCGGGTTGCTTGACCCTCCCAAACCCGTGTGTTAACCGCACGTCCGCCTTCGCGATGTTCACGCTCATTCTCGCCGCCACGTCGGAAGAGATCCCGCTGATCGACGTTGACCTGACGCTCGTTATCCAGCTCGCGCTCTTCCTGGTCTTGATCGTCGTCTTGAACCAACTGCTCTTCCGCCCGTACCTGCGCCTGCACGAGCGGCGCGACCAGGCGATTCTGGGGCGTGTTCGCGAGGCCGAGCGTCTCGAAGCGGAGGCGCGCCTGCGACTCGCCGAGCTCGAGGCGCGGCTGGCGGAGGCCAAGGCGCAGGCCGCCGAGGAGCGCGCCGGGCTGCGCGCCGAGGGCATCGCGCGTGAGAAGGAGATCGTTGAGGTCGCGCGGGCCGAAGCGGCGCGTCGCCTCGCCGCCGCCAAGGAAGAGTTTGCGCGCATGGGCGCCGACCTGCGGGCGAAGCTCGCGCCCGAGGTCGACGCGCTCGCGCGCAAGATCGCCTCGCGCGCGCTCGGCAGGGAGATCCAATGACGCCCTGGCTGCTGCTCTCGGCCACCGCGGAGCACGGGGCCGACCCCGCCAGCCTGGGCTTCTGGTTCGGCTGGAGTCCGCCGGGCATCGGATGGGCTCTGGTGAACTTCATTGCGCTCGTCTTCCTGCTGAGGAAGCTCGCGTGGCCGAAGCTCAAGGACAGCGTGCGCGCGCGACACGAGCGCATCGTGCGCGAGATCGAGGAAGCCGAGCGCGCCCGTGCCGAGGCCGCGGGGCGGCTGGTCGGCACCCAGGCGCGTTTGCAGGCGATCGATCGCGAGATCGACGCGATCGTCGGCGGCGTCCGCGCCGAGGCCGAATCCGAAAAACAGCGGCTGATTCTGGCGGCGCTCGAGCAGGTCGGGCGCCTCGAGCGCGACGCCGACTTCACCATCACGCAGGAGCGGAAGCAGTTGCGCCTCGACCTCGAGCGCGAGCTCGCGGCGCGCGCGGCCGGCGCCGCCGAGCAGTTGCTGCGGGAGCGTATCGACGCGAACGTCGATCGGCAGCTCGCCGAGGAATTGGTGAAAATCGTGAGCGAGGCCCGTCCATGATCGGCGCGGGCGTCGCGCGGCGCTATGCGAGCGCGCTCCTGCAGATCGGCCTCGAGGGCCAGCGGTGCGATGCGTTCGGCGAGGAGCTCGGGCGGGTGATGGCGCTGGTGCGCGGCAGCCACGAGCTGCGCGGGGCGCTGGGCAATCCGGTCTTCCCACTCTCGCAGCGAAAGGCGGCGCTGCTGGCCGTGCTCGATCGCGTCGGCGTCTCGACGACGGCGCGATCGTTTCTCGCGCTGTTGCTCGAGCGCGGCCGCTTCGCCGAGCTCGACAGCATCGAGCGCGAGTACCGCACGATGGCCGACCGGGCGGCCGGGCGCGTCCGGGCGGAGGTCACGAGCGCGCGCCCGCTCGAAGGCGATGTCGCGGCGCGGCTGGCGCAGGCGCTCGAAAAGGCGACGGGCAAGACCGTGCTGCTCGAGAAGAAGGTCGAGCCGGAGCTGCTGGGCGGCCTCACGCTCAAGGTCGGCTCGCTGCTCTACGACGGAAGCGTCCGCGCGCGGCTCAGCGAGCTGCGCGAACGACTGGTGGAGGGATAGACGACCCATGGAAATCCGCGCCGAAGAGATCAGTCAAATAATTAGAAAGCAGATCGAGGAGTACGATCGCAAGGTCGCCGTCCTCGAGACCGGGACCGTGCTCACCGTCGGCGACGGCATCGCGCGCCTGTACGGGCTCGAGTCGGCGATGTCGGGCGAGCTGCTCGAGTTCCCGCACGGCGTCACCGGCATCGTGCTCAACCTCGAAGAGGACAACGTCGGCTGCGCGCTGCTCGGCAACGACACGCTGATCAAGGAAGGCGACACGGTGAAGCGCACCGGGCGCATCGCCGAGGTCCCGGTAGGCGAAGCCGTGCTCGGACGCGTGGTCAACGCGCTCGGCATCGCGATCGACGGCAAGGGGCCTATCGAGGCGAAGGAGCGGCGCCGCATCGAGATCAAGGCGCCGGGCATCGTCAAGCGCGCGCCGGTGCGCGAGCCGCTGCAGACGGGCCTCAAGGCCATAGACGCGATGATCCCGATCGGCCGCGGCCAGCGCGAGCTCATCATCGGCGACCGGCAGACCGGCAAGACCGCGGTCGCCGTCGACACGATCATCAACCAGAAGGGCAAGGGCGTTCACTGCTTCTACGTGGCGATAGGCCAGAAGCAGTCGACCGTCGCTCAGGTGGTCGAGAGGCTGCGCCAGACCGGCGCGATGGAGTACACGACCGTCGTCTTGGCCGGCGCGAGCGAGTCGGCGCCGCTGCAGTTCATCGCGCCCTACGCCGGCTGCACGATGGGCGAGTTCTATCGTGACAATGGCGGCCACGCGCTGCTCGTCTACGACGACCTCAGCAAGCAGGCGCAAGCGTACCGCCAGCTCTCGCTGCTCCTGCGCCGCCCGCCCGGCCGCGAGGCGTACCCCGGCGACGTCTTCTACCTGCACTCGCGGCTGCTCGAACGTGCCGCCAAGCTGCGCCCCGAGCTCGGCGGTGGCTCGCTCACCGCGCTGCCGATCATCGAGACGCAGGCGGGCGACGTGTCGGCGTACATCCCGACCAACGTCATCTCGATCACCGACGGGCAGATCTACCTCGAGCCCGATCTCTTCTACGCCGGCGTTCGCCCGGCGGTGAACGTCGGCATCTCGGTCTCGCGCGTCGGCGGCAACGCCCAGATCAAGGCGATGAAGCAGGTCGCCGGGCGCCTGCGCCTCGATCTCGCGCAGTATCGCGAGCTCGCGGCGTTCGCGCAGTTCGGCTCCGACCTCGACAAGGCGACGCAGCGGCAGCTCGCACGGGGTGAGCGGATGGTCGAGATCCTCAAGCAGGATCAGTACGTGCCGATGTCGGTCGAGCAGCAGATCCTGATGCTCTTCGCCGGCACCAACGGCTACCTCGACGCCTTCCCCGTCGCGTCGCTCAAGCGCTACGAGCGCGAGATCTTCTCGTTCGTCGAGGCGCACCACCCGGACGTGCTCACGGACATCCGCGAGAAGAAGGAGATCAAACCCGAGCTCGACAAGCGGATGCGCGCCGCGATCGACGCGTTCAACAAGACGTTCGCGCCCGAAGCGAAGGGCGCCGCAGCGTAGGCGCCTAGACAGGATCGATGCCCTCTCTCAAGATCATAAGGCGGCGCATTACGTCGACGAAGTCGACGCAGAAAATCACGCGCGCGATGAAGCTCGTCGCGGCGGCGCGGCTGAGGCGCGCTCAGGACGGAATCATCGCGGCGCGTCCGTACGCGCGGCGGCTGCACGAGGTGATCACGGAGCTGGCGGCGCGCGCGGACGCGACGGACCATCCGCTGCTCGAGCGGCGCGAGCCCAGGCGCGTCGCACTGGTCGTGATCACGTCCGATCGCGGCCTGTGTGGCGGCTTCAACACCAACATCCTGCGTCGCGCCGACGCGTTCCTGCGCGACGGGCGGGCTTCGTACGAGGCGATCGACCTGTCGGTCGTTGGACGCAAGGGGCGTGAGTACTACCGCCACCGCCACGTTGCGCTCCGGCGCGAGTTCCCCGGCTCGACCTCCGACGTCGCGCAGGAGCGTGCGCGCGAAATCGCCCGCGCGATCATCGACGAGTTCCTCGCGCAGAATCTCGACGCGGCCTACCTCGTCTACAACGAGTTCAAGTCCGCCGTGACGCAGAAGGTCACCGTCGAGCGGCTGCTGCCCATAGAGCCATTGCCGCTGGTCGGCCTCGCCTCGGTGGACTTCCTCTACGAGCCGGGCAAGCGCGAGCTGCTCGACCACCTGCTGCCGCTGCACGTCGAGGTACAGCTCTATCGCGCGGTGCTCGAGTCGATAGCGTCGGAGCTGGGATCGCGCATGACGGCGATGGAGAGCGCGACCAACAACGCGAGCGACATGATTCAGCGGCTGACGCTGCAGTTCAACCGCGCGCGGCAGGCGACGATCACCAAGGAGCTGATGGAGATCATCGGCGGAGCCGAAGCGCTCAAGGGGTAACATCAAATGGCCGATCCGAAGCACACAGGACGCATCTCGCAGGTCATCGGCGCCGTCGTCGACGTCGTCTTCGACACCGGCGACCTTCCCGCGATCTACACGGCGCTTCGGGTCACCAACCCGGCGATCGACGACAGGCCCGGCAACCTGGTCCTGGAGGTCGCGCAGCACCTGGGCGAGCGCACCGTTCGCACCGTGTCCATGGACATCGCCGAGGGACTCGTGCGCGGCATGCCGGTCGAGAACACCGGCGCCGGCATCGAGGTGCCGGTCGGACCCGAGACGCTCGGCCGCATCATGAACGTCATCGGCGAGCCGGTCGACGAGGGCGGGCCGATCCACGCGAAGAAGCACTATCCGATCCACCGCCACCCGCCGAAGTTCGTGGACCAGAGCGTCAAGGTCGAGCCGTTCGTCACCGGCATCAAGGTCGTCGACCTGCTCGCGCCCTATCGACGCGGCGGAAAAATCGGCCTGTTCGGCGGCGCCGGCGTCGGCAAGACCGTGCTGCTGATGGAGCTCATCAACAACGTCGGCAAGAAGCACGGCGGCGTCTCGGTGTTCGCGGGCGTCGGCGAGCGCACGCGCGAGGGCAACGACCTCTGGAACGAGATGATGGAGGCCGGCGTCATCGCGGCCGAGCTCGACGCCAAGGGGCACATCGTGCACGGGCCCAACGGTTTGCCGATCATCGATTCGGCCAAGTCGAAGGTCGCGCTCGTCTACGGCCAGATGAACGAGCCGCCGGGGGCGCGCGCGCGCGTCGGCCTGTCCGCGCTCACCTGCGCCGAGTATTTCCGCGACGAGGAAGGGCAGGACGTCATGCTCTTCATCGACAACATCTTCCGCTTCACCCAGGCCAACTCCGAGGTCTCCGCGCTGCTCGGGCGCATCCCGAGCGCGGTCGGCTACCAGCCGACGCTCGCGACCGATCTGGGCGAGCTGCAGGAGCGCATCACGTCGACCACCAAGGGCTCGATCACCAGCGTGCAGGCGATCTACGTGCCCGCCGACGACCTCACCGATCCGGCGCCGGCGACCACGTTCGCGCACCTGGACGCGACGACGGTGCTCTCGCGCCAGATCGCCGAGCTCGGCATCTACCCGGCGGTCGATCCGCTCGACTCGACCTCGACCATCCTCTCGCCCTCGATCGTCGGCGAGGAGCACTACGGCGTGGCGCGCGCGGTGCAGGTGCTGTTGCAGCGCTACAAGGATCTGCAGGACATCATCGCGATCCTCGGCATGGACGAGCTCAGCGAGGAAGACAAGCAGGTGGTCTCGCGCGCGCGCAAGATCCAAAAGTTCCTCTCGCAGCCGTTTCACGTCGCCGAGGCGTTCACCGGCATCCAGGGGCGTTTCTGCGAGCTCAAGGACACGGTCGCCGGTTTTGCGGAGATCGTCGCGGGCCGCTGCGACGATCTACCCGAGCAGGCCTTCTACATGGTCGGCACGCTCGACGAGGTGCGCGAGAAGGCGGACAAGCTCACGAAGGAGGCGGCGTAAGGTGGCGCTTCACGTCGAAGTCGTCACGCCGAGGGGCGCCGCTTTGTCCGCCGACGCCGACGAGGTCGTCGCGCCGGGCGTGCTGGGCGAGTTCGGCGTGCTGCCGGGGCACCTGCCGCTGCTGTCGGGCCTGCGCCCCGGCGTGCTGCGCCTGCGCCACGGCGGCAAGCAGGAGCTCGTCGCCGTCGGCGCCGGCTTCGTGCAAGTCGGCGCGCGCGACCACGTGATCGTATTGACCGAGACGTGCGAAAAATCCGCCCAGGTCGATGTCGAGGTCGCGCGCCGCGATCTCGCCGCCGCCGACGAGAAGCTGCGCGCGTGGAGCCGCGAGACCGGCGCCGAGTTTCAGCGCGCCGTGCTCGACCGCGCCTGGGCCGAAGCGCGCATCAAGGTCTCGGAGAGCCGCCGAGCGTAGCGGAGGCTTTCGTTGTGCGCGGCCGGGTCGAGGGACTAGGATGCGCCCAGGAGGCCGCCATGCTTGTCCGTGTTGCCTGCGTTCCCCTGTTGCTCGCCGCCTGCGGGCCGGCGTTTTCTTCTCACGGCGGCGATCAGGGCGGCGAGAGCGAGTCGGAGGGCGAGCTCGGCGGCGGCGATTTCGGTGATGCCGACGGCGACACGATCTCCGACGTGGCCGAGGGGCGGCGAGCGGCGCGCGACACCGACGGCGATGGCGCCGCGGACTACCTCGACGACGATTCGGACGGTGACGGCATCGCCGACGCGGTCGAGGCCGGCGACGACGACGTCTCGACGGCGCCGCGCGATAGCGACGAGGATGGCCGTCCCGACTTTCTCGACGAGGACTCCGACGCCGACGGGATCGACGACCAAATCGAGGCCGGGGATCTCGAGCTCGCGACGCCCGCCGACGACTCCGACGGCGACGGCACGCCCGATTACCTCGACGACGATTCGGACGCGAACGGCGTATCGGACGCGACCGAGGGCGACTTCGATGCCGACGGCGACGGCCGCGGCGCTTGGATCGACGAGGACAACGACGGCGACAGCATCGACGACATCGTCGAGGTCGGCGGGGAGCCTGACGACCCGAACGACACCGACGGCGATGGGGTGCTGGACCTCGACGATCTTGATTCCGACGGCGACGCCATCCCCGATCTGATCGAAGGCCTGGCGGATCCCGACGGCGACGGCATCGGCGCCTTCATCGACGTCGACGCCGACGGGGACTTCATCGCCGACGCCGAGGAGGCGGGCGACGACGATCTCGCCACCCCGCCCCTCGACTCGAACGGCGACGCCTTCCCCGATTTCTTCGACGACGACTCGGAGGGCGACGGCATCCCCGACGCGGTGGAGGCGGGCGACGCGGATCTGGCCACGCCGGCGGTGGACAGCGACGGCGACGGCATTCCCGACTACCTCGACTCGGATTCGGACGCGAACGGCATCGCGGATGCGATCGAAGGCGCGGACGACGCGGACCTCGACGGCATCGGTAGCTTCGCCGACGACGACGACGACGGCGACGGCATCGGCGACGTGATCGAGATCGGCGGCGATCCGGCCGCGCCGCGCGACACCGACGGCGACGGGACGCCCGACTACGGCGATGCCGACTCGGACGGCGACAGCATCGGCGATCTCTTCGAGGGGCTGATCGATCTCGACGGCGACGGCGTGCTCGCCTACCTCGACGGAGACTCCGACGACGACGGAATCTCGGACGCGGACGAAGCGGGGGACGCCGATCCCGCCACGCCGCCGGTCGACACCGACGGCGACGGCCTGTTCGACTTCCTGGACGTCGACTCGGATGCCGACGGCCTCGCCGACGCCGACGAGGCCGCCTTCGGCACCGACCCGCAGGATCCCGACTCCGACGGCGACGGCGCCACGGATCTGATCGAGACGGTCGCCGGGACCGATCCCACCGACGCCGGCGACAGCCCGCTGGCGGACGGCGCCTTCATCTTCGAGGTTCCCTTCGAAGAGCCGCCGACGCCGGCGAGCGACATCCTCGAGTTCTCGACGACGATCGTGCGCGCCGACGTGCTCCTGCTCGTGGACACGACCGGCAGCATGGGCGGCGAGATCTCGAACCTGTCGTCGAGCCTCGCCTCGACCGTCGTGCCCGGTCTCGCCGCCAGCGTGCCGGACATCGCGTTCGGCGTGGCGCAGTACCGCGACTTCCCCACCGGCGACTTCGGCTCGGGCGGAGACCAGCCGTACGATCTCGAGCATCGCGTGATGACCGTGTCGACGGGCGCGGGCCTCGCCTCGGTCTCCGCGCCGCTGTCGGCGCTCTACGCGAGTGGTGGCGCCGACGGCCCGGAGAGCGGCTGGGAGGCGCTCTATCAGGCGGCCACCGGCGAAGGCATCTGGGTCGGCGGGGCTTCCGTGCCGGCGTTCGCTCCCGCCACGGCGTATCCGGCGGCGCCTCCCGCCGGCGAGGAGATCGGCGCGCTCGGCGGCGCCGGCTTCCGTGAGGGCGCGCTGCCGATCATCGTGCAGGCGACCGACGCCATCAGCCACAACGACTACTCGTCCGCCTGCGGCTGGTGGGGCGGCTGCTTCAGCGGCTGGCACTCGCAGGCTTCCGCGCTGGCCGCGCTCGACAGCATCGGCGCGAAGGTCGTCGGCATCGCGAGCCAGGGAGGCTGGGGCGACGTGCGCGGCGAGCTCGTCGGTACGGCGACCTCGACCGGCGCGCTCGTCGCCCCCTCCGACTTCGGAGGCGCGTGCGCGGCCGGTATGTGCTGCACCGGGCTGTCCGGCGCCGGCGAGTGGCCCAATGGCGCGGGCGAGTGCCCGCTGGTCTACACGGTGTCGTCGAGCGGCACAGGTTTGGGCTCGACGATCGTCTCGGGCATCACGCTGCTGACCTCGTTCGTGGAGCTGGACATCAGCGCCGAGGCCGTCGATGCCGGCGGCGACGCCGTCGACGCGGTGGCGGCGTTCATCGACGAGATCGTGCCCGTGACGGCTGCGCTGCCGGGCTGCACGCCGGGGCTCACCGTCGTCGGGGGCGCGTTCATCGACGTCGAGCCCGGCACGCCGGTGTGCTTCGAGATCGTGCCCAAGATGAACACGACGGTGCCGCCGGCAGCCGAGCTCCAACTCTTCCGTGCCACGATCGAGGTGTGGGGCGACGGCGTCACGCTGCTCGATGCGCGCGACGTGTTCTTCCTCGTGCCGGGCGAGCCGGGCACGCAGGGCTGAGAACCCCCCCCCTCGCTCACCTCCGCGGAATCGGCGCGGCCGGCAGCAAGCGCTTGGCCTCGTCCGCGAACTTCGCGTCGAGCGGGCAGCGTGCTTCGACGGTGCGGCGTACGAGCGGCAGAATCGCCCGCGCGAAGGCGTCGATGTCCGGATCGTCGTACCAACGGTCGTCCTCGGCGGGTCGCGCCCCGGCGCGCTCGGCGGCGAGCACGTTGCCGACAACCGTGGCGAGCGCCTCGTCGAGCAGCGCGAGCGCGCGCGGCGCGTCGGCGAACCAGGCGTCGATCTGCCGGCGCCGCGCATCGCTCCGCGCGCGCCAAAGGCTGTGGCAAAGCTCGTGCGCGATCACGCCGTAGCGCTCGGCGAGATCGTCCTCACGCTCCGTCATCTCGACGAGCACGATCGCGCCGGCGGAACTGGCCCGCGTCGTCTCCGGCTTGCCCGGGATCGGTACGAGGACCACGGTGATCGGCGCGTCGGGCGGCCAAATCACGCCGAAGAAGCGTGCGGCGTCGTCGAGCGTGTCGGCAAGGCGCGCGCGTGCGGCCATCGCCTCGAGCGCGGCGGCCTGCCGCCGTAGGCGCGGCCAAGACGGAGTCCAGATCCGCTCGCGCCATCTCGCGACGCAGGTCTGGCCGCGCGCGCCGGCGCAGGTCTCGCGGGAAAGCTCCGGCTGGCGCGTCAGGAAGTACTCTCGCGCCACCGTCTCGTTGGCCTCGAAGCGGACGATCGGCGCGGCGGTGGCCGGCGCGGCGGTGGCGCCGGTGGCGACGAGCAGCGCGACGACGACGCGGATCAGAGGCTGTGAATCAATCCCCGGACCGAGCCAGGCGAAGCGCGGCGGGCCCGGATGCAAGGAGCGAGGAGGGCGAATACCTTGTGGTATTCAACCGACGAGCGACGCCGCAGACGGGCCCGCCCCGCGAGCCTGGCGACGGGAGGGGATTGGTTCACAGCCTCTAACCCTTCTTCGGCTTCATCGCCGCCATCATCTGCTTCACCGCGGCGCGATCGTAGCCGGTCAGAAAGTTGAACTGCCCCGCGCCCATGAGCCACTCGCCACCGTCGATGGTCACGCAGTCGCCCGTGATGTAGCCGGACTCGTCGGCCATGAGGTAGGCGGACAGGTTGGCGAGCTCGGCGTGCTCGCCGTAGCGGCCGAGCGGCACCTTCTTCTTGAGCATGTCGCCCGGCACGCCCGACGGATCGCCGCCGCCCGGCATCAGGCGCGACCAGGCGCCCTCCGTCGGGAAGGGCCCGGGCGCGATGGCGTTGAGCCGGATCCGGTGGTGCGCCCACTCGACGGCGAGAGAGCGCGTCATCGCGAGCACGGCCGACTTGCCGCACACGCTCGGCAGCACGAAGGCCGAGCCGGTCCAGGCGTAGGTCGTCACGATCGAGAGGACGTTGCCGCCGCCGCCCTGCGCGATCATCTGCTTGCCGAAGACGTGCGTGCAGTGAAACGAGCCGAACAGCACGATCTCGACGACGGCGCGGAAGCCGCCCGGCGTCAGATCTTCGCTCGGCGCGAGGAAGTTTCCCGCGGCGTTGTTGACCAGCCCGTCGACGCGCCCGAAGGCCTCGAGCACGCGGTCGCGCGCCTTCTCGACCTGCGCGTAGTCGCGCACGTCGCAGGGCACGGCGAGCGTCTTGGCGCCGGTCTTCGCGGCGATCTCGGCGGCGGTCGCGTCGATGACGTCCTTGCGCCGCGCCGCGATGGCCACGCACGCGCCGAGCTCGCCGAAGCGCGTCGCCATCGCCTTGCCCAGGCCCGTCCCGCCGCCGGTCACGACCAGAACCTTGTCCTTCAGCAGATCGGATCGGAACATGGGCGCGTGCATAACACGCGGCTTCGCGGCTGTGATAGCTTCCACGCCGTGTCGCGGTTCGCCCTCGCTTTCCTGCTCGTCACCGCCTGCAAGTCCGCTCCGCCCGTTCCCGCGCCCGGGCCGCTTCCGCCCGGCGCTTCGTTCACCGGGAAGTGGGAGTCGAGCTTCGGCCCGCTCCACCTCGATCAGCGCGATGCCTGGACCTTCGGCACCTACGGCGCGCACGGCGCGCTGTTCGGCGAGGCCGAGGGCAACCGGTTGCGCTTCAACTGGAAGGATCACACGCTCGACCGTTGGGGCCGCGGCTACTTCGTCATCTCCGCCGACGGTACGCGCCTCGAGGGTCGCTACGGTCCCGAGAAGGATGAGGTCGAGTCCGGCCCCTGCTGGGCCCACCGCCCCGGCGCCGCGCCGCCCGCCCCGCCGACCCTCGGCAGCAAGCCGTAGCGGAAGGCCGCCTGCTCGCAGGCCTGATAGTCGCTCGCGACGTTGGGCACCGGCGAGTCGGCGATGCCGCACTGTACGAGAGCCGGCGGAAGCGATCTCGTGCAGTGCGCGACATCGAGGAATTTCGCGGGGTTGACCCCTGTGTGATCCGATCACACAGGGGGTAGATCGCCCTCCAGAGGGCTACTCGCAGGCCGCGGCGTAATCGGCGACGCTCTCGCACCAGCAGCCGCCGTCCGCGCCCGTGCAGGTCTGCTCGACCTGGCCGCCCGGCGTCAGGAACATCGCGAGCTGACGCTGCGCCGCCGGCGAGCGCCGTACGGCCTCGTGCACCTCGTTGTCATCGCCCATGACGTTGTTGGTCTTGATCGGGTCCAGGCCGTAGTCCCAGTACGTGAGCGCCGAATCGAGCGGGCCCTCCCGCGGCGTGATCCCGTAGATGTCGCGCACCGCCGGCGCCAGGTACGGGATGCCCATCGTGCGCGCCTGGTAATCGGTCGCGACGTTGGGCACCTGCGAGTCGGCGATGCCGCACTGCATGAGCACGGGCCTCAGCGGCGTATCCGGGAACGGATCCGACATGAGGTGCGACGACGCGGTGACGGCGTCGGTCGGATCCCACATCATCTGCATGAGCGTGATCAGGATCAGGTCCGTCATCCGCTCCGGGTAGGCGCCGTACTGCACGATGCCGTAGCCCGGCCAGTCGACGCTGCGCTGAAGCATCGTGCTGTAGTTGGCCGCGCCGACGCCGAGCACGCACTTCTGAAGCTCGGGCGAGTACGCGCACAGCGTCGTGCCCCAGATGCCGCCCTGCGAGTTGCCGTAGTAGTAGACCTGCGACGTGTCGATCACCGGCTCGCCATCGACGCTCGCGGCCTCGTCCTGGCTGAGCTGCCAGCGCGCGACGCGCGTGAGCGCGATCGCGTTGACGGTTCCCTGCTTGGTGCGGTCGAACAGGATCTCCGAGTCGTTGGCGTTGCCGAGCGCGCGCACGACCGCCGGCACGTCCGGCTCCGCGACGCCCATCCAGTCGTGGGCGACGACGACGTAGCCGTAGGTGTTCGCGAGCTCGCGCAGCCAACCGGCCTTGCTCTCCTCCGAGCTGCCCATGAGCCCGTGGCCGTACTGCAGGAGCGGCATCGGGCGCCGCGCCGCGTCCTCGGCGATTTTCGGGATCACCATCGTGAAGTTCGCTTGCATCGTCCGCTGCGCGACCGGCAGGCCGTCGTCGCCGCGAACCAGCGCGCCGTAGCTGTCGTAGTTTTCCTCGCCGCCCGACAGGAAGACCGGCACGCCGTAGGTTCCGGTGATGACGCGCAGCGTGCTGTCGTGGTCGTCCTCGACGATCGCGTCGATGGTGTAGCCGAGGTTCTCTCCCTGCTCGCCGATCGCCTCGAGCACCTGCGCGCGCATCGCCAGGATGTCCTGCGTGAGGAACTCCTCGGAGGCGGTGACGAAGTCGAAGGCGAGCGCGAGGTCGCCCTTCGCGACGCCCGCGCCTTCGAGCGCCGCGAAGATGTCGGGGTAGCGCCCGCGGATGCGGTCAAGGCGCGGGTCGCCGGCGCTCCCATCGAGGATCGACTGGAAGCCGGGAGTCGGCGCGACCGGATCGCCGTCCAGCGTCTGGAGCTCGCGCGTGACGCCGACGGCGTACGCGTGCGCGGTCGCGAGACGCTGCAGCGGGCGCAGGATCAACGCCTGGCGATCGTCCGCGGTGGCGGTGAGATCGAGCTCGGCGAAGTGCGGCACGCGCGCGCCGGTCTCGAGGTCGACGATCACCGTCGGGCTGCCCGCCGCGAGGCTCTGGCCGGGATCGTCGATCGGCGGAAGGCTCGCTCCGTCGAGGCGCGGCTCGAAGTGGACGAGGATCGGCGCGGCCGGCGAGAAGCCGTCGGCGCGGTTCCAGGGCGCCGGGTCGGTGGTGATCTCCTGGAACGTGACGACGGGTAGATCGTCTTCGATCAGCGCGAGGCGCCAGCCGGTCGGCGTCGAGTCGTCCGCCTCGAGGTAGTACGAGGATGGGAACGGCAGCGCCGTGTTGTCGATGCCGAGCGGATTTCCCGAAACCCCCTCGGACTCCGCCTCGGATTCAGATTCGGACTCCGCGCCGCCGTCATCGTCGTCGCAGCCCGTCACGAGGAAGATGGAAGCGGTCGTCAGCGCGTAGGTCATGCTTTTGCACATGGACGCTCCTTTATCACAGGTGGGAGGGCTCTACGTTTCGTCGGTCGCGACCGAGATGCGCCCGAGGGGGCGCACGGTCAGGTTGGGCAAGAGCTCCTGGTAGGCGACGACGGCGATATCGGGCATCTCGTGCTCGACCAGCCGGCGCACGTGGAGTCGCAGATCGCCCGACGTGACGATGACCGGCGGGCGCTCGCCGTCGCCACCGCGCGCGTCGATCTGCTTGCGCACGGCGCGGCGGATGTCGTCGGCGATCTCGGGCTCGAGCGATGGGCCGCGCAGAGCGTCCTCGACCATCGGGTCGAGCAGGTACGCGTCGAGGCCATCGCCGTCGGGCGCGAAGTGGTGCGTGATACGCCGCCTCAGCGCGCGCCTCACGTGCTCGGCCAGCACCGAGGCGTCGCGCCTGCCGTTGTCGCCACCGGCGGCCGCGCCGAGCGCTTCGACGATCTCGTGCAGCGGCCGCAGGCCGACGCCCTCGGCGACGAGCCGCCGCAGCACCTCGGCGACGACGCCGAGCGGGACGAGCTTGGGCACGACCTCGCGCACGAGCGCCGGGTGGGTGGCGTCGAGCTCGTCGAGCAACGCGCGTGTCTCCTGCACGCCGAGGAGCTCGTGCGCGTGGCGCGCGAGGGAGACGGCGAGGCCGCGCGAGAGACTCTCGGCCTCGTCGCCGAGCAGCAGCCGGTCGGCGGCCACGACGCCGCGCGAAACCGGCGCCCCGCCGATGCGCAGCGTCCAGCCGCCATGCGGCAGCGACGCGTCGCGGGAGGCGGCGATCACCGGCAGCGCCACGCCGAGCTCGCCCTGCACGCGTGCGCGGATCGCGTCGACGTCGGGCGCACGCAGGCCCTCGCCGAGGCGCAGCACGAGCGGCGATTGCCCTTCTCGCGCGCCGGCCCGCGCGCGTCGTCGCCGGCGCGTCAGCCCGAGCGCCGCTACGCCGCCCGCGGCGGCGAGCACGAGCAGCGGCACCGCCGGAAGGCCCGGCACGATCGCCAGCGCGGCCAGCAGCGCCGCGACGAAGCCGACCAGCCCCGGATCGGCCAGCACCTGCGCTCCGACGTCGGCGCCGAGCGGCGCGGCGTCGCCTCCGGTGACGCGCGTGACCACGAGCCCGGCGGCGACCGAAGTCAGCAGCGCGGGGATCTGCGCGACCAGCCCGTCGCCGATGGTCAGGATCGAATAGATGGAGACGGCTTCCTCGGGCGCGAGGCCGCGCTGAAAGATGCCGATGGCGAGGCCGCCCGCGATGTTGACGACGACGATCAGGATGGTCGCCACGGCGTCGCCCTTGACGAACTTCATTGCGCCGTCCATCGCGCCGAAGAGCTGCGAGTCGCGCTCGACGGTCGCGCGCCGCCGCCGCGCCTCCTCGGGGTGGATCGCGCCCGAGCGCAGGTCGGCGTCTATGGCCAACTGCTTGCCGGGTAGCGCGTCGAGCGTGAAGCGCGCCGCCACCTCGGCGACCCGCTCCGAGCCGCGCGCGATCACCACGTACTGCGCGATGGTCAGGACGAGGAACACGACGGCGCCGACGACGAAGTTTCCGGCGACGACGAACTGGCCGAACGCGCGGATGACCTGCCCGGCGTCGGCCTGCAGCAGGATCAGGCGCGTCGACGAGACGTTGAGCGCCAGCCGCAGCAGCGCGGCGAGCAGCAGGATCGTGGGGAAGGAGACGAGCCGGCGCGGATCGGGCGCGCGCAGCACGAGCAGCAGCACCAGCGCCGAGCCGGCCAGGTTCGCGGTCAGCAGCAGGTCGAGCAGCCAGGTCGGAACCGGGACGACCATCATCCCGACGACGCCGACGACCAGCGCCGCCCACGCGAGATCGCCGCGCCTGCCCACGACGATGCTTTCGCCTGTCACCACCGAGACTGTCAAGCGCGCGGCCGGACGCGACCGGTGGACCCAACCGAGCCTAACCGACCCAAACCGACCTGACTTGCGCTGACGCTGCCCTCATGGTTTCTTGCCGCCAAATTGGATGGGCCAACCAAGGCAGCCTGGCTTCGGTCGAAGTACCCCGCGCGGGAGCCGGATGCTGCGCGCATCACACACGAGGATCAGCTCCGCCGGTTGCTTCGGACGGAGGGTGTGTGCTCGCTCGAACCGGCTCCCGCCCGGGGTGTCGCGCCCGGCTGGCCCAAGGGGGTCGGGGAGCAGGCGACCGGAACCCACCTGTGGATTCTCGACCAATCTGGAATACCCTACATTTTGGAAATGGCGGCCGTGGCCTCCACGCTGAATGACCGGGTCGTCAAGCACACCAACCTCACGGGCGGTCTGCCGGCCTGGGCAGGCGGAGAACTCTGGTTCGCGGAGAGCACCACCTGCAGCGTCTGGATCAGCGGCGCGTCGGGGCGCTACGGGCCGGGAACGCCAGAGGAGCTCGCCGACCTCGTCGACGTCTTTCGCGCGTTCGGCTACGAAGCGACTAGCCTCGGATGGGACGAGCAAGAGAACCGGCCCGCAAGGATGTATCGCGCAGAAGGGGACGACGATGACCGATAGGGAACTGATCGCTCTGTTCGGTTCGGAATCGACCGGGCGGACGCCGGAAGAACGCGCGCGTTCGTCCAGGCGCCGGTTCGTCCGCGGGCAGGACGCGCTTGCCGAATGGAGCGACGGAGCCCGCGGGAGAGTGCTCACCGCCTGGGAGGCATTGATGGACCATGGTCTCGACGTGCTCCGAGAGGCGAACGACAGCGGTTCGGCGATCATCTGCGACTCACACGACACTGCGAGCCTCAACCTGAAGGATCGTCGACTGGCGCTCGGCCTCGACCTCGACTACGTCGCCAACAGGGCGCGGATGAACTCAGCGGATGTGCGCGACGCCGAGGAGTCCAAGCGGAGCGTGCCGATCCACCGTCTGGAGCGCATCGCGCGCGTACTCGGTCTGGACGAACACCGCATCTCGCGGCGCGACGCGGGTGCCTCGACGGCCGAGCTCGCCGTGCGACTGCGGACGATCGGCGGAAAGTCGTCGGTGCTGACCCCACGCGCGGTGCTGACCTTGGCCGAGGCCCACTGGGTAGGCCGGACGCAGAAGCGACTGGAACACTGGCTGGGCATGGAACCCACACCGCCCACCTTTCTGCCCAGGCCGGTCTACTTGGATCCCGACTTTCCGCGCTACGAGCAGGGCTACGCCTTGGCAGACGAAACCCGCCGGGCGCTCGGCTTGGGCGGCCGGTCGCTGACGAGTTCGCTGCGAGCGATCTGCGAGGATCTGCTTGGCATTCCAGTCGTGCAAGCCGACCTGCCGAAGCGAATCGCCGGCGCTACGATTTCGTCAGCCGGCGTACGCATACTCGTCGTCAACACACAGGGGTCCAACGACAACGCGTGGGTCAGGCGGTCCACCTATGCGCACGAGATCGGCCACATCCTTTGGGATCTCCCGACCGACCTCCGCGACCTGCGGGTCGACCAATATGACGACCTCGATAGTCGTCCTGACGATCTCCACGATCCCGTCGAGCAGCGTGCCAACGCGTTTGCGGTGCAGTTCATCGCTCCGCAGCAGGAGGCGGTCCGAGTTTTCAATGAGGCGGTTGGTTCGCAATCGGCGAAGCTACGCGCCGTCATGGAGCACTTCGGCGTGAGCTTCACCGCTTGCCGCTACCAGGTTTGGAACGGCCTCAACCGCTGGGCGCCGCTGGAATCGCTGACGGTGGAGAGCCTGCGGCCTCCGGCGGACGCGCAGGCGCAGGAATCGTTCACAGCGGACTATTTCCCGATCGACACGCCGATCACTCGCAGGGGACGCTTCTGCCGTGTCGTGGTGGCGGCACTGGATAGCGAGCTGATTTCCATGGACACGGCTGCCGAGTACCTCTGCACAACGTCCGCCGACCTGCGGGACGCCCTGCCGGACGTCAGGAGCCTGTTCCAGTAGGAGATTCACACCGGGTGGGAGGACGCCGAGCGAGCCGATGGAGAACCTGAAGAAGTATCGGAAGTCCGGCCTCGAGCACTTCATCAAGTTCGTCCGTGATCTGCCGGTGTTGCCGCCCAAGGCGACCTTCGACCGGCTCGAGGAGCTCGGCTACCGCGGTCAGGACCGCGCGCGCAAGTCGGTCGCCCTCATGGCCTACCGGCACGCGCGACGGATCAAGCGCGTCTACCTCGACGGCGCGAAGCGCGAGCAGCTCATGCCGAAGTCGAACACCCTGCTGATGGGACCGACCGGCTGCGGCAAGACGCACCTGGTCGAGCTGCTCTTCCAGCACGTGCTCAAGCTGCCGACGGTGATCGTCGACATCACGACCTACTCGGAGACCGGCTACGTCGGGCAGGATCCGAACACGATCATCACGCGCCTGCTGCACGCCGCCGACGACAACCCGCTGCTCGCGTCCATCGGCATCATCTGCCTCGACGAGTTCGACAAGATCGCGTCGGGACAGAACAACGCCGTCTTCGCCGGCGCCGGCACGACCAAGGACGTCACCGGCATGGGCGTGCAGCGCGAGCTGCTCAAGATGCTCGAGGCGAGCGAAGTGGTCGTGCCGCTCGAACTCACCCACTCGACCTACGGCGACCACCTCGTCATGTCGACGGGCGACATCGCGTTCGTCGCGTGCGGCGCATTCTCGGGCTTCCAGCAGGTGGCGCGGCGGCGCGGCGCGTCGGATCACATCGGCTTCGGACGGAACGGCCCGCGGCGGACCTCGCCGGATCAGATCGCGGTGACCTTCACGGCCGAAGAGGTCGAGAACATCGCCAACTTCCAGGCGTACGGCTTCCTCCCCGAGCTGATGGCGCGCTTCACCCGCATCATCCCGTTCGAGGCGCTCGCCTTCGGCACGCTGCGCGACATCCTGTACACGAACGTGATCGAGCGGCTGACGCGCGAGTTCGAGGACGAGGGGCTGCGCCTGGTCGTCGACGACTCGGTGCTCGACCACATCGTGCAGGACTCGCTGCGCCGCGAGACGGGCGCGCGCGGCCTCGCGAGCATCCTCACGCGCTACCTCGAGGACGCCGCCTTCGAGTCGTTCGCCGAGGTCGCGAGCGGCGAGGTGCGCGTCGAGATGAAGAATGGCGAGATCGCGGTCCGTCTGACCGGGTAGCGCCGCTCCTTGAGGTTGCGGCCGATGTCGGCCGGCGCGCCAGCGGGCGGCGACGCATGCGTGTCACCCCGCGAACCACCATCAACTCCGGGGAACGTGCACCGCTGTTGCCCGCGGTCGCCAGTCGGTTAGTCTGCGACCATGCGCGCGCACGCTCGGGTGATCGGCATCATGTGGCTTTGGGTCGGCGGGTGCGGCGGCGACGGCGCGGGCGGCGCCGACGACGACGGCGTTTCCTGCCTGGCCGACACCGACTGCGGTCCGGGCCAGATGTGCGGCGCGAAGGGGCGCTGCGTGAATCCGTCGGACGGGCGCGGCGGCGGCGGCGACGGACCGGTCACGCCGGGCGGCGATCCCGACATCCTGGTTTCGCCGACGGAGCTCGACTTCGGCAACCCGCTCATCGGCGTCGACGTGCCGATGGACCTCACGGTCACGAACACGGGGGAGGGGACGCTGGTCATCGACACCATCGATCTGATCGAGCCGGGCGCGCTCGCCGAGTACGCCGCCGCTCCGGTGGGCGACGTCGGCCTCGAGATTCCCAACGGTGGGACGACCATCGTCACGGTCAGGCTGCGTCCGGCCGACGCGGAGGAGGACATCGGCGAGCTGGTGCTGCGCTCCAACGATCCCGATCAACCGGATCTGTCCGTGCCGCTGCTCTCGCAGATCAAGGGCGAACCGCAAGTCTGCGCCTGCGCGCTTGCCGACCTGGCGCTCGATCCAACGCTGCCGGAGAGCTGCGCTTCGCTCGCGGCGCTCGACTTCAACGACATCGCCTACGGCGAGACCGAGGAGCGCCTCGCGGCCTTCTACAATTGCGGCACCGAGCAGGCGCCGCTGGTCGCGCTCGACGCCGACGTGACCGACGCGACCGAATGGTCCGAGCTCTTCGCCGCCACGGCGTTCGTGCTCGACGGCGGCGTCGAGGTCGCGCCGGAGTGGCCGCTGCTGCTGCTGCCGCCGTCGGAGCTTGCCGCACCCAACGTCGTCCACGCGCGCGTCTCCTTCACCGCCGCCGACGACGGGGGCTCGCTGCCGGCCGAGTTCTTGCGCCTGACCATCGAGGACGAGGCGGCCGAGGAAGGCGTGTCCCTTTACGACGTCCCGCTGATCGGCGTGATCGACGGCTGCCCCGAGGGAATGTTCGACGCCAACGCGAGCCCGATCGACGGCTGCGAGCTGTCCTGCGTGCCCACGGGCGCCGAGACCTGCGACGGCGAGGACAACGACTGCGACGGATCCGTCGACGAGGGCAGCGGCTGCCCGAGCGTGTGCGAGGTCTGCAACGACGTTGACGACGACTGTGACGGAGTCATCGACGAGGGCGATAACGCGTGCGACGGCGCGTGCGAGCTGGCGCAGGCGCTCGGCGGCCCGTGCGACGGCGCCGACTCCGACCTTTGCGCGGACGACGCGATCGTCTGCGACGGTCTGAACGGCACGCGCTGCGCGGAGGGCGCGGACACGCCCGAGATCTGCAACGAAGCGGACGACGACTGCGACGGCGGTATCGACACGCCCGGGGCAAACGGCTGCGGCGGCGCATGCACGCTCACGCCCCCGACCGGCGGCCCGTGCGACGGCCCCGACTCCGACGAGTGCCTCGACGACGTCTACGCGTGCGACGGCGCGAATGCGACGACCTGTTCGACCGGCTCCGGGGGAGCGGAGATCTGCAACGGCATCGACGACGACTGCGATGGCGGCATCGACACGCCCGGCCCGAACGGCTGCGGCGGCGCGTGCACCGTCTGGCCGGCGCTCGGCAGCTCTTGCGACGGGCCCGACACGGACATGTGTGTCGACGACTACTTCGTGTGCGAAGGCGCCAACGGTTCGATCTGCGCCACCGGCGCCAACAACGTGGAGATCTGCAACGGCGCCGACGACGACTGCACGGGCGGCGTGGACGCCCCCGGCACGAACGGCTGCGGCGGCGTATGCGAGATCTCGGCGCTGGGGACCGCTTGCGACGGACCCGACGCCGGCTCGTGCGCCGACGACACCTACGTGTGCAGCGGCGCCAACGCGACCTTTTGCTCTACCAGCGGCGACGTGCTCGAGGTCTGCGGCAACGGCTTCGACTACGACTGCGGCGGCGGCGCCGACTCGGCCGACGCCGCCTGCCAGTGCGCCGCGGGCGGCGGCGAGTGCGGCGGCAGTGGCGGCGGCTGCTCGTGCTCCGGCGTCTGCCTCGCCACCGGCGACTGCTGCGAGAACGCGTGCAGCGTCTGCGGCGCGACTTCCACGTTCCTCGCCGGCGGCACCGACATCAGCGGCGGAACCGGCGTGGGAATCGCGGGCGACACGTCGTCGAACGCCTATCCCATCACCGCGCCGGTCTGCGCCGGATCGACCGTCGCGCGAACCGACTGGTACCGCTTCACGCTCTTTTCGCCGCAGATGGTCTCGATCGACACGTTGACCGGTGGCGGCGGCAGCACGGCGTTCGACACCGTCCTCTCGATCCACAGCGGGAGCTGCGGCGCCTCGCCGCTCTACTGCGACGACGACTCCTGCGACACCACGCAGTCGGCCCTCGCGGCGCACCTCACCGCCGGCACCTACTTCGTCTCGGTCAAGCCCAAGACCGGCGACGGTGGCGCCTACACGCTCATGTACGAGCCGTCCGCCTGCGGCGCGCCGACGGCGGGGACGCTCGGCTCCGACCTCTTCCCCCTGGAGCCGCCGGTCGGCGTGGCCACGACGACTGCTTCGAGCACGTGCAGCCGCGGCGACGACTGGACCTTCGGCTGCAACTCGGGCGCGAACGACGTCTTCTATTACTTCCACGGCTGCCCCGGGCGCACGCTGCGCGCCAGCTTCTGCAGCGGCGGCGGCGCCGGCTACGACACGGTCCTGGGCATCTTCGAGGGCGATACGACCTGCGCCGGGTCCGGCTACTGCAACGACAACTTCTGCGGTCCGGCTTCCGAGGTCACGAGCGGCGTGGCCAACCGCGGCCTTTGGTACATGATCGTGGACGGCTACTTCGGCGCCTGCGGCGCCTACACGCTGAGCTACTACTGGCAGTAGGAGGCGCCGCAAGAGCGACGCTCTCGACCGAATGAAGACGGCTGGCGAGCTAGTTGCGCGGCAGGCGTGAGAAGCGCGCGGCCTGCGGCGCGCCGAAGCCGAAGCGCCGGCGCGGCCCGCGCGAGGACGCCGGCTCGAGCAGTCTCGACATCGACGGCGCCGGCAGCCCGCTCGGGAGCTGGCCGCGCGGAATCGGCGCGCGGGTGAAGCGCTCGATGTCGCGCAGCAGCGAGAGCTCCTCGGGGGCGACGAAGCTCGACGCGCGTCCGGCCGCCGAGGCGCGCGCGGTGCGGCCCACGCGGTGCACGTAGTCCTCGGGAACGTCCGAAAGGTCGAAGTTGACGACGTGGCCTATTTCCTCGACATCGAGCCCGCGCGCCGCGATGTTGGTCGCGACCAGCACGCGCACGATGCCGGCCTTGAACTCGCCGAGCGCGCGCTGGCGCTGGCTCTGCGAGCGATCGGCGTGGATCGTCGCCGTCGCGTGGCCGTCGCGCGCGAGCGCCTTCGCCACGCGATCCGCGCGGCGGCGCGTGCGTGTGAACACGAGCGTGCTCGCCTGGTCCTGCGCGAGCAGCGCGGACAGCAGCGCCGGCTTGTCGGCCTGCTGCGCCACCAGGTACGCGGTTTGCGACGCGCGCGGGGCCACCGTGCCGCTGCGAACGATCTCGACGCGCGCGGGATCGGTCAGGTGGCGACGCGCGAACTCCGACACCTCGCCGGCCATGGTCGCCGAGTAGAGCAGCGTCTGCCGCTCGCGCGGGAGGCGCGCCAGGATGCGGTCGAGCTGCGGCTTGAAGCCCATGTCGAGCATGCGATCGGCTTCGTCCAGGACGAGGATCTCGATCGCGTCGAGCCGCGCGGTGCCGCGCTGGAGGTGATCGATCAGGCGGCCGGGCGTCGCGACGATCAGTTGGCGCCCTTCGCGCAGCGCCGCGACCTGCGGCCCGAAGCCGAGCCCACCGATGATCTCGGTGGCGCGCACGCGGCGCGAGCCGCCGAGCATGGCGACGTGCTCGCAGATCTGCTGCACCAGCTCGCGGGTCGGCGCCAGCACGAGCGCGAGCGTGCCGTGGCGCCCGGCGAGGTGCTCGACGAGCGGCAGCACGAACGCGGCGGTCTTGCCGGTGCCGGTCGCGGCGCTACCGATCACGTCGCGGCCGGCCAGCGCCGGCGGGATCGCCTGCAATTGGATAGGCGTGGGCGTGTGGTAGCCGGCGCGTTCGAGCGCCTCGAGCGACGCGGGCGAGAGACCGAGCGTGGTGAACAGGGATGGGGCGTGAGGGTCCAAGTGGGGCTCCAGCGCAATACGGGACACGCGATCGCAGCCGCCTCGCCCTGGCCCTCATTTCCCGTGGGAACGCGTGTAAGGAGGTGATCCGAACCGTTCGGGGGCGCGTGAACTGCGAGCGGGCTTGTAGCAGCCTCGCTCGCAAAACGCAAATGCGGCATTATCCCGTGGCCACGCACAGCGAGTACCATAGGTGCGAGGAGGGAATCATGAAACGACCAACGCGCGTGCTCTTTTGGGCTCTGCTGATGCTCGTCGCCGCATCGGGTTGCGGCGGGGAGGAGACGGAGGGCGAGGCCGAGTCGGAAGCCGAGTCCGAAGCCGAG
>JBBTFH010000110.1:58619-63751 GCA_038041915.1 Myxococcota bacterium
CGGCGGGGAGGAGACGGAGGGCGAGGCCGAGTCGGAAGCCGAGTCCGAAGCCGAGTCCGAGTCGGAAGCCGAAGCCGAGTCGGAAGCCGAAGCCGAGTCCGAGGCCGAAGCTGAAGCCGAGTCGGAAGCCGAAGCCGAGTCCGAGGCCGAGGCCGAGTCGGAAGGCGAGTGCGCGGTCGGGACGGGCGGCGCGTGCGGGGACATGACCTGCGCGGAAAACTCGGTCTGCGTGACGACGTGGGGACCGGTCGGCGCGTCGGGCTACGACTGCGTTCCGGTGCCGGACGGCTGCGCGGGCGGTTGTCCGTCGTGCGGATGCATCGGCATCGAGCAGTGCGCGACCGAAGGCTACTGTGCGGAACAGGCCGACGGTCTCGACTGCGGCTGCGGCGTTTGCTGCTGCGAGTCGCGGCGCGGCGTCAAGCGCGACATCGCGTACGTCGACGACGACGGCCTGCAAGCGTTGCACGACGAGATCCTTCGCACGCGCCTCGCCACCTACCGCTACAAGGCCGAGGGAGCGGCGGCCAGGGAGCGCCTCGGCTTCATCATCGACGACCAAGAGGCGAGCCCGGCCGTCGCCGCCGACGGCCATCACGTCGATCTCTACGCCTACGCCAGTCTCGCCGTCGCGGCCGTGCAGGTACAGGCGCGCCAGATCGAAGCGCTCGAGCGCGAGATCGAAGGGCTCCGCGCAGAAATGAAACGGGGAAAGCCGCGCCCGCGATAGGTCATGCCGCCGCGGACGGCGTATCCTCCCGCCCATGTCCATCAACCTGTCGAGCCTCCGCTTCCTCGCCGTCCTGCCGATCGCCGCCTGCGGAAGCGGCTCGGGCGGCGCCGTCACCGGCGACGGCGGCGCGCCGTCCGGCGACGCGGGCGTGACGCTTGACGACGGCGTCGATCCCGGCGTGCCGGCCGCGCCCGGCGAAGCGCGCGCGGGGCGCGTCACCATCGACTCGGCGCACGCGCTCATCGCGCACGACTCCGCCGAGGGGAAGCCGGGCGATTTTCTCCTCTACAACGCGTGTGCGCGCTTCGTCATCCAGGACGCGCGGCCGGGCAACGGCTACGCGGCGAGCCCCGGCGCGGTGATCGACGCGGACATCGTGCGGCCCGACGGCGCGCGCGGACACGATCTCATCGACGAGCTGGTCACCGTCTTCGGAGTGACCTCGACCTTCGAGGCCGACGAGGTCGGCGTGCTCGACGACGGCGGCAAGGGCGGCGCGGCGGTCGTGCGCGCGGTCGGCGGCGACACGCCGCTCGAGATCATCACCGGGCTGCTCGGCGGCGCCGGCCAGCCGCAGCACCTCGAGGTCGTGCAAGACTACCTGCTCGCGCCCGATTCGTGCGTGCTCGAGATCCGCACGCGCGTCGTCGCGCGCGGAACGCACACGTCGCCGCTCGGCATCGGCGACTTCGTCGTGCTGAGCAACGACCACGCGGCCGGCTTCGTCGACGGCGCGGGCTTTGCCAGCGGCAGCGGTGAGAGCGCGACCTGGGGCGGCGCGGTCGAGGATTGGGGGCAGCTCGCGACGACCGTTTTCGCACCGGCGGGCCGGCGCTTGGGCAGCGCCGTCGGCAGTCTGATCGCCGCGCTCGGCGGCACCGGCATCTTCCTCTACTGGATCGACGAGCCGGAGCTCGGCACCGACGAGACCGTCGAGATCGTACGCTACCTGGCGGTCGGCCCCGACGTGGCGTCGACCACGCGCGACGCCTTCGCGATCCGCGGCGAGCCGGGTCTTTCGACGGTACGCGGTGTCGTGCGCGACTCCACCGGCGACGAAGTGGCCGGCGCGCGTGTCCACCTCGTGCGCGTGGACGGCGGCAAGGCGTCGTGGGTCACCGCCGCGGCGAGCGGGCAGGACGGCGCGTTCGCGGCGAGCGTTCCCGCCGGCGACTACGACGTCGTGGCGGTCGCCGAGGATCAGGGGCGCGAGGTCGCGCGCGGCGGCGGACGCGAGCTTCAGCTTCCCTTCGCGGCGGGGCGCGAGCCGTCGGCGCCCGTGCGCGTGACCGCTTCGGCCGGCGTCGAGGCGACGGCCAACCCCGTGCTCGGACGCGCCGGCGCCGTGGACCTGACGATCGTCGACGGGAGCGGCGCCCCGTCGCCCGCGCGCGCCATCTTCTCGTTTTCGGCTGGCGACCCGAGCCCTCCCGACGCGATGCTCGGCGAACGCGACTACGCGAGCGCCAAGAAGACCTTCTGGACGGTCGACGGCCGCATCCAGGGCGCCCTCGCGCCGGGGACCTACGACCTCGTCGTCACGCACGGGTTCGACGCCGAGCTCGACCTGCGCGAAGCCGTCGTCGTGCCCGACGGCGGCACGCTCGTGATCGACGATCTCGTCGTCGCCGACGTCGTCGATCACGCGGGCTACCTCTCCGTCGACACGCACGTGCACGCCGCGGCGAGCCTCGACGGCGAGTGTCCGAACGTCGATCGCGTCGGCACGATCATGGGCGAGGGGCTCGACTTCTTCGTCTCGTCCGACCACGACTTCGTCGTCGACTACGGGCCCGCGATCCTCGAGATGGGCGTCGCCGAGCGGCTCTCGTTCGTGTTCGCGGAGGAGGTGTCGCCACCGTTCGCCGGACACTTCAACCCGTTTCCGATCGTGCAGCTCGACGCGCCGAGCGGCGGCGCCGTGCGCTGGTGGTCGGGCGGACCGCACACGACGGACACGCTTTTCGGCAGGATGCGCGACGATCTCGCGGCGGAGCTCATTCAGATCAACCACGGCCGCCGCAACTCCGGCTTCTTCGCCGCCTCCGGGTGGGATCCGGCGACCGGCACCATCGGCGATCCGTTCTTCTGGAGCGACGACTTCGACCTGATGGAGATCATGAACAGCGACGACTACGGGCAGGCCGAGGAGCTGCTGCGCGACTGGTACTCGCTGCTCAACCTTGGCCGCCGCATCGTCGGCACCGGCGTGTCCGACGAGCACGGCTTCGGCTGGGTCGGCTTCAGCCGCACGTACGTCGCTCTCGACGAGAGCAATCCGGCGGCGCTTCTCCCCGAAGAAGTCGCCGACGGCTTTCGCTCGGGCAACGCGATCGTAAGCGCCGGGCCGTTCCTGGAAGTCGCGATCGACGGCCAGCCGCCCGGCGCCGACGTCGACGGCAGCGCCGGCGAGGTGACGCTCACGGTCGAGGTGCGCGCGCCTTCGTGGATGCCCGTCGATGCGATCACGATCGTCGGCAACGGCGTCGCCCTCGCCACCATTGAGGCCGCCGCGCCCGATCCGCCGGTGTGGCTCGCCGAAACGATCGCGCTCACGCTCACCGCCGACACCTGGGTGGTCGTGCGCGCCGACGGAGCGAGCGATCTCGCGCCGGCGCTGCCGGGCAAGCACGCCTTCGCCGTGTCGAACCCGATCTTCGTCGACGCCGACGGAAACGGCTTTCAGGCGCCCGGGCTGGGCGAGTAGGTCCTCACCAGCGCGCCATCAGCCCGAGCGACGGGACGACGATGATGCCGCCCACGTCGACCTCGCGGCCCGCGATCGTCGGCTTGGCGATGAGGTCCATCACGGTCAGCTCCGCGATCGCGTGAACCCAGCGCCAGCCGAGCGCCACGCCGGCGAAGCCGCCGACGTAGTGCACGAACCCCTCCGTCGATTCGACCTCTGCGGCGTTCGCGATGCGCGCGTCGACCGCGTAGTAGGTCAGCACGTACTTCGGGCCGCCCCACAGGAAGCCCCATTGGCCCATGCGGCGTCCGAAGATGAGCGGAATCTGCAGGTCCTCGCGCGCGAAGTCGTCGATGCCGAGGTGCTCGAGCACGTCGAAGACGAGGCTGTCGAAGAGGTGATGGGCGTAGCCGAGCGAGATCGCGCCGTCCCAGCCGCTGCCGTCTCCCTCGCCGAGAAACTGATATTTGCCGTCGGCGTGCACCGCCGTGGTGGTGAAGCGCACCCCGGCGTCGAAGCGGCGCGCGAAGCCGTGTCGCAGCATGAGATCGACCGTCGCTCCGGGCGCGCTCAGCGCGAGGCCGAGCATGGCGTCCTGGTAGCGATGCTGCTCCTCCTCCGTCGGCGTGTAGTCCGGGTTTTTGACGTAGCTATCGTCGATGTCCTGAGCCGCGTCGAGCACCTCGAGCGTACGTGTGACCGGAATCTGCACGTTGACGCCGGCGCCCGCGTGCCAGCCGCCCTTGGGCAGCGTCTGCGCCGGCTGCATCGTCGCCAGGCCCGCGGAGCAACCAGCGGCGGCCAGCAGCGATACGGCGGCGGCAGCGCGCACGGCGGCCATGATACCGCGACTCTGCCGCGGCACGCAGACGTGAATCGGCGCACGGCGCACGCGCCGCCCTCGCCCGGCGACGGCGCGACGGCTATGATCGAGACGCGATGCTCCCGCCTCCCCGCGATCTGCTCGCGCGCCTCGCCGGCGACTTCCTCGGGCTCGCGCGTCGCGACGAGGTGCGCACGCTCGACGGCGGCGCGGCGACGCGGCGGCGCGTGTACCTCGACGCGACGGCGACGGCGCTCATGCCGCGCGCGGTGCACGAGGGTCTCGCGCGCTACTTCGAGGCGGCGTCGGCGAACTCGCACACGACCGCGCACCGCGCGGGACGCGCGACGACCGAGGCGATAGAAGCCACGCGCGAGGCGGTCGGTCGGCTCGTCGGCTGGGATCCCGCCGGCGACGTGGTGCTGCTTCCCGGCAACGGCGCGACCGGCAGCATCAACTTCCTCGCCCGCGCGCTCTTCCCGCCGGAGCTGCGCCTGCCGCTCAAGCGCTTCCCAGGCGGCGCAGCGCCGTCGGCTGTGCGCGACGCGCTCACGGCGAGCGCACCCGAAATCGCAGCGACGCTCGACGAGCTCGCCGCGCGGCCGATCGTCGTCACGACCCTGCTCGATCACCACTCGAACATCCTCCCGTGGGTCGAGGCGGTCGGGCGCCACAACCTGCGCGTCGTCGGCATCCTCCCCGACGGTCGCCTCGACGTCGACGCGCTCGAGCGCGTGCTCGCCGCCGAGGGGCGGCGCGTGCGGCTCGTCCCGCTCGGGAGGCGGGCCTTCCGAACGCTCCTCGACTACCTGGAGGGGGCACGGGAAGAGCTCCCCGGAGCGCTCCGCTCGGATCTCGTCTTCCCCTCGCCTGTGGGGAAGCGGCTC
>JBBTFH010000111.1:0-7400 GCA_038041915.1 Myxococcota bacterium
CAGCTTGTGCTCGCCCTGCGCACCCGCCTCGATGCGCGTCAGGCCGTGGGCGAGCGCGTGCTCGATGAGCCGGTAGTAGCAGAGCTCGAAGTGCAGGCCCGAAACGTCCTCGTCGGCGCCCCAGGTGCGGCCGTAGAGAGCGCGGCCCTTCTCGAAGGCGAGCGCGCCGGCCACCCGAGTCTCGCCGCGCAGCGCGAAGATTGCGAGGACTCGCGGCGCGAGGCCCCCGCGCAGCTCGTCGAAAAACGCCGGTGTGAGGTACACGCGACCGCCGTGGCGTGCGATCGTTCCGCGGTAGAAGCGGCGCAGCGCCTCGACGTCGCCGTCGTCGAGCTCGGCGCCACGCACGGCGCGCACGCGGAGCCCCGCCTCGGCGACCTGCCGCCGCTCGCGCCGCACCTGCTTGCGCGCCGTCGCCCGCAGGCTCCCGAGCCACTCGTCGAAGCTCGCCGCTCCGTCGCTCTGCCAGTGGAACTGGTACGTCAAGCGCGGCAGGAACTGGTGCTCGCGCGCAAGCGCCTGCTGCTCGGCTTCGCGCATGAAGAGCAGGTGGATCGACGACGCGCCGATCTCCTCGGCGACGCCGCGGATGCCACCGACGAGCGCGCTCAGCGCCGGGCCGTCGGTCGCGCCGCCTTCGGCCAGCAGCCTGCGCCCGGACGCGGGCGTGAAGGGCACCGCGGAGACGAGCTTTGGATAATAGGGGATGCCCGCGCCGTTCGCCGCGCGCGCCCACGCCCAGTCGAAGATGTACTCGCCAAAACTGTCGGTCTTGACGTAGAGCGGCGCGGCGGCGACGAGGCGTCCGCCGTCGCGCACGAGCACATGATGAGGCGCCCAGCCGCGGTCGGCGCCGACGCTGCCGCTGCGCTCGAGCGCGGCGAGGAAGGCGTGCTCGACGAACGGATCGTCGGCATCGACCAACGCGTCCCACTCGGGCGCGTCGACCGCCGCGATCCGGTCGACGGTGTTGACGCGCAGCGGGAGCATCGGGCTAAGGTAGCGCGATGACCCGCGCCCATCGATGGATTGTGGCGGTCGCCCTCGCGGCGGCATGCGGCCATGACGATGGTGCAAGGAGCGGCGCCGAGGCCGAGGCCGAGGCCGAGTCCGAGTCCGAGAGTGACAGCGAGGTCGTCGGCGTGGCCGCCTCCGCGGGCGCGTCGATCAGGCTGCCGCTTGATCCAGGCGACGAGGACACCTGGTGCGTCGAAGTTCGCCTCGACAACGACCAGCCGCTCGACGTCCACCGCATCGCGGCGACCCTCTCGCCGCAGAGCCATCACATGATCGTGTATCGCTCACGGGCGACGGTGGAAGTGACCGCGCCGTTTCACTGCACGCCGTTCGTTGGCGCCTTCACGGGCGAGAGCGTGCCCGTCCTGATCACGCAGGTCGCAAGGGACGAGGTCGTGCTGCCCGACCGCGTCGCCTACGCCTTCGAGCCCCACCAGATGGTGCGGCTCGAGATGCACGCCATCAACACCACCGCCGAAGCGGCCGACGCCGTCGGGGCGGTCACCTTCGAAGGCCTGGTCGGCGGCGTGCCCGACGCGTACGCGGACCTGCTCTTTTACGGCGCGCTCGACATCGACGTCCCACCCGGCGAGACCGGCAGCGCGGGCCCGGCGTTCCTGCCCGTCGATGCCGGCACGCGCGTCTTCGCCCTCACCGGCCACACGCATCGCTTCGGCACGAACGTCTCCATCCGCAAAGCCGAGAGCATCCTCGACGAGGGCGCCGAGGTCTACGCGCACGACGACTGGGACTGGGAGGAGCCGCCGTCGGACACGTTCGATCCGCCGCTCGAGTTCGCCGAAGGCGGCGGCTTCCGCATCCGCTGCGACTACGAAAACACCGGCACGGAGTCGGTCGGTGTCGGTGAATCGGCCAACGACGAGATGTGCTTTCTTTGGGCCTACTACTGGCCGTCGATGGGCTATCAGGCCTGCGTGGCCTACGACAGCCTCTCCATCTGTTGCCCCGACGATCCGCTCTGTGACGTCATCGCGGATTTCTTCTGACGCCCCGGTGCGCTGTCGTGACCGTCCCGCTATCGGTCGTCATTCCGATGTTCAACGAGGCGGAGCGGGTGGAGGCGGGCGTTGGCGCAATCCTTTCGTACCTGGGCGAGCGACATCCGGGAACGGAAGTCATCCTCGTGGATGACGGAAGCACGGACGGGACCGCGGAGGTGGCACGGGCTCTCCTTCTTGGCCAAACGCGCGTGTCGGCGCGGCTGGTCGTCCTCGACCGGAACCGCGGCAAGGGCGGCGCCGTGCGCGAGGGCCTGTTGCAGTGCCGCGGCGCGATCCGGGCCTTCGTGGACGCCGACAACGCCACGCCGATCGAGGAGCTCGATCAGCTTCTTCCGCTCGTAGGTTCGGCGCAAACGGTCGTGATTGGCTCGCGCGGCATCGATCGCACGAAGATTTCGCGCCGGCAGTCGTGGTGGCGAGAGGGCATGGGACGCGGCTTCAACCTGCTGCTCCGCCTCGCCGTCGGTCTTCCCTACCGTGACACTCAGTGCGGCTTCAAGCTGTTTGGCCAACGCGCCGCGGAGGTGTGCTTCTCGCGCCAAACCGTGATGGGCTTCGCCTTCGACGTCGAGCTCCTGTGCATCGCGCGTAGCGAAGGTTTCCCCGTCGTCGAGGTCCCCGTGCGGTGGCGCCACGTTCCTCGCAGTCGCGTGCGCCTCGTGCGCGACAGCCTGATGATGGCCCGCGACGCATGGTCTGTCCGCCGACGTCTCCGCCGCCCGTCTTCCCCATGACGCTCACCGCTCGGCTGCTGCGCGCCCTCGCGTTCCTGGGCGCGCCGATCGCGCTCTTCGGGCCGTACCTCCTCGGCCAGCGCCGGCTCGGAGGGCCGGACTTCGAGGAAACGTACTTGCCGTGGCAGCTCTTCCTCTCGCGAGAGCTGGCCCATGGCCGCCTCCCCTCCTGGAACCCCTACGTCATGCTCGGCAAGCCGGTGTGGGGCGAGGTCGAGAACGCGCTGCTGTATCCGCCTCGCTGGATGCTGTTTTTCCGGCCCGGCTACACCATCAGCCTCTTCTGGATCCTGCACCTCGCCGTCGCCCACGCGGGCGCCTACCGGCTGGGCCGCGTCCTCGGGGCGAGCCGCTTCGGGTCGTGGCTCGGCGGCCTCGCGTTCTGCCTGAGCGGCTGGGTCGCGTCCCACCTGTACGCCAACCATGCGTTCCTGGTCGCGACGGCGAGCTGGTTCCCGCTGCTCGTGTCACAGTTGCTCGTTTCCCCCGCGGCGGAGCGCTGGCACCGTTGGACAGTCGCCCTGTTCGCGATCGCGTCGATGATCGTCCAGGGCGGCTCGCCACAGCTCGCGTACCAGTCGTTCTTCGCCGCGCTCGCGTTCGTCGTCGCGCTGGCTCCGGCACGTCTGGCGGATCGGCGCTGGCAGGCGGGAACGATCGTCGCGCTGGGGGCGGCGATCGTCGTCGCCCTCCCCCATGGTTGGGCGACGCACCTCGAGCATCTCGAGTCGACCCGTGCCGGCGCCTATCCGCTCGAGCTCGCCACGGGGTTTTCCTTCTCGTGGGCGCGGCTCGGCGAGTGGGTCGTCGGGCCTTCGCCCGCCTGGATCGCGCGCCCCGACGCCGCCGTCTACGAGACCGGCGTCTTCCTCGGCGCGATCCCGGTCCTGCTGGCGGCGGCCGCGGTTGCCCTGCGCGCCCGCTCCGCGCTCGCCCTGTGGGCCCTCGCGCTTGTCTTCGTGGCGCTCGGCTCAGCCTCGCCCCTGTGGCTCTTCCGCGCATTCCGGCTGCTTCCGGGAGCAGCATCGTTTCGCGCCCCCGGTCGGTTCCTGGTGTTCGCTCTCGCCGCGATGTCCGCGGCGTGCGCGCTCGGCTGGACGGTCGCCGGCGCCACGCTTGCCCGGCGGATCCGCCCCAGCGCGCTCACCCTCGTCGGTGGCATCACCGCGCTGCTCATCGCGCTCCCCCTGTGGGCCCACGTGCGCTGGTATTTTCCACAGGCGACCGGTCGCTTCCGGCAGGTGCGCGAGGCCGTGATGGCCCGGACCGTCCTTCCGGGAAGCGCGCCGTTTCGCGTCGCCCTCGACATCGGCCCGGTCCATCCCAACTGGTTCTGGGAGAACGGTCTCGAGATGGTGGGAGGGCGCGCCCCCCTGACCTCCTGGCGTTTCCACCACTTCGTCGAGCGCCTCGCCGGCCCCGCGGACCCGCACCTGACGCTCTCGTACCTCGGCATCCCGCCCCGCGAGGATGGCCCATTCTCGCTTCTCGCCGCGTCGCGGATCCTCTCGGTGCGACCGCCCGGCGAATTGCCCGCCCTGCGCCCGCTCGCCTTCGCCCCGCCCTATCATCTCTACGCGTGGCCACGACCCGCGCCGGTGGTGCGCTTCTACGCCCGGGCGCGGGCCGTTCCCGATCGGCGGCAGAGCCTGCGCGCGTTGCGCGACCCGGCCGGGCCCGATCCCGAGCGCGAACTCTTCTACGAGGGTCCGCCCCGGCCGGCCGATCGCGACGCGCAAGGCGAGTGCCGCGCGCGACGTCCCTCGACCGACGAGTGGCTGGTCGAGTGCGCCACGACCGGCCGCGGCTTTCTCTGGATCAGCCAGGCGCACCACGCCGGCTGGCAGGCATGGGTCAACGGGACGCGCGCCCAGGTGTATCCAGCCCACCTTCTCTTTCAGGCCGTGCCGATCCCGCGGGGCGCGAGCCACGTGCGTCTCGAGTTTCGTCCCCCATCCCTCCGTATCACCCTCTGGCTCTCCCTGGTCGGACTCTCTTCGCAGGCGCTTTTACTGCTCGCTGGCGAGTGGCGGCTGCGGAGGCGACGCGGAGCGGTTACCGCGACACGCTGCTAGGACGAGGGCGCCGCGTCCATCGCGCGCGTCACGCTCTCGCGATAGAGCAGCCACAGCGCGAGCGATGTCTCGACGGCGCGAACGACGGCGTCGGCGTCGGCGTGCGTGGCCACGTGGCCCAGCACCATCGACCACGCGTCGCGGCGGTGGCCGCCCTCGACCTGGCGGTGCGCGCGGATCAACGTGAGGCGCGCGGCGTCGGCGCCATAGTGACGCACGAGCGGGTGCTCGTGCACCATACGCTCGATGTCGACGGCCGGCGGAGGGGCCTTCAACCCCGCCGCGGCCGTCTCGCCGCGATCGTTCACGCTGCCCTCGACGAAGATCGTCACGACGGCGGCGGCCTGCAGCCAGCCGCGTTCGAGCGTCACGTGATCGAGCCACGCGCGGTACGCCTCGGCCTCGGCGAGCGGCGCCACCGACGTGAACGCGGCGCGTGAGAAGCCGACCGCCTCCATCATCTCGAGGAACATCTCGGCGTGCGACCGCCCGAGGCTGAGTCCGCCCGTCTGCTCCTCGTAGAGGTTCTCGGCCAGCATGCGCCGCACCTCGGTCGGCGGGCTCTTGCCCAGCACGCGCGCGAGCAGCACCGGAAAATCGCGCACGTAGACGAGCCACTCCTGCTGGTAGTGGAGCAGCAACTGCGCGGGCCGAAGCTGCCCCGACGCGAGACGATGCCAGCTCGGGTGATCCTTGCGATCCATGAGGCCGAGCAGCCGGTCGCGCAGCTCCATCGTCAAATGCTAGGGGAGGCGCGGCATCTGCGCCAGGACGCCATCGACGCGCACGATGCGCAGTGTATAACTCCACCCCGCCATGGCTCCTCAGTACATCTTCACGATGCAGAATCTGCGCAAAACGCACCCGCCCAACAAGGAGGTGCTGCGCGGCATCTGGCTGTCGTTCTATCCCGGCGCCAAGATCGGCGTGCTCGGCGGAAACGGCGCCGGCAAGTCGACGCTGCTGCGCATCATGGCGGGCGTCGAGACCGAGTTTGACGGCGAGGCCAAGCCCGCCGACGGCATCCGCATCGGATTCCTGTCGCAGGAGCCGGTGCTCGACGCGAGCAAGGACGCGCGCGGCAACGTCGAGGAGGCGGTGCGCGACGTGCGGGCGCTGCTCACCCGCTTCGACGCGATCAACGCGCGCTTTTCCGAGCCGCTCTCGGACGCCGAGATGGAGAAGGTGCTGGCCGAGCAGTCGCGCGTGCAGGACGCGATCGACGCGGCGGGTGGCTGGGAGATCGACCGCACCGTCGAGATCGCGATGGACGCGCTGCGCTGCCCGCCGGGCGACGCCGACGTCGCGAAGCTTTCGGGCGGCGAGCGGCGACGCGTCGCGCTGTGCCGCGTGCTGCTCGAAAAGCCCGACCTCCTGCTTCTCGACGAGCCGACCAACCACCTCGACGCCGAGTCGGTCGCGTGGCTCGAGCAGCACCTCGCGAAGTTTCCCGGCACCGTCGTCGCCGTCACGCACGATCGCTACTTTCTCGACAACGTCGCGGGCTGGATCCTCGAGCTCGATCGCGGCGCCGGCATCCCGTGGGAGGGCAACTACTCGTCGTGGCTGGAGCAGAAGCGCAAGCGGCTCGCCGACGAAGAAAAGCAGGAGAGCGCACGGCAGCGCACGCTCGCGCGCGAGCTCGAGTGGGTGCAGGCCTCGCCGCGCGCGCGGCAGGCCAAGAGCAAGGCGCGCGTCGACGCCTACGAGCGGCTGCTGGCCGAGGAGGCCGAGCGCCGCGACGACGTCGTCGAGATCGCGATCCCGCCGGGCCCGCGTCTGGGCGACGTCGTCATCGAGGCCGAGCACCTGCGCAAGGGCTACGGCGACACGCTGCTGATCGACGATCTGACCTTCAAGCTGCCGCGCGGCGGCATCGTCGGCGTCATCGGCGCCAACGGCGCCGGCAAGACCACGCTCTTCCGCATGATCACCGGCCGGGAGAAGCCCGACGGTGGCGACCTGCGCGTCGGCTCGACGGTCGTGCTCTCGTACGTCGATCAGTCGCGCGAGACGCTGAAGGGCGAGAACAACGTGTGGCAGGAGATTTCCGGCGGCGCCGAGATCCTCGAGATCGGCAAGCGCAAGGTGAACTCGCGCGCCTACGTCGCGAGCTTCAACTTCAAGGGTCCGGATCAGCAGAAAAAGGTGAAAGACCTCTCCGGCGGCGAGCGCAACCGCGTGCACCTGGCGAAGCTGCTCAAGAGCGGCGGCAACGTGCTGCTGCTCGACGAGCCGACCAACGATCTCGACGTCGACACGCTGCGCGCGCTCGAGGAGGCGCTGCTCAGCTTCGGCGGCTGCGTGGTCGTGATCACCCACGACCGCTGGTTCCTCGATCGCATCGCGACGCACATGCTCGCCTTCGAGGGCGACAGCAAGGTCACCTGGTTCGAGGGCAACTTCCAGGACTACGAGGCGTGGCGGCACAAGCAGCTAGGCGCCGAGGCCGATCAGCCGCACCGCATCAAGTTCAAGAAGCTCACGCACTCATAGTTTCGCGTCTCGGGTCGCCTACAGCCGCTCGACGATCGTCACGTTCGCCTGGCCGC
>JBBTFH010000112.1:0-5767 GCA_038041915.1 Myxococcota bacterium
TCCCCGCCTCCGTCGACGTGAACGTGAACGTCGGCGTGTTGTCATTCGTCGGGTTGGTCGGCTGGCCGGTGATGGTCGTGTCGGGCGCCGTCGTGTCGACGCCGACCGTAAACGTGCACGATGCGGGCGTCTGGTCCGTGGCGTTGACCGAATCGGGCGGGCTGGTCTTGCGCGCCCGCACCTGCAGCGTGTGCGCGCCGTCCGCCTGCGATGGCGTCGTGTAGGGGGTCGTACAGGACGCCCAGGCCGCGCCGTCGATGCTGCACTGGTAGCTCGAGCACGCGTTCGTGCAGCTGAACGTGAACGAGGGCGTGGCGGTCGCGATCGTCGCGCCGCACGCGAAGCCGCTGGGCGTGAGCGTGGTGTTGGGCGTGACGATGCCGAGCGGATCGAGCGTCTGCGGAATGGTCGTGCCGGAGAGCGTCGCGGTGCCGGTCGGATTGCCGTTGCAGGAGAGATCGGTGTTGAGCGAGCCCTTGCTCGTCGACGTCCCGGCCCACAGGTAGAGCGGATCCGAAACCGAGATGCCCGCGGCCGTCAGGTCCGACAGCCGCACGGCCACGGTCAGGAAGTAGTCGGGGTTGCCGCTGATGTTGCTGCCGTCGGGGGCCAGGAACGAGTGCCAGTAGCTGGCCGCCGGAGCGTAGGTGGCCAGAGGCGGAAGGTCGCAGGCTTCCTCCGACGAGTTGGGCACCGTGATCGCGGGCGGCGGTATGTTCTCGCACCACTCCATCGAGTCGGCGGCGCCGCCATCGAGGAAGGCCGCGTACTCGTAGCTCGTAAAGTCGTTGTTGGTGTCGAAGAGCCAGCCCCACGCGTGCGACCGTAGCGAGTCGAGCGCCAAGGTCGGATCAGTGTCAACGCGCATCCGCAGGTAGAGATACGTCGCGTCCATCGCCCGGTAGAGCGCCGGGAAGGTCGGGTCACCGACGACGTTGCGATGGTCCTTGGGCCCCATGTCGGTGTCGGGGTCAAACGATGCCCCGGTGGCGCAGTCGAAGGCGACAAACTGGCTGTCGACCGGGGGCGTGATCATCGCCGCGCGCTGCGAGCCGACCCGGGGCGGAGGCGGAGTCTCGCCTCCGCACGAGGCGAGGAGCAGGGCGAGCGCGAAGCGAGCAGGCGTCAAGCGAAAGCGAAGCATCGAGCCTCCAGGCCCCGCAGAGTGCGCGGGGGGGGCGGGCAAAAGAGCCGACTTTCAGAGAAACGTCAAGGCTGAGGGGCAGAAGACTTCTTGCGGGTGGCGGACCGGGCTGTCAAACCGCCAGACGCCGGCCGAGCTCGGTGTGCTGGCGGCGGATCTCGGCGGGAAGGCGGTCGCCGAAGCGGGAGAGGAACTCGCCCGAGTCGGCGTGCTCCCGCTTCCATTCGTCGCGGTCGATCGACACCAGCGCCTCGGCGCCCTCGCGCGAGATGCCCAGGCCCGAGACGTCGAGCGCGCCGCTCTCCGGTACCAGTCCGATCGGCGTCTCGCGCGCGCCGCCACGGCCCTTGCAGCGTTCGAGAATCCACTTCAGCACGCGGAGGTTCTCGCCAAAACCCGGCCACAGGAACTTCCCGTCGTCACCCTTGCGGAACCAGTTGACGTTGAAGATCTTGGGGCGGCCTTCGCTCTTCGCGCCCATCGCGAGCCAGTGGCCGAAGTAGTCGGCCATGTTGTAGCCGCAGAAGGGCAGCATCGCGAACGGGTCGCGGCGGACGACGCCGACGGTGCCGGTCGCCGCCGCGGTCGTCTCCGAGCCCATGCTCGCGCCGATGAACACGCCGTGCGCCCAATCGAAGCTCTCGACCACCAGCGGCTTCACGCGCGCGCGACGCCCGCCGAAGATGAACGCCGAAATAGGCACGCCCTGCGGGTCCTCCCAGCGCGGAGAGATGCTCGGGCACTGCCGCGCCGGCGCGGTGAAGCGCGAGTTCGGGTGCGCGGCCTTGTCCATCGAGTCGGGCGTCCACGGACGGCCCTGCCAGTCGAGCGCGCGCGGCGGCGGCTCGGAGAGGCCCTCCCACCACGGCGAGCCGTCCTCGGTGAGCGCAACGTTCGTGAAGATCGAGTTTCGTGAGAGCGCGGCGATGGCGTTCGGGTTGGTCTTGGGGCCGGTGCCGGGCGCGACGCCGAAGAAGCCGGCCTCGGGGTTTACCGCGTAAAGGCGCCCGTCGGCGCCGTAGCGCATCCAGGCGATGTCGTCGCCGACGGTCCACACGCGCCAGCCCTTCATCGACGCCGGCGGGACGAGCATCGCGAGGTTGGTCTTGCCGCACGCGCTCGGGAACGCGGCCGCGAGGTAGGTCGTCTCGCCTTCGGGGCTCTCGACGCCGACGATCATCATGTGCTCGGCCATCCAGCCCTCGTCGCGGCCAAGCGCGCTCGCGATGCGCAGCGCGAAGCACTTCTTGCCCAGCAGCGCGTTGCCGCCGTAGCCCGAGCCTACGCTCCAGATCGCGCGCTCCTCGGGAAAGTGGACGACGGCGCGGCGGGCGGGATCGAGATCGCCGAGCGAGTGCATGCCCTTGACGAAGTCCTCCGCGCCGCCGAGCGCCTCGAGCGCGACGTCGCCCATGCGCGTCATGATGCGCATGTTGGCGACCACGTACGGGCTGTCGGTGAGCTCGACGCCCACGCGGCTCATCGGCGAGCCGGGCGGACCCATCAGGTAGGGCACGACGTAGAGCGTGCGGCCCTTCATCGCGCCCTTGAAGAGCGGGCCGATCTTCGCGCGCGCGTCGGCGGGCGACATCCAGTTGTTGGTCGGGCCGGCGTCGCCGCGCTCGCGCGAGGCGATGAACGTCAAGTGCTCGGTGCGGGCGACGTCGGTCGGATGGCTGCGGTGCAGGTGGCAACCGGGCCACCGCTTCGCGTCCAGCGGCAGCAGCGTCTTGTCGGCGAGCATGCGCTCGACCAACGCGTCGTTCTCGGCCTGCGACCCGCCGCAATAGACGACGCGCGCAGGAGAAGTGAGCGCGGCTACTTCGTCGACCCAACGCTGAAGCGAGCTGTTCATGGATGATCCGTCCAGAAAGTTCGGACGGATTCTGCACGAGCGCCCCTGCCGCGTCTAGCGGGGAATCCTGTCGGTATGCCGGGCCTCGGCCGACGGTTCCGCCGCGTGCACCGCGCACGAGCCATCGGCGCAGGCAGCGCTTCCGCCGATGCGCAGGCGGTTTTTCGCGATCACGTCGTAGACCAGGTCGGCGAGCTGCCGCAGGCCCGGCGCGTAGTAGGCGAGCGCGAGCTTTCCGAGCGCGCGCCGCCGCAGGAGCTGCACGAACGCCTCCGCGCCGGAAAAGACGCGACCGTCCGCTCGGACAAGCTGCATCGCGCGCTCGCAGTGCTCGGCCGTCACGCCGGGAAACGCCGCGAGCGCGCCCTCGTCGTGAAACGAGCGGAACTCGATCGCCACGGCCGCCGCGGGGCCTATCAGCAGTCGCACGCGCTCGACCGAGCGGCGGCAGAACCCGCAATGGCCGTCGTAAAGCAGCACGTCACGGTCGGGCGGCGTGGTCGTGCGCGGCTTCATCGGGGCACCCGTCGGGCGCCCCGATGAAGCCATGTCGATCCGCGGGCGCTACGCGCCTCGCTCCGCTCGCTCGCTCGCAAGGCTCGCTCGCTCACGTGCTCATGCTAGCGTCGCCCGCGAATGTCTGCCAGCGCCGCCTCCGGCCCGACGGTCGCGCGCCTCTTCCACCGCCTGCTCGGGCTGGTCTTCCTCGCGGCCTGGCTGTCGCTCGGCGCGCAGGTCGACCTGCTGATGGGCAGCCGCGGGCTGCTGCCCATCGCCGACTTCGCGGTTTCGCTGCGTGCCAGCGACGGCGCGACGCTGCTCGATTTTCCCACGTTCATGTGGTGGTGGAATGGCGATCGCGCGCTCGCCACCGGCATCTGGATCGGTGTGGCGCTCGCGACGGCCGCGACGCTGGGGATCTTCCCGCGCGCGTGCTTCGCGCTGCTCGTGCCGCTGTATCTCTCGTACGCGACGGCCGGTCGAGTCTTTCTCTCGTTCCAGTGGGACAATCTCTTGCTCGAGTGTGGCGCGCTCGCTGTTTTCCTGCCGCGGCGACACCCGCAACGATGGACGCACGTCCTCTTTCGACTGCTGCTGTTCAAGCTCTACTTCCAGTCGGGCATCGCGAAGTGGCAGTCGCACCTTCACGACTGGCACGACGGCAGCGCGATGACCTTCTACTACGAGACGGCGCCGCTGCCGACGGCCTTGGCGTGGTTCACCCACGCGCTGCCGGCCTGGTGGCACCACGTCGAGAGTCGCGCCACGCTCGCTCTCGAGCTCGCCTGCCCGCTCGCGTTTTTCGGCCCGCGCCGCGCCCGGCTGGCCGCGGCGACCGCGCTCACCTTGTTCCAGATCGTCAACCTGGCCACGGCCAACTACGGCTTTTTCTGCTGGCTGGCTGTGGCGCTGCACGTCTTCCTGCTTTCCGATCGCGACGTCGCGCGCGCGTGGGCGTGGCTGCGGCGCGCGCCGCGCGACCACGCGGAGCCATCCGCGAGCGTCGCGCCCGGCGGGTGGGCTAGCACGCTCGCCGCGCTCGTCGTCGTGCCTCTCTACGTGTCGATCTCGGCAATGGAGTCGCTCGTCCACTTCGGGTGCCTCACCCCGTCCGACGGGACGTGCGACGGCGAGAGCTGGGCCGAGATCTTCGCGCCGCAGCGCGATCTCTACGAGCCGCTCCGCCTGGTCAACACCTACCACCTGTTCGGCCACATCACGCGCGAGCGGATCGAGCCGGAATTCTCGACGCTCGAGGGCGGAGCGTGGACGGCGCGGGACCTGCGGTTCAAACCCGGCGATCCGGCGCGCGCGCCGCCCTTCGTCGCGCCGCACCAGCCGCGCGTCGACTTCCAACTGTGGTTCTACGGGCTGTCGTCCGGGCGCGGCACGCCGCGCTGGGTCGCGATGCTGCTCGAGCGCATGTGCGAAAATCCCGAGGCGGTGCGGAACCTCTTCGCCGCGCCGCTTCCGCGCGCGCCCGAGGCCGCACGCGTGGGCTTCTGGCGATATCACTTCACGACGCCCGCCGAACGCCGCGCGACCGGCGCGTGGTGGACGCGGACGTGGATCGGCGCGGGACCGGCGCGCGACTGCGTACGGTAGCAGGCCGCGGCCGAGGCCGAGCCCGATCGGCCGTCACGCGCGCCGCGGCCGAAAGGAGACCATGTATACTTGCCTCGTGGCGCTCTCAGCTTCTCGATCGACACCGGCCACGGCCGCGGATCTCGCGGCGCTTCCGGACGACGTCCACGCCGAGGTGATCGGCGGGACCGTCGTCGAGAAGGCCGCGCCGAGCATGGAGCACGGCGACGCGCAGAGCGCGCTGACGGAGCGGCTGCGGAGCATGTTTCACCGCAAGGCCGGCGGAACCGTGCCGGGAGGCTGGTGGATCGTCGTCGAAGTGGAAGTGGAGATGGAGACCCACGAAGTCTTCCGGCCCGACTTGACGGGCTGGCGGCGCGACCGCCACCCGCAGAAGCCTTCGGGGCGACCCGTTCGCGTGCGGCCGGACTGGGTCTGCGAAGTGCTGTCGTCGTCGAACGCGGACCACGACCTCGTGACCAAGTTCCGCGTCTTCCATCGCAACGGCGTGCCGCACTACTGGATCGTCGACCCCGACCACCGCGTGCTCGTCGCCTACCGCTGGCAGGAGAGCGGCTACCTTGCCGTGCTCACGGCCAAGCCGGGCGAAACCGTGCGCGCCGAACCGTTCGAGGCGGCGGAACTGCGCGTAGGACTGCTCTTCGGCGAAGAGGAAGAGTAGG
>JBBTFH010000112.1:5867-11501 GCA_038041915.1 Myxococcota bacterium
GCCGAGTCGGAGGCCGAGAGCGATCCCGACGGCGAGTTCGTCGCGACCGAGGCCGACTTCGGCTGCCTCCTCGACTGGCCGCGGGTGCGCAACATGCACGTCACCAACGTCCGCGGGCGCCAGGGCGAAGCGCTCGCGGTCGCCGAAGCGAACGAGGCCGGCGTCGAGTTTCCGCTCGGGACCATCATCCAGCTCTTCTTTGGCGAGGCGTCGGTGAAGCGCGGCGGCGGCTTCTCGCCGGCCTCCAACGGCTGGGAGTTCTTCGAGCTCGAAGCGACGGCCGAAGGCACGACGATCGTCGAGCGTGGTGTCGAGAGCGTGAAGAACTTCGCCGACGGCAACTGCTTCTCGTGCCACGTCGCCGCCGCCAAGTACGACTTCGTGTGCGAGCAGGACCACGGCTGCGTCGATCTCGGCGTCACCGACGAGCAGATCGCGGCGCTGGCCGGCCTCGACCCGCGCTGCCGATAGAGCCGCGACGACCGGCGCGAGAGCTACCGCGGCACGAGGCCGAACGCGGGGAACGCCTCGGCGAGCGACCACGGCATCGCGGGAGCCCACGGCTCGGAGGTGAGGCTGGCGGCCGGCGGCCGAAAGCCGGGCGACGGCCGTGCCGGCTGCGGCTGGTGTCGCGCCCACGCCTCGCCTCGCCCGCGTCCACGGCCACGGCCGCGCCGGCGTCCGCGGCTCTCCTCGCCGCCGTGCCGATCGAAGTCCGGCCGGGCGAACGCGGGGTGGCGCACGATCCCCTTGGCGCGGCAGCCGTCGCAGTAGCCACAATCGCGCACGTCGTCCTCGCCGAAGTACTGCCGCAGGAAGATGGAGCGGCAGCTCACGGTGCGGATGTAGGCGAGGATCTCGTCGAGGTGGCGCCGATCCGCGATGCGCCGCTTCTCGAAGGTCGCCGCGGCGCGCAGAAGCTGCTCGCGCGTCGGCCTCGGATCGACGCCGCTCCAGCGCGCGTCGGCCTCGGCGGCGATGCCGAGCTCCTCGAGCGCCGCGAGGATCGTCCGCACGCGCCGCTCGGGCAGCGAGGCCGAAGTCGCGAGATCGCGCGCGCCGACCGGGCGCCCCTCGTCGGACCACGCGTAGAGCGCCTCGACCACGCGACGCGCCTCGTGCTTGGTCGGCTGCCCGTCGGCGAGGAAGTACTCCTGGATCTTCACGTCGTCGGGAGCGTCGAGCAGGATGCAGCGCGAAGGGCGGCCGTCGCGGCCGGCGCGCCCCGCCTCCTGCGTGTACGCCTCGGGCGAGCCCGGCAGGTGGAAGTGGAGCACGAAGCGAACGTCCGGCTTGTCGACGCCGAGGCCGAACGCGTTGGTCGCGAGCATGACCAGGCGCTTGCCCGGCTGCATGAAGCGCCCCTGCGACTCCTCGCGCTCGTCGCGCGTCATGCGGCCGTGGTAGCGCAGCACCGGGATGCCGCCACGCCGCAGCGCCGCGTAGAGATCGTCGACGGCGCGCACGGTCGCGCAGTAGATGATGCCGGGACGACGCAGCCGCCGGATCAGCTTGCCGACCGTGCGCAGCTTTTCGCCTTCGGAGTCGTGATGGCGCACCTCGAAGTAGAGGTTCGGGCGATAGAACGAGCGGCGAAAGGTCCGCGCGTCCGTGACGCCGAGTTGCAGCAGCACGTCGTCGGCGACCTGCGGCGTCGCGGTCGCGGTGAGCGCGAGGATCGGCGGGCGGCCGAGATCGATCGCCGAGTGCCGCAGCGCGACGTAGGCGGGGCGGAAGTCGTGGCCCCACTGCGAGATGCAGTGCGCCTCGTCGATCACCAGCAGCGACGGACGCACGCCGGCGAGCGCCTCGCGCACCGAGGCCGAGGTGATTCCTTCGGGCGTGATGAAGACGATCTTGCGCTCGCCTTTGCGAATCGCCGAAAGCTCGGCGTTGCGCTCGCGCTGCGTGATGGTCGAGTCGAGGCGCGCGACCGGGATGCCGAGCTGGCGCAGCTTGCCGACCTGATCCTCGATGAGCGCGAGCAGCGGCGAGACGACGAAGGTCGTGCCGGGCAGCACGAGCGCCGGGAGTTGGTACGTCAGCGACTTGCCGCTACCCGTCGGCATGATCGCGAACGTGTCGCGGCCCTCGAAGACGGAGCGAAGCACGGGCTCCTGGCCGGGGCGAAGCCCGCCGAAGCGGAAGACGCGCCGCAGCGCCTCGCGCGCGCCCAGCATGAGCGCGTCGACGCGCGCGCGCCGTTCCGCGTCGGTGAGCTTCGGGGGCGGCGGCAGCGGCGCGGGCGCCTCGTCGGGGGCTACGTCCTCGAACTCCTCGAGCGGCGGCAGCTCGGGAATACTCGTCCGCGCGATCTCCGACGAGAGCACCCCCTCGGGCTCGTCGCCGCCGCTGTCCCCTTCCTCCTCTCCACCCGCTTCGCCTCCCGCCTCCGACTCCGCTTCGCCCTCGGGCTCGGCCTGGGCTTGGGCTTCGACCGCTGGCGCCGACGAAAGCGCGGACTTCAGAGCAAGCTCCTCGGCTTGCACTTCGGCGGCCTTCTCCTTGGTCTTGGCCTTCGCCCGAACGCGCCGCACCGCCGGCGCCTTGCGCTTCGCCGCCGGCTTCGCCGTCTTCGTCGCCGCCTTCTTTGCGCTCACCGACCGCCGTATAGCCCGAGTCGGGTCATTCAGCCACCGTCGCCGAGTACACGCGAGGACGTCACGGGCAAGTGCCGTCGTTGTCGTGGATCTCCACGTCCCCGGTGAAGCCGGCCGCGAGAAGTTGATCGCGGAGCGCATAGGCCGCGCAGGTCGGCAGCTCGGGGTTGCCGACGATGATGAGGCCGTCACCGACCGACGCGAGCGCCGGCAGGTCAATCGCGTTCAGCGCGGCGTTGTAGGTGATTGAAAGGGCGACGCCGATCGACGCCAGCGCCGGCAGCTCAAGCGCGGTCAGCGCGTCGTTGTAGATGTTGAGGTAGCCGCCGATCGACGCGAGCGCCGGCAGGTCGAGCGCGGTCAGCCCGTCGTTGTCGTAGATCGCGAGGTCGCTGCCGATCGACGCGAGCGCCGGCAGCTCGAGCGCGGTCAGCGAGGTGTTGCCGTAGACGGTGAGGTCGCCGCCGATCGACGCGAGCGCCGGCAGCTCGAGCGCGGTCAGCGTGCTCGCCCCCACGTTCAGGTCGCCGGTGATCGTCGTGCAGCAGGCAAGGCTTGCCACATCATCGGACGTGACAATGCTGATGCTCCCATCGTATAGGCCGCCCGGGCAGAGCGGGTTTTCGCACTCGCTCTCGCTCTCCGCCTCCGACTCGCTCTCCGCCTCCGACTCGCTCTCCGCTTCCGACTCGCTCTCCGACTCCGACTCGGCCTCCGCCTCGGCTTCGCTCTCGGCCTCGCTTTCGCCTCCATCGTCGCCGTCGCAGGCGGGCAGCACGGTCGCGGTCAGCGTCAACGTCAGCGTCAACGTCAGCAATCGTAGAGCGTTTGTCATGGTCATCCTCCGTAAGTGAGCGGCCGCGGCGAACGGCCCGTGTCCAGTACGCACCTTCTACAACAGTCGAGGGTCCGAAGGCAGCCTGAGACCCCTCTCTGCCAATGTACGTGAGACACGGGCCCTCCCGAAGTTCAGTGTTGAGGGCGACCAAGGAACGGGAGACAGTGGCACCACTCCGCGGCAAACTGCCTTTGTGTCAACGGGTTGGACACGTTTTCCCGGACCTGGGACGCGCGAGCGCGACGCCTGAACGAACGGGCGACGCTACTGCTCCGCGTAGATTCGCGGCGACGGGAGGTGCCGGTAGCGCAGGCTCTTGACGCGCTTGCGCTCGAGCTCCCACAGCACGTCGCCGCGGCGCTTGCCCTGGTAAATAGCCGCCGTGCAGTGCGCCAGGATCGCCTCGCGCGCCTCGCGCGGGTGGAACGTGTGCGTGCCGAAGAACGCCATGCCCCCGGCGAGCGGCACGAGGCGTGCCTCGAAGAGGTCGCCGACCGACGCGCCGGGCATGGCACGCCGCTCGTGCACTTCCCACGCGCCGCCGAGCAGCACGTCGCGCAACTCGACGCGCTCGCCGTCGAGCGCGATCAGTTCGAAGAGGCTGCGGTGCGCCGACGCGAGCGCGGCCAGAGCCGCCCTCCCCTCCTCACCCACCTCCTCACGCCGTTCGTGCGCATAGCGCAGCAGCGGCGTCGGTCCCCCCGCGAGCGACCGCTCGAGCACATACCACTCGAGGAACGCGTGCAGCGCGCGCTCGAGCGCATCGCTCCCCTCCTCCTCTTCGAGCAGCCGACCGGTCAGCTCGCGGAACTCCTGCCGCGCACGCCGCGCCTCGTCGGCCCAGTCGCCCGCGGCGTACACCGACGCCACGCGGTCGACCCACGCGCGCAGATCGATCAAGCGGCGGCCGGCGCGCGCATGAACGCCGCGAAGCGCGAAAACAGGTAAGCCGCGTCGTGCGGCCCCGGCGACGCTTCCGGGTGATACTGCACGCCGAAGATCGGCCGTCCCTCGAGCGCCAGCCCCTCGACGGTGCGATCGTTCAGGTTCACGTGCGTGAGGCGCGCGCGGCCGCCCAGCGATTCGACGTCCACGGCGAAACCGTGGTTCTGGCTGGTGATCTCGACGCGGCCGGTTTCGACATCGAGCACCGGCTGGTTCGCGCCACGGTGGCCGAACTTGAGCTTGTAGGTCTTGCCGCCGAGCGCGAGCGCGAGGATCTGGTGGCCGAGGCAGATGCCAAAAAGCGGTTTTCGCGCGGCGACGAGGTCGCGCGCGATCTCGATGGCGTAGGTCACCGCCGCCGGATCTCCCGGTCCGTTCGAGAGAAAGACCCCGTCGGGCGCGAGCGCGAGCGCACGCGCCGCGGGGAAATCGGCGGGCACCACGGTCACGCGCGCGCCGATGTCGCGCAGGCGTCGCAGGATGTTCCGCTTGATGCCGTAGTCGTAGGCGACGACGTGGAGATCCGCCGGCGGCGGTGGGGCCTCGCCGCGAAAGCGGAAGCTCGGCTGGTCCCAGGAATACGGCTCGCGGCACGTCACCTCGCGCGCGAGGTCGCGTCCCTCCATCGACGGCGCCGCGCGCGCCCTGCGCACCAGCTCGGCGGGATCGTCGCACTCCGTCGACAGCACGCCCATCTGCGCGCCGGTGGTGCGGATGTGCCGCACCAGCGCGCGCGTGTCGATGTCCCAAAGCCCCGGGATGGCGTTTTCCTCGAGGTACGCGTCGAGCGATCCACGCGCGCGCCAGTTCGACACGCGCGGGCTGCGCTCGCGCACGACCAAGCCCGCCGCGAACGGCCGCGCGGACTCGACATCCTCGGGGTTCACGCCGACGTTGCCGATTTCTGGCGCGGTCATGGTGACGATTTGCCCGGCGTAGGAAGGATCGGTGAGGATCTCCTGGTAGCCCGTCATGGCGGTGCAGAAGACCACCTCTCCGACCGTCTCGCCGCGCGCACCGAAGGCGCGTCCAGAAAAGATCGTTCCATCGGCGAGAGCGAGCGTAGCGCGATGGTTTTTCACGCGAGAGCGAGCCGACTCTAGGGAGAGGCGCCACGTTCGTCAAGGCGACCCGCTCTGACACGCTCCGACCGACGCGGACAGACCGACGCGGGTGCGTAACCGAAACGGGGGGGCCGTGCCGGCGGGTTTCGTTCAACGGGCAAGTTGCGAGCATGCGCTTCGCGACGCT
>JBBTFH010000112.1:11511-11791 GCA_038041915.1 Myxococcota bacterium
GACCGAGATCGGCCATTCTCCCGCGCGCACCACGACTTCGTCGCCACCTTTGGCGACGGCGCCCGAGCACAGCGCTCGAACTCTGCCGCCTCGGACCGCCTGAAATCCCCATAGCCGAGCGCTGTGCCGGCGGGTTTCGTTCAACGGGCAAGTTGCGAGCATGCGCTTCGCGACGCTCGCAACCCGCTATGAGTTAGGCGTGCATCCGGAACTTCTCTACTTAACCTGAAGTTCCCCGCCATGGCTGGCGGCTTCCCCTACGATCCCACAGTGTTAGTTG
>JBBTFH010000113.1:0-8031 GCA_038041915.1 Myxococcota bacterium
GCGCTCGACGCGCCGACGCCCGCCGAGGCCACGCTCGAGGACTTCGTGCGCCCGAATGCGCAAAAGTGCGCCGCGGCGGTCGAGTCGCTGCTGGCGTACTGATAGCTACCCCTCCCACCACGGCTCGGACAGCGCGTCCGCGGCCATCTCGATGCTGGCCGCGAGATCGTGGCCACAGACGACATCCTCCAGGTCGAACGGCACTTGCCGTTCGGCGGCGCGGTCCGCTGCGTCGGCCAGAAAGACGGTGTCGGCGACCGGCAGGATCCCCTGCGGCACGGACTCGCGGTGGTGCCGCGCGACCGCGACCGCGACCGTCTCGCCCAGGCCCCAGCGGCGCGCCGCGAGCGCACCGAGCGGCTCGTGCAGCGCGCGCAGCCGCTCGATCAGCGCCGCCGACGGCTTCGGGGTGCCGCCGTCGCTGCGCGCGATCGCGGCCAGCGCGTGAAGGGTGCAGAGTTGGCCGAAGTCGTGCATGAGCGCGGCGGCGAAGCAATCCTCGGCGTCGGCCTGGAACGCCGGCGCGAGGCGCCGCGCGAGCGTCGCGGTGCGGCGCGCGTGCGTCCACAGCGCCTCGGCGCGGGCACGCAGCGGATCGGTGCTCGGCAGCGGCACGACGTCGCGCAGCGCGATCGCCAGCACGGCGCTGCGGAAGCCTCCCGGACCGACGCGCAGCACGGCCTGTTCGACACCAGCGCACGGCACCTCGGTGTCGTACGAGCTCGAGTTGGCGAGCGTGATGAGCGCGCGCGAGAGCTCCGACTCGCGCCGCGCGAGCGTGACGCGCCGCGCCGGCGGCGCCGCGAGATCGGCGGCGGCGGCCACCAGTTCGGCGGCGTCGGGAGGCGGCGGCAGCACGAGCTTGTTCTGTGCGAGCAGCGCCACCAGCGCGTCGAGCAGCGGCAGATCGTCCTTGCGCCCGCGCCGGCTTTTGGCCGCTTCGGCACGCAGCTCGCCGAGCCGCAGCCATACGAGCGCCGCCCAATCGTTGGCGCTGCCGGTCGCCGCCGCCGCGCGGATGGGCGCCGCCGCGGCGCGCGCGCGTCGCCGCCCAAGCCACGTGCGAAACCGCCCGATCACTCCTTGAGGCGCACGTGCAGCTCCTGGAGCTGCGCGGCGGTCGCGGGCGCGGGCGCGTCGGTCATGAGGCAGGCGCCCTTCTGGGTCTTCGGGAAGGCGATGACGTCGCGCAGCGAGTCGACGCCGCAGAGCAGCGCGACCATGCGGTCGAGGCCGAACGCGATGCCGCCGTGCGGCGGCGCGCCGTAGCGGAACGCCTCGAGCAGGAACGAGAACTTCTCGCGCGCCTCCTCGTCGGACAGTCCGATCGCGCGGAAGACTCGCGCCTGCACGTCGGGCTGGTGGATGCGGATCGAACCGCCGCCGATTTCGTTGCCGTTGATCACCAGGTCGTAGGCGCGCGCGCGAACGCGGCCCGGATCGGTCTCGAGGAACTCCAGGTCTTCCGGGCGCGGCGAGGTGAACGGGTGATGGCACGCCTGCCACGCGCCGCTCTGCTCGCTCTTCTCGAGCAGCGGGAAGTCGGTGATCCAGCAAAACGCCCACGCGCCGGCGCCAGCGAGCTCGAACTTGCGCGCCATCGCGAGGCGCAGCGCGCCCATCGACGCGTTGGCGACCTTCGGCCGGTCGGCGACGAAGCACAGCACGTCGCCGGGGCGCGCGCCCATGCGCGCGTTGACGTCGCGGCGCGCGTCCTCGGAAAAAGCTTTGGCGAATGGCGCCTGCCAGGCGCCGTCCTCCTGCACCTTGGCCCAGGCGACGCCGCGCGCGCCGTACGGCTTGACCACCTCGGGCAGCCCGTCGAGCTCCGAGCGCGAGAGACCCGTGGCGCCGCCGGGAAGGCGCAGGCCCTTGACGATGCCGCCGGCGGCGATCGCTTGCTCGAAGACGCGGAAGCCCGAGCGCGCGCACGGTTCGGTCGTGTCGACCAGCTCGAGACCGAAGCGCAGGTCGGGTTTGTCGCTGCCGTAGCGCGACATCGCCTCGTCGTAGGTCAGGCGCGGGATCGGCCGCGGGACCTCGGCGCCGGTGACTTCGCGCCACACGGCGGCGATCATCTCCTCGGACGCGCGCAGCACGTCGTCCTCCTCGACGAACGACATCTCGACGTCGATTTGCGTGAACTCCGGCTGGCGGTCCTGGCGCAGATCCTCGTCGCGGAAGCACTTGACGATCTGGAAGTAGCGGTCGAACCCCGCGACCATGAAGAGCTGCTTGAAGATCTGCGGCGACTCGGCCAGGCCGTAGAAGCGCCCCGGACTCTGGCGGCTCGGCACGAGGAAGTTGCGCGCGCCGCCGGGCGTGTGACGGATGAGGAAGGGCGTCTCGATCTCGGTGAAGCCGGCGCTCGCGTACGTCTCGCGCACGACGCGGGCGACGCGCGCGCGCGTGAGGAAATTTCGCTGGAGCGCCGGGCGGCGAAGATCGAGGTAGCGGTACTGGAGGCGCACGGTCTCGCCGGCGTCGGTCTCGTCGTCGATGGGGAAAGGCGGCGCCTCCGAGCGGCTGAAGATCTCGAGGCGTTCGGCGTTCACCTCGATCGCGCCGGTCGGGAGCTTGGGGTTGGCGTTGGCGCCGCGCGAGATGACGCGCCCGACCACGCCGATGCAGAATTCGTTGCGAAGCTCGCCGGCGCGCGCGTGGGTTTCGGCGCTGATCTCGGGCTTGAAGACGACCTGTGCGACGCCGGTGCGGTCGCGCAGATCGACGAACACGCAGCCGCCGTGATCGCGGCGCACGTCGACCCAGCCGTAGAGCGTGACTTCGCGGTCGACGTGCGTGGCGCGTAGATCGCCGCATCCGTCGGTGCGCGGGCGTTCGCGAAGGAAGCTCATCGGGGGAGGCAAGCTAGCAAGCGGACTACGAGTTCGCAAACGGCCCACCGCGCGCGCACAGCGGCGGGCGGGGTGAGGCGGCCTATCTTCCCGCCGTCGGCCGGTGCTAGATTCCCTCCCTCGCCCCTGCGGGCGGGGTGAGGCACCCTCGGTGGCGCGCAAACTTCTCGGACAGATCCTCATCGAGCGCGGGACGATCGCCCAGCCTCAGCTCGACGCGGCGCTCGCCAAGCAGCGCGAGTCGGGGCAGCGCGTCGGCTCGGTGCTCGTGTCGCTCGGCTTCGCGACGGAGCCGGAGGTCCTCGAGGCGCTCGCGCTGCAGAGCGGCGCGCCGGCGGTTGAGCTCGGCTTCGCGCGGGTAATGACGCGCGACCTCGTCCTGCCCGAGGAGCTGGCGCGCAAGCACGGCGTCTTCGCCTTCCGCGTCACCGCCGACAAGGTCTATGTCGCGATGCGCGATCCGCACGACCACGCGCTGGTCGCGGCGATTGGCCGCGCCACGAAGCGGCCGGTCGAGCCGCACGTCGCGCTCGACGCGGCGATCCAGCGCTCGATCGACGGCGCGTACGCGGCCAGGCGCGCCGGCGTGGCGGAGTGGGCGGGGTCGCGCTCGGCGACGGAGCCGGTGTTCGAGACCGACGACTTCGATCTCATGCGCGTCGAGGAGACGACATGGGAGGGCGAGTTCTCGCCTCCGCCGCCGCGCACGCCCGCCGCCGCGCCGGTCGCCGCGGTCACGCCGGTCGCCGCGGTCACGCCGGTCGCCGCGGTCACACCGGTCGCCGCGGTCACACCGATCGCCGAGGCGCCGCGCGTGGCGCTGATCGCCGCTCCGTCGGCCCACGACCGGCGCGCCATCGCGCAGATGCTTGGCTCGATCGGCGCGCTGCGCCTCGTCGAGGCCAAGTCTGGCGACGAGGCGCTCGCCCTCGTGCGCTCCGAGGCGCTCGACCTCGCGGTTCTCGACGCGGCGCTGCCGGGCGTGCACGCGTTCGACATCTGCCGCCGCCTGCGCGCCGACGACCGCACGGCGCGACTGCCGCTGATCGTCGCGAGCGGCGGCGCGTGGCGCGGCTGGCGCGTCGGCGCGGACTTGCGCGAGGCTTTCGGCGTCTCCGCGTTCCTCGAGAAGCCGCTGCGCGCCGACCTCCTCCTGCGCGCCGTCGATCTCGCGCTCGGTGGCGGCCAGGCCGGAGTCAAGAACGGCAAGCCGATGGGCGCGGCGGCCGATCTGCTGCGCGAGGCGCTCGCGCAGCAGCGCGCGGGGCAGTTGCCGGCGGCGATCGATCTCGCGCGCGAGGCCGTGCTCGCCGATCCGATGGCCACCCAGACGCGCAGCCAGCTCGCCGCGCTGCTCATCAAGGCGGGCGCCGTCTTCGACGCGATGCACGAACTCGAGGAAGTCGCCCACCTCTATCCCGGCTCCTTCGCGGCGCTGCGCGGGCTGGCGCTGCTTTACGAGAAGCGCGGCTTTCCGCGCAGGGCGATTTCGGCGTGGGAGCGCGCGCTGCGGGCGGCGCCCTCCTCGCTCGAACGCGACCAGATTCGCCGCCATCTGATGGATTTGCTGGGGGAGACGCTGGTCTGATAGTGGCAAAAATCGTCGCATCGCGCGAACGTTCGTGCGCTGCGGGCGTCGCCCGCGCTGGTCTGATAGTGGCAAAAATCGTCGCATCGCGCGAACGTTCGTGCGCTGCGGGCGTCGCCCGCGCTGTGCTAAGCTTTATGCCCTTCGGGAAAGCGCCATGAAATTCGCGTGTGACAAGTGCAAGACGAAGTACTCGATCTCCGACGAGAAGGTCCGGCGGAAGATCCTCAAGATTCGCTGCAAGTCGTGCGGGCAGATCATCACCGTACAGGAGGCGGCGTCGGCCGCGGAAGGGCAGGGCGGCGCCACATCGTCCGCGGAGGGCGCGCTCGACTCGGCGCTCGACGCGGCCTTCGCCAAGGCACGGACCGATGAGGCCGAGCCGAAGGGCGATCACGCCGCCCAGAAGCGCGACGACCCGGGGCCGACGGTGAAGATGAAGCCGATCTCGGCCGGCGACGTGCGCGCCCGTCTCGCGAAGAAGCCTCTTTCGGCGCCAGGCCCCGCCAAGGCTTCGAGCGCCGAAGTGCCCGCGGCGGCCAAGGCGGAGGATGAGGCGAAGGACGCGCGCAGTCGCGAGGGGGCGCCGGCCGAAGCCGAAGCGAAGCCGCGCGCCAAGCCTCCGGCCGCGCCCGTCGCCGGCGGGAAATCGGAGACGCCGGTGGTCCGCCTCGTTCCGAAGTCAGGCAAGGCCCCGGCGCTCGCCGCCGACGAGGAGTGGTACCTCACCGTCGAGGGGCAGCAGTTCGGGCCGATGCAGCTCGTAGAGCTTCAGGCGCGCCTGCGTCGCGGCGAAGCCGGCGAGGACGATCACGTCTGGTGCGAGGGCTTCGACGCGTGGCTCTCGATCAAGGATGCGCCGGAGCTGCGCACGCACTTCCATCCCAAGCCGCCGCCGCCGCCGCCGGGTGGACGCATGCCGACGCCGCGCCCGATTCCGGCGGCCACTCTCGATGACGCGATCGAGTCGGCGGTGACCACGGCGCTGCGCGAGTCGGGGCTCCTGAGGATCCCGCCGCCGAAGGTCTCCGCCGGCGAAGCCGCGGCGCCGGCCCCCGAACGCGCGCACGAAGGGCTGCTCTCGCTGCCGCTGTTCGGGCCCTCGGCGACGGCGCCTATGACCGCGGCCACGCTCGCCGCGCCGTTCGCCTCGCCGGCGCAGGATCCGTCTGGGCTGTCCGCGCAACTCCCCGGCGGGGCGATCTACGTGCCGATGAGCGTCGGCGCCGCGGGCGTGGTGCCGCCGGCGTTCAAGGCGGCCTTCGTCGGGGTGTCCTGCCTGGCCGTCGTCAGCACGATCCTGGCCGTCTACGCGCTCTTCGTCCGCGCGCCCGAGCGAATCGTCGAGAGGGTCGTCGTGGCCGCGCCTGCGCAAGCGGCGACCGCGGAGGAAACGGTGCTGCCGCAAAACATCGACGGAAGCATCCTGGCGCTCGGCGGGCGCGGGCCCGCGAAGGCGCCGGGCAAGGCGCCGCCGGGCAAGGCACCGGGCAAGGCGATGCCGGCGGCGGCGCCGGCTGCGACGCCGCCCGCGGGCGCGGCGGTCGCGCTCACCGACCAGCAGCGCCGGCTCCAGGAGATGTACGGCACGGGCGGCGCCACGGCGGTCAACGTACGCTCGACGGCCAGCGCGGCGCCCGTGAAGAAGAACCTCTCGGACACGGACATCACGAGCGTCATCACCGAGCACAAGCTGGCGCTCAAGACCTGCTACGAGCGCGCGCTCAAGCGCGATCCGAACCTGCAGTACGTCTCGATCAAGATCGTCGCGACGGTCGACGTCGCCGACGGCGGCAACGTTTCCGGCGTCGAGCTGTCCGGCTCCACCAAGTACAGCGACGACCTCTCGGACTGCCTGAAGAAGTCGATCCGCTACTGGAAGTTCCCGAACACGGGCGAGGAGTACGCGGTTCCGTTCCCGATCATCTTCAACCAGGGCGGCTGATCTCTTACGTCCCTGCGGACGGGGTGAGGCACCCCGACAGCGCCACGAGCTCGGCGGTTCGCGCGAGCTCGTCCGCCATCGCCGCAACGTCGAGCTTGGCTTCGGCAGCCTCGGCGACCTCGCGGCGTACGCGCGTCGAGGGGTGCTCGGGGACGAAGAGCGAGCAGCAGTCGTCATAAGGCAGGATGGAGAGTTCGTAGGTGCCGATTTGGCGGGCGAGCGCCATCGTCTCGGTCTTGTCGTAGGTGAGCAGCGGACGCAGGACCGGGCGATCGGCCGCGGCCTCGATGCACGCGATGTTTTCGAGCGTCTGGCTCGCGACCTGCCCGATGTTTTCGCCGGTGGCGATGGCCCCGATGTGGTCGCGGCGTGCGATGGCGCCGGCGACGCGCACCATCATGCGGCGATAGAGCACGACCGCGATCTCGCCCGGTCCGGCCGCGCGCAACTGCTTCTGCGCCTCCGTGAAGTGCACGACGTGCAGCGGCAGCGCGCGCTGCGCCTTTGCCAAGCGGCGCGCGAGATCGGTCACCTTCTCGCGCGTCTTGTCGCCGGTGTAGGGGAACGAGTGGAAATAGACGGCGGCGAGCTCGCAGCCGCGCTTCTGCAGGAGCCAGCCGGCGACGGGCGAGTCGATGCCGCCCGAGAGGAGCAGCAGCACTCGGCCGCCGGTGCCGACGGGCAGGCCGCCGGGTCCCTTGAGGTCGCCGGACCAGACGAAGGTCGCCTGCGTTCCGATCTCGACGCCGACGGTGAGGTCGGGCGCGTGGACGTCGACGGGGAGGCCGAGAGCCTCGACGATCGCGGCGCCGACGCGGCGCGAGATCTCGGGGGAGGGCAGCGGGAAGCGCTTGTCGGAGCGGCGGCTCTCGACCTTGAAACTCGGCCGTTCGCCTTGCGAGGTCACCGCACGCCCCGTCGGACGGGCTGCCGCAGCCTCGCGCGCGCACGCGACGGCGGCGCTCGCCACGGCGTCGAGCTCGGCGCGGCAGAGGAGCGCCGTCGATACCGACGTGACGCCGAAGACCCGCCGCACGCGCTCGACCGCCTCGGCCGGATCCGACGCGCGCACCAGCATCCGTCCGTGCAGCCGGTCGACGCGCGCGCCCGGAAGGTCCCCGATCGCGCGGCGCAGGTTCTGCTCGAGCGTGCGCTCGAAGAAGGGACGGTTGTCGCCCTTCAGGAAGAGCTCGCCATAGCGGACGACGATCGCTCGGTCAGTCACACGTCACGCTCGCAACTGCGCCACGCACCGCTCGATCGCCTCCGCCGCCTCGTCGATCTCGCCCTCGGTCGTCTCGCGAGAGAGCGTCACGCGGATGGTGCCGATGTCGTCGGGAAGGCCGATCGCGCGCAGCACGTGGCTCGGCCCCTTCTCGCGGCTCGCGCACGCCGCCCCGGCCGAGACGTAGATTTCGCGCGCCTCGAGCGCGTGCAGCAGCACCTCGGCGGGGACGCCTTCGAAGCCGAGGTTCGCGTTGTGCGGCGCGCGCTTCGCGGCGTCACCCACGGTCCGCGGAAGGATAAGATTTTTGCCGTGAAATTGAACCGGAAGATGCGCGCGGGCGCCGTCCGGAGCCTCCTCTCGCGGAAGTTGAAAGACGGCGAGATCGCCATTTTGAAATCATTCGATCTCGGCAGTG
>JBBTFH010000114.1:0-2823 GCA_038041915.1 Myxococcota bacterium
AGCCGCCCACCTGCGCCGTGCCGGCCGTGATCACGCAGGAAGTCTAGCACCGAGGTGTACTAGCGCTGAGGTAGTCTATGCGGACATGAGCTCCCCCTCTTCATCGTCGCGGTCGGTCGGGCGGGTCGTCGACGGCGTCCGCACCGTCGAGGGCGCCGGTTTCGTCGTGCGGCGTCCCTTTCCCACGCCGGCGCTCGATCAGTTCGATCCGTTCCTGCTGCTCGACGAGATGGGACCGGCCGAGCTCGGGCCGGGCGAGGCGAAGGGCGCGCCCGACCACCCGCACCGCGGCTTCGAGACGGTGACCTACATGCTCGACGGCCGGCTCGAGCATCGCGACTCGCGCGGCCACGCCGGCAAGCTCGGCCCGGGCGACGTGCAGTGGATGACCGCCGGCGCTGGCGTCGTCCACTCCGAGATGCCCGAGGAGTCCTTCGCGCGCAGCGGCGGGCGGATGCACGGCTTTCAGCTCTGGGTCAACCTGCCGCGGCGCGACAAGATGATGCCGCCGCGCTATCAGGAGCTGCCGGCGGCGCGCATCCCGGTGGCGCGCACCGCCGACGGCGCGGTGACGGTGACGGTGATCGCCGGCGAATCGCTCGGCGCGCGCGCCGTCATCGACACCCGCACGCCGATCCTGTACCTGCACTTCCGCTTGGCGCCCGCCGCGCGGATCGCTCAGCCGGTGCCGCGCGATTTTCGCGTCTTTGCCTACGTCGTCTCGGGCGAGGCGGCGCTCGGGCAGGAGAAGCGCGTCGTCGCGGGAGGGCAGATGGCGCTCCTCGAAGACGACGGCGACGTCGTGTCGATCGCCGCGGCGCCGGGCTCGCCCCTCTCGCTGCTGCTGATCGGCGGCGTGCCGCTGCGCGAACCGATCGCGCGCTACGGGCCGTTCGTGATGAACACGCGCGCCGAGATCGCGCAGGCGATGGACGACTATCGCAGCGGCCGGATGGGGCGCATCCAGTCGTGATCGCCGCGCTCGCGCGGGCGGGCGCTCCGGTGCGCGCGCGACTGACGACGCTCGTGGAGCTCAGCGTGCTCCTGTGGGTGACGCTGCGCGCGCTCTTGCGGCGGCCGCTCGAAGGGCTGGGCGAGCTGCGTGCCGTGACCGTGCGGCAGATGATCTTCACCGGCTGGGACGCGATGCCGCTGATCGCGCTCATCGCCCTGTCGATAGGCGCGATCGTCGTCATGCAGGCCGCCACGTTCCTGCCCGAGCTCGGCGGCGAGGCGCTCATAGGGCAGATCCTCGTGCTGGTCGTACTCAAGGAGCTCGGACCGATCCTGACGGCGTTCGTGGTCATCGCCCGCTCGGGCGCCGCGATGACGATCGAGCTCGGCTACATGCAGGTGCAGAGCGAGATCGAGGCGCTGGTCACGATGGGGATCGATCCGCTGAAGCTCCTGATCGCGCCGCGCATCATCGGCTGCGCGCTCAGCGTCCTGTGCCTGACCGTGCTGTTCGACGTCGTCGCGTTTCTCGGCGGCTTTTGCTTCGCGGCGTTCGCGGGCCGCAGCTTCTCGTCGCTGCTGACCAACCTGCTCGCGGCGATCCAGCTCAAGGACATCGCGGTGGGCACGACCAAGGCTTTGACGTTCGGAGTGATCATCGCGACGGTGGCGTGCCTACAAGGGCTGTCGGTGCGGAGGTCCATCACCGAGGTGCCGCAGGTGACGATCCGCGCGGTGGTGAGCTCGCTCTTCTACTGCATGGCCGTGAGCGTGGTGCTGACGGTGCTGGCGCTATGAACGAGCCGGTGCTCGAGGCGGTCGGCGCGGGGTTCGCCGGCGCGAACGGCCGGGTTCTCTTGCGCGACGTGAACTTGCGCGTGGGGCCGGGCGAGATCGTGGCGGTGGCGGCGCCGGCGGGGGAGGGCAAGAGCCTGCTCCTGCGTGTGCTGTGCGGGCTCGATCAGGCGACGGAGGGGAGCGTGCGCGTGCTCGGGCGCGAGACCGTCGGGATGACGCACGGAGCGTTCGTCGACCTGTGGCGCGAGATGGGGTTCGTCTATCAGGAGGGCGGGCTGATTTCGAACCTCACGCTCGCCGAGAACGTCGCGCTGCCTCTGGGTTGGCGCGCGCGCCGCGACCAGCCGGGCGCGCGGGCGCGCGCCGAGGAGTTGTGCGCCGAGCTCGAGCTCGGCGAGCACGCGCACGATCGTCCCGGCGGCATGGGACTGGGCGTCAAGAAGCGCGCCGCCGTCGCGCGCGCTCTCGCGCCCAGGCCGCGGCTGATCTTCGTCGACGATCCGTTCATCGGCAGCGATCCGCAGGGCGAGCACGCCATTCGCGAGAAGCTGCGCCGCGAGGCTTCGGTACGCGACATGTCGGTCGTGGCGGCGCTGAGCGACCTCGACCCGCTGCGCCACCCGTGGGTGCGCCTGGTGCTGCTGCTCGACGGCACCGTCTGGGCCGACGGCCCCTACGACGAGGTCGCGGCGCGCGCGCGCCAGAGCGATCCCCGCGTGCAGCGATTCTTCGCGGCCTAGGGCCTGGCCGGGCGGCTATGCGCGCCCTGTCGGTTTCGCTCATGACGCGGTCTTTGACGCGCTCGAGCTGTTCGTGTGGGTCAGCTCCGGTGGAGTGGCGGAACGCATCTCGACGAGCGCCAGGAGAAAGGAGAGCGTCGACTCCGCGCCCTGGTTTTCGTTGGGACGATCGCCGTGAAGCCCGTCGCGACAGCCGCCCGTCGTCGGGTCGTAGACCGATTGCCGCAGCTGATTCTGCCCGAGGAACCAGTTGAACGCGCGGCGGGCCTCCTGCGCCCAGCGTCCGCCACCGGTCAGGCGCTGGGCCAGAAGGCAGGCCGACACCATCGCA
>JBBTFH010000115.1:0-2223 GCA_038041915.1 Myxococcota bacterium
TGGAACTCGTCGGCGATGTCGTAGCCCGGCCCGTCGCGGCCGGTGCCGGAGGGATCGCCGCCCTGGATCATGAAGTTCGGAATGACGCGATGAAAGATGATCCCGTCGTAGTAGGGACGCTTGACCCACGCGCCGGTCTTCAGATCGCGGAAGGCGCGCAGGCCGCGCGCGAGACCGACGAAGTTGGCGACGGTATTGGGCGCTTCCTTCTCGAAAAGTTCGCAGGTGAACGTGCCTTGCGTCGTCTCGATGACGGCCTGGAGCTTGCCCTTCTTGGGCAACCCGGCGGTCGCCTCGGCGATGGTGAACGTGCCGCCGTGTGGGTCGGGCTCGGCGGCGACGGGCGGAGCGGGCGGCGGCGGTGGTGGCGGCGTGACCGGCGGCGGAGGCGCGGCCGGCGCCACCGCGGGCGGCGGTGTGCTCGGCGCGGCCGAGGTATCGGTCTCGCTCTGGTTGACGCAGGTGGCGAAGGCGGCGGTCATGATCGCGACGAGGGACCGGCGAAGAATAGTGGTCATCTTTCCTCCGTGTCGGTTGAGCGGCCGAAGATATCGTCCGCGAAGAGGGTGAACGTCAAGCAGCGTCGCGGTCCATCGCATCGCGCGGAGGGTAACGTGATAACGTACCTTGCGTCAGTTTCAGGGGGCGTTCATGAAGCGGCTCTCGTTCTTAACGACTCTCGCGGCCTGGGCCGGCTGCGGCGGCGGCGAGCCCTCGGCGGCGCCTGGCGCCGACGCCTGCGCCGGCTGCCGGAGCGACGCTGAGGTGGTCGACGCGGCGGTCGGCGTAGCAGGCGGCCCACACCTTCTGGTCGCGCCGACCACGCTCGACTTCGGCGCGCCGATCGACGGCGTCGAGGTCGCGCTCGAGGTCACGCTGGTGAACGTGGGCGATGAGCCGCTTCACGTCTCGCGCATTCGCGTCGAGGAGGACGACGCCACCTCTGAGTTTTCCGCCGACCCCTCGGGCGAGGTGGCGATCGTGATCGCGCCGCGTGCGCACACGGTGCTCGCCGCGCTGCTGACGTCGCGCGACTCGGAGCCGGACGTCGGGACCTTCTGCGTCGAGTCCGACGACCCGGAGACGCCGGAGCTGTGCGTGCCGATGACGATGGAGCTCAAGGGCGACCCGGCGATCTGCGTCTGCCCCCTCCCCCCATCCGGCGACGGCGACCCGCGATGCCGCATCGACGATCCGGTCCTTTCCTTCGACGGGATCGCGTACGGCGAGACCGCGACGCGCACCGCGGCGATCTTCAACTGCGGCGACGGAAACCGCGCGCTCGAGGTGACCGAGGTCTTCGCCACCGACGAGACCGGCGACGGGGATCTCTACCAGGTCGAACTGCTCGTGCGCGACGATGAGAGCGGAGCCGAAACGCCGCTCGACTTGGGCGAGGCGCCGATCGCGCTCGCGCCGCAGGGCGAGGCTTCGCCGCCCGGCGTCTTCTTCGCGCGCGTGACCTTCACCGCCGGCGACGACGGCGGCGCGGTGCCGGCCGAGGCGCTGCGCATCCACGCCACGGCGACGGCGCTCGAGCCCGAGGTCGACGTGCCCTTCACCGGCCGCGAGGACGGCTGCCCCGCCGGCTGGCTCGACGCCAACGGCGACGCCGGCGACGGCTGCGAGGCGACGTGCCTCGCGACCGGCCCGGAGCTCTGCGACGGCCTGGACAACGACTGCGCGGGCGGGGCCGACGACGGCTGCGACGACGACGGCGACGGCATCTGCGACGCGGCGATGGCGGTCGCCGACCCGCCGCCGGCGCTTTGTCCGTCGGGCGGCGGCGATTGCAACGACGAGGCGGCCACGGTCACGCGCTGCGAGAACGCGAACGGCACGACCGTCTGCACGGCCGTGTGCGTGCCGGCGTGCGCGGACGGTTTCGGAGACTGTGACGGCGACGCCAACGACGGCTGCGAGCAGAGCCTCGCGACCGACGACCACTGCGGCACGTGCGACACGCCGTGCGACCTGCCGTCGGCCGACGAGAGCTGCGCGCTCGGAACCTGCCAGGTCGTCTTCTGCGCGCCGGGCACCGAGGACTGCAACGCGCTCGACGCGGACGGCTGCGAGCGCTCGCTCACGACCACGCTCGACTGCGGCGACTGCGGCGCGGCCTGCGTGAACGAGCACGGCAGCGCGGTCTGCGCGGCCGGCGCGTGCGTGCCGACCTGCGCGGACGGCTGGCGCGACTGCGACGGGAACCCGGCCAACGGCTGC
>JBBTFH010000116.1:0-1658 GCA_038041915.1 Myxococcota bacterium
CAGGTGTCGCGAAGTACGTCTCGATCGCGTCAACGAGCGCAGGGATGGTCGCGCGCGCGGGCTCGATGGCGACTTCAAGTCCGGCGCGTTCGCAGGCCTCGCGCGTCAGCGGGCCGATGGCGGCAACGCGCGCGCGGCCGGGAGCGAGGCCCATCGCGGCGAAACTCTCGACGGCGGAGGCGCTGGCGAAGGCGACGACGTCGATCGTGCCTTCGCGCAGGCGCGCGGCGGCCGCGCCGTCAGGCGCGGCTGGTGAAGTTCGGTAGGCGGTGACGACGTCGACGGTCGCGCCGGCTGCGCGCAGCGCGTCCTCCAGCACCTCGCGTGCCTTCTCGGCGCGCGGCAGGAGGAAGCGCTTGCCGGCGACGCCCAGCGGGCGCAGCGCTTCGAACAGGCCCTCGGCGCGATACGACGCGGCGGGCGCGTCGACGCGCAGCCGCTCGCGCGCGAGCGCTTCGGCCGTCGCCGGGCCCACGGCGCCGATTCGCGAGCCGGCGAGCGCCCGCGCGTCGAGGCCCTTGTGCGCGAGGCGCTCGAAGAACGCGCGCACGCCGTTGGCGCTGGTGAAGAGAACCCAATCGTAGGTCGCGAGCGCGTGAAGCGCCGCGTCGAGCGCCGCGAAGCTCTCGGGCGGCCCCGTCTCGAGCGCCGGCAGCAGGACCGCCTCGGCGCCGCGGTCGCGGAGCAGTTTCGCGAGCGCACCCGCCTGCGCCGCCGCGCGCGTGACCATGACGCGGCGGCCGTGCAGAGGACGGCGCTCCGCCCACGCCAGCGTCGCGCGCAGCGAAACCACGCGGCCGACGATCGTCAGCGCCGGCGGTGTGATGCCCGCGTCGCGCACCCGCGCCGCGAGATCCGCGACGGTGCCGACGACGACCTGCTGGCGCGTCGTGGCGCCCGACGCGATCACCGCGGCCGGCGTGAGCGGATCGACGCCCGCCTCCACCAGCTTGCGCAGGTTCTCGCCGAGCGCGTGCAGGCTCATGAGCAGCACGAGCGTGGTGTCGGGCAGCGCCAGGTGCGCCCACGGCACGCGCGGGCCGTCCTCCGCATCGTGGCCCGATACGATCGTGACAGCGGAGGCGAGGTCGCGGTGCGTGAGCGGGATGCCGGCGAAAGCCGGCGCGGCGACCGCGCTGGTCACGCCCGGCACGATCTCGAAAGGCACTCCCGCCGCGGCGAGGGCCTCGGCCTCCTCGCCGCCGCGACCGAACACGAACGGATCGCCGCCCTTGAGCCGGACAACGGTCTTGCCGTCCCGCGCGCGCGCGACCATCAGGCGATGGATGTCCTCTTGCGTGAGCGCGCCGGCGGCGCCGCGTCTTCCGCGATCGATGCGTTCGGCCTGCGCCGGCGCGAAGTCGAGCGCCTCGCGCGGGATCAGCCGATCGTGGAGCACCACGTCCGCCCGCTCCAGGCACTCGCGCGCGCGCAGCGTGAGCAGCCCCGGATCACCCGGCCCCGCCCCGACGAGATAGACCTTGCCGATCACGCAGAGAATGTAGCGCATCGGGGCTCGGGCCCGCGCCACGAGGCTCGGCGAGCGCGGGGTGGCGCAGTGTACGCAGCCTGGCACGTGCGACTCCCGGCAAGCTCACGGTCAAGCGTGTTCCACGCCGAAGCGCTGCGCGGCGCACGCAAGCCTGCCGGCAGGGACC
>JBBTFH010000116.1:1758-4487 GCA_038041915.1 Myxococcota bacterium
GAATCCAGGTCCGAATCTCGCAGCCACGTCATCCCCGTCGCGAAGCGGTAGGCGGCGTAGGCGAGGCGCCGGCGCGGCGGTACAATCACCTGACATGCAGGGGTCGGCATTCGACGAGATCGAGCTCTTCCGCGCGATCGCGCAGAGCGGAGCGCGGGCGCTGCTGATCGGACGCCGCGCGTTGGTCGTCCTCGGGATTCCCGTGCTGACCGGCGACTACGATTTCTGGCTCCACATCGACGACATCGCGGCGTTCAACGCGGCGGTCGCAAAGTTCGATTTGCGTCCCAATCGCTCGCCCGAGGAAGCCCGCGCGCATGGCCGCTACGTGCTCGAAGACGACGAGCGTGTGGACGTGCTCGTGGCCCGGACCGCGCCGACGGTCGACGGTGGGCGCGTCGCCTTCGACGAGCTCTGGCCGCGGCGACAGAGCGTGGCATTTTCGCCTGGCGTCTCCGTGGCGATCCCGACGGTCGACGACCTCATCGCCACCAAGCGATTCGCCGCCCGCCCGCACGACGCCGAGGACGTGCGCCTGCTCGAAGCATTGCGCTCGAAGGAGCGAGGGTCGTGATTCCGCCGTTCCAACCTCCAGCGCCCGAGGCGGTGGCCCATGTTCGAGAGTTGGCGAACCGCCGCCTGTCGGCGGAGGACTTCGACGCGTACGTGAGCGCGCCGATGGGCAAAGCCGAACGCGACGAAATCCTCTCGCTCGTCGCGTGGTTTACGCGCCGCTATGCGACTCCAGCCGAACGCCTCGCGTGGGCTCGCCGAGCCTATGCCCGCTGGACGGCCTCGGCGCCCCGGCGCTGACGCCGCGGCGGCTACGCGGCCAGAGCCGCCATCAGGCGCGGGCCGACGGCGCGCCAGTCGAAGCGCGCGGCAGCGGCGGCGGCCGCGGCGCCCAGGCGCAGGCGCAGCGCGACGTCGTCGCGCAGCCGCGTCAGCGCCGCACGCAGCGCCGCCTCGTCGCCCGGAGGGACCAGCAGCGCGGTTTCGCCGTCGCGCACGATCTCGCAAACGCCGCCGCTACGCGACGCCACGATCGCCAACCCGGCCGCCATCGCCTCCATCAGCACGGTCGGCGCGCCCTCGGTGCGACCGCCCGGCAGCGCCAGCGACGGCAGCACCAGCGCGTCGGCCTGGTTCAGCAGTTCGCGCTTGCGCACAAAGCCGACCTCGCCGTGGAGCGTCGCGCCCACGAGGCCGCGCGCCTCCGGCCCGTCGCCCGCGACGTGCAGCGCGACGCCGGGACGCGCGGCGCAAGCGCGTGCGGCCACAGCCGCGCCTTTGATCGGCACGAGCCGGCCGAGGAAGAGCGCTTCGAGCCGACCGGCCTCGGAGGGCTGGCGTGAGGCGGCAGCTTTGAGCGCGCCCACGTCGATGCCCATGGGGCACACGATCGATCGGTGCGAAAGGACGCGCCGCGCGCCGTCTCCGGCGAGCGCGAGGAAGCGCGCGCGCAGGTTGTCGCTGACGAACGCAAGGCGCGCGCCTGTGGCCGAGAGCGCGAGCGCCACGCCCGCGCCCGCACCCAGCGGCAGCCGCTCGCAGAGCGCGACGTCGCCCGAGTGCGCTACAGCCAGGTGCGGCCGCCCGCGCGCGAGCGCCGCGCCGACCAGCGCCGATGGGAGCAGCCAGTGCGACACGATCGCGTCGGCGCCCTGCGCGAGCGTGAAGGCCTCGGCCGCCATGCGCAACACGAACGGCGGCACGCGCGCCCACGCCTCGGGCGACGCGAGCGCCTCGGGCGCGCCCGCGCCGTAGAACAGCCCGCGCCCCGGCAGCCGCACGACCCGCAAGCCCCGCTCCTCGCGCGCCTCGCGCCGCGCGCCGTCGCCCGCGGCCAGCACCGTCACCTCGTGCCCGGCGGCGACCAGCCAGCGCGAAAGCCCGCGCACGAAGCCGCCCGCCCAATCGTCGTCGCGCCGCGGGTAGGACGTGGTCAGGACGAGCAGGCGCACGCGCTCAACTCGGCTCAGTCGCCGGCAGCGCGGGGCGTCGCGCGACGCGCGCCAGCCGCGCGGCCATGGCGCACGCGAGCAGCCAGCCGATCGGGTAGACGACCGTGAACCAGCGCATGCCCGAGCGCGCGCCGTCGTAAACCGCGCGCACGCCGACGTCGCGCACGCGCAGCCCGGCGGCGCCCATCCGCGCGAGCAGGTCGTTGGGATAGCCGTAGCGCGGCCAAAGGTCCGTCCCGACCCGCAACAGCGCCCCTCGCCGCGCGGCTGTATAGCCGCACTGCGAATCGAACACGGGTAGGCCTGACGCCAGACGCGTGAGCAGCGAGAGCACGACGTTTCCGACCAGCCTGAGCGGCGGCATGCGGCGCCAAACGGCCGGATCGCGGAAGCGGTTTCCTTTGGTGTAGTCGGCCTCGCCGCGCACCAGCGGCCCGAGCAGAGACAGAAGGTCGCGTGGGTCCATCTGCCCGTCGCCGGCCATGACCGCGACGATGTCGGCGCCGAGCGCGAGCGCCCGCCGGTAGCCGGTGGCGATCGCCGCGCCCACGCCGAGGTTCTGCGCGTGCGCGAGGACCTCGAGCCCCGCGCACCCGAGCTCGGCCGCGCGTGCACCGGTGCCGTCGGCGCTCCCGTCGTCGACGACGATCACGTAGTCGACGAAGCGCGGAACGCCCCGCACGGTGGCGGAAATCCGATCGGCGACATCGTAGGCCGGAACGACGACGGCGACGCGCTGGCCGGCGAGCATGGCGACGCAGCCTA
>JBBTFH010000117.1:0-24626 GCA_038041915.1 Myxococcota bacterium
CGTAGGTTTCGGCGACGGTCACGGGGTTGTCGAGGAGGGGGGCGGGCGAAACGGCGGTGGCGGTGAGCCAGGTGTCGGCGTCGATCGCCACGTTGGTGGCGTAGCGCAGGTCGTAGGCTTCCACGCCGCTGCCGTCGGCGTCGCCGGGCGTGCTCCACGAGCATTCGACACCGCCGGCGCGACGTTCCTCGGGGATGATCGCGCAAACGAGATCGGCGATCACGTCGGGCGCGAGCGTGTCGACGAAGACGTCGACCGCGGCCGAGACCAGCGTGTTGCCGTCGCCGTCGACGCAGGTGGCGACGAGCGAGAGCGCGCCCTCGGGCAGCGTCGTGGCCAGCGCCGCGGTGCCGCCCTCCGGCTCGGCGGATCCCTCCGCGTCCTCGCCGCCGATCGCGAGCGTCACCGAGCCGCCTTCGCCGGCGTCGGTCGCGACGTTGATGACGATCTGCAGGCCCTCGGTGCCGGCGTCGCCGTCGTGCGTCGCGTTGAGCGTCGTGCCGAGCGTCGTCACGATCGCATCGGGCGAGAAGCCGACGATGTCGCAGCCGGTGGCGATGAAGAGCGCGTCCGGGAGGTTCGACACGTTCGAGGCGTTGCCGGCGAGATCGGTGGTGCGCAGGGCGAAGTAGTGCGTCGCGCCCTCCTCGACTTCGACGTCGATCGCCTGCGACGAGCCGGCGGCCTCGGTGAGCACGCCGGCCACGCTGTCCGCGACGTCATCGAACGTGTCCTCGTCTATAGGCGCGGCCGCGTGGCGAAGATCGTAGGTCGCGGCGCCGGCGCCGGCGTCTTCCGGCACGGTGAACGTGCAGGACACGGTGGCGGTGGCGGTCAGCGGATCGTTGGCGGTGACCGCGCACGCGAGATCCGCGACGGCGGCGGGCGGCGCCGTGTCGACGTACACGTTGAACGGGCGCGAGTCCTCGGTGTTGCCGGAGTCGTCGGTGCACAGCGCCTCCAGCGAGACGTCGCCCTCGGGCAGCGTCATGCGCACGACCGCCTGGCCGTCCTCGAGGCTCTCCTCGACCGCCGGCGTCTCCGCTTCGAAGCTCAGCGCGACGGTGGCGTCGCCGCTCGCGTCGGATTCGACGGTCACGTCGATCTGCAAGCCCGCCGCGTCGGGGTCGGCGTCGTTGGAGGCGTTGCAGGTCGTTCCGAGCGAGCCGACGTCCGTGCATGCCTCCGGCCCGAGCGCGACGACATCGCAGGTGGTGAAGCCGCAGGCGACTCGCACGGTGTTCGAGCACTCGGCGGAGTCGCCGGTGCGCGAGACGATGCGCGCCGCGATCAGCACGGAGTCGATGCCCGAAGCAGGGCAGGCGAGGGCCACGCCGCTGAACAGGGCGACCGAACTTGCGATGTTGGCCGTGGCCGTGCCGCCACCCACCTCGAGCGTCACCGTCGAGCCGTCGGGCGCGCTCGACGCGATCTGGACGTCGATGTTGATGGTGCCGTCCGAGGTGTCCTGCGTGAGGTCATCGTTGGTGTTGAGGAGCGCGCCTAGCGCCGGCGTCACGAACTGGCAGGTCACGGGCTCGGCCTGGACGAAGAAGCCGATGGGGTCGTCGACTCGGCACATGAAGGCGGTAGCCCGCGCGGTCAGTGCGACGGGCGCGGTCTCGTGCGCCACAGTGTAGTTGTCGAACGTCGCCTCGCCGTCCGCGCTCGTCGCCGTCGCCTCTTCGAAGCCGCCGGTAAGGATGATCTCGGCGCCGTCGGGAAGATTGGCGACGGCTACCGTAACGTCGAGCTGGATCCCCTCCGCGCCGAGGTCAGAATCGTCCGCCGCTACGATGTTGTCGACGTCGCCGGCGGGATCGCCGTTGATCTTCGTGATGGTCACCGTGCAGGCCCCCCCCTCCTGCCGCGCGCCGGTGCCGCCCTTGCTGCACGCCGCCGCGGCCAAGACAGTGGTGTAGACGAGAGCCCAGAGAGCCGTACGATGGCGTCGGATCATGGTGGTTGGCCTCCTCAAGCGTCGCTCATGGATTTAGGTCCGGCAAGCGGCGCATATCGTACGCCCGTCGACGGCACAGGTACAGTAAATAGCCGCCGGATTCGCGGGCTTCGCGGCGTGGGCGGGGGTCAGCTCTGCGCGGACTTGAGCTTCTGGATCTCTTCGGTCAGCTCGGGGATGGCCTTTTCCCACTGCGCGACCAGGCCGTAGTCGGCGACCTGGAAGATCGGCGCCTCGGCGTCCTTGTTGACGGCGACGATCACTTTGGAGCTCTTCATGCCGGCGAGGTGCTGGATGGCGCCGGAAATAGCCACCGCGATGTAGAGATCCGGCGCGACGACCTTGCCGGTCTGGCCGACCTGCAGATCGTTCGGCACGAACCCGGCGTCACACGCGGCGCGCGACGCGCCCATCGCGGCGCCGAGCACGTCGCAGAGCTTTTCGATGAATCCGAAGTTCTCGCCGTTGCGCATGCCGCGGCCGCCCGAGACGACGATTCGCGCCTCCGTCAGCTCGGGGCGCTCGCTCTTGGTTTCCTGCAGCGCGACGAACGCGGCGCCGAGATCGCTCACCGCGCCGGCCTCCACGCGCACGATCTCGCAAGGTGTCCCCTGCGGCTGGGCGGGCGGAAACTCCGTCTGCCGCACCGTCGCGACGAGAGTCGGCGTCGTCACTTCGATCTCGGCCAGCGCGTTGCCGGCGAGCATCGGGCGGCGGAAGCGGCTCGGCCCGAGGATCGCCATGACCTCGGACGCCATGCCGCAGTCGAGCAGCGCCGCGACGCGCGGCAAGAGATCCTTGCCGAGGTTGGTGGCGGTCGCGGCGACGACATCGGCGCCCTGCTCGCGCGCGACGCGGGCGACGATCGGCGCCCAGGTTTCGGCGAGGTAGGCGCCGAGGCGCGGGTCGTCGACGACGATGACCCGCTGGGCGCCGAGCTTGGCCGCGTCACCGGCCGCCGCGGACGCGCCGGCGCCGACCAGCAGCAGCGCCAGCTCCGCGCCGCGCGCCTTCGCCATCTCGCGGCCGAAGCTGACCGCCGGCAGGCTCGCGCCGCGCAGCGCGCTGCCCTTCGATTCGCACAGGACGAGGACCGTGGCCACTAGATCACCTTCGCTTCTTCGTGGAGCTTCTTGACCAGCTCCTGCACCGTCTCGACCTTCACGCCGGCCTTGCGGGCCGCGGGGGCGACAATCTTGACGATTTTCACCCGCGCGGCCGTGGCGGCGCCGAGGTCGCCGGGCGTCACTTCCCGCAGCTCCTTCTTCTTGGCCGCCATGATCCCCTTGAGCGACGCGTAGCGCGGTCCTTCCTGGTAGGCGTGCTCGGGCGAGGTGACGCGGTTGCGCACGGCCTTGGGCTGGATGATGCGCAGGTCGACGGTGACGACCGCGGGCAGCGGGACGCGCTTGAGCTCGACGCCGCCGTCGACCTCGCGGCCCACGGTGAGCGTCTTTCCGTCGGCGGAGAGCTCAAGCGACGAGGCGAAACACGCCTGGGGCAGGCCGAGGTAGCCGGCGACGAGCTGGCCAGCCTGGTTCGAGTCGCCGTCGACCGCCTGCTTGCCCATCAGCACCAGGTCCGGCTTCTCCTGCTCGCAGAGCTTCGCGACGATGCGCGCGACCTGCTCGGAGTCGAGGGAGGCGTCGTCTCCGGCGACGAGGATCGCGCGATCGGCGCCCATCGCCAGCGCGGAGCGCAACTGCTGCGCGGCCTCTTTGGGACCAATCGAGACGACCACCACTTCGCCGATGCGCGCCGCGGCGTCCGCCTTCTCCGTCAGGCGCAGCGCGGTCTCGACGGCGTACTCGTCGAACGGGTTGACCACGTAGTTGGCGCTCGACAGATCGAGCGCCTCGCCCTTGAACTTGATCTTCTGTTCGGGATCCGGAACACGCTTGAGCGTGACGAGAATTTTCATCGGCAGGCGCGTTAACATGCAGGTCGTGAGCTGTCAACGCGTTGCGTCATTGGTGTTTTTCGCCATCGGCTGCGCTCCGTACCGACCGCCGGCCGACGTCGCGCGCGCCCAGCGGGAGGCGCTGCGCGGCGTCGACACCCGGGGCGTCGAGGGCGCGCTAATCCTGGCGCGGCTTCACGCCTTGCTCGACGCCCAGGTGTGCCCTTGCCGCCAGCCGCACAGCCTGGCGGACTGCCTGCGCGGCCATCTGCACGCGTGCTCGGCGGCGCGGCCGGCCGCGCGCCTGATGGTGCGGCGCCTGCGCGCCGGCGCGTCGGACGTCGAAGTTCAGGGCGCCGTCGCGAGGCGCTACCCGGCCCGAGACGCCACCGCCGAGCTCGACGTGGCGGGCGCGCCGCTGCTCGGCGAGAGCCGCGCGCCCGTCGTCCTCGTCGCGTTCTCCGACTTCGAGTGCCCGGTCTGCCGCGAGTTCGCGCCGGTGCTGGAACGCGCCGTGAAAGCCTCCGGCGGCCGGGCGCGGCTTTACTACAAGTTCTATCCGCTCGCGCGTCACGCCCACGCCGAGGAGGCCGCGCGCGCCGCCTTCGCCGCGGGCCGGCAGGGCAAATTTTGGCAGATGCACGACGCGCTCTTCGCCGACCCGGAGCACCTCGATAGCGAAGACCTCGAGCGGCGCGCGGTGGCGCTCGGCCTCGACGTCGAGAAGTTCCGCGCCGACCTCGACTCGGAGGCGGCGCGCGCCCGCGTCGCCTCCGATCGCGCCGAAGGCGAGAAGGCCGGGGTCAACGGAACGCCGACCATCTTCATCGACGGGCGCGAGCTCGACGAGCGGACGGCCGAGGCGCTGCGCGAGTGGATCGAGGACGCGGGAGAGTAGTTATCGCGTTGACGCGGTCTTGGGCCCGGGCGCCTGGGCACCGGTCGTCGGCGCCTTCTCGAGCGTCATCAGGTAGTCGCGCAGAAGCTCCATCGTCTTTGCGCGCGAGCCGTGCTCCTTGGCGACGTCCTTCACGTCCTCGAAGCGCGCCGCCGACGCCGGCGACGCGAGCATCGCGTCGAGCAGATCCACGCCCGGCGGGAAGAAGCCCGGCATGCGCGTCCCCGGCATCTTGCGCTGTGGATCGGCGAGCCACTCGACGATCCACTCGGCGCGCAGCCGCTCGCGCGCCATCAGCAGGTTGGGCGCCGCCTGCGCGGCCTCGTCGGCGGTGAGCTTGCGGTCGCCGACGAGGTGGCACGACATGCAACGGAACTCCTCGAAGAGCCGCTTGCCGACCTCGCGCTTGGTTCCCTCGAGGGCGATATCGCCGTAGTAGCGGTACGGGTAGGCGGCCCCGTCGAGCGCCGAGAACATGCCGACGAGCGCGGTCGCGTGCTCGTCCTCCATGCCGAAGGTCGGCATGCGCACGCTGAGCCACGGCCGCAGCGTCTTGACCTCCTTCAGGAAGCCGAAGAGCCACGCCGGCTGCGTCTTTTCTCCTTCGCCGTCGAGAACCGGCGGCGCGAAGGTCTGCAGATCGTCCGGATAGAGCTGGCGGATGTCGCCGTCGTGACCGTCGACGGTGTGGCAGCCGTAGCAGTTGTAATAGCGGACCAGCTCGCGGCCGCGCTCGCGCGCCTTGCCGGCGGCGTCGAGCGTGACGGCCAGGCCGCCGGTGTTCTCCCGGCCGCGCAGGCCGCGCAGCACGGTCATGACCGACCAGATCTCCTCGTCGCTGAGATCGAACTGCGGCATCTTCGCCTCGGTGCGCTCGTAGCGGTACACGCGCGGGTGCCTGAGCTTGTGATAGGCCCAGCGGTCCCACGTCATCATGTTGTGGTCGGTGACGAAGTCGCCGAAGTCGAGGCGGTCGACGGTCTTCGCGCCAAACTCGGTCAGTTCCGCGCCGATGCCCGGCTGGTTCTCGAAGCCGGCGATCAGGTGGCAGCCGAAGCAGCCGTAGTTGCCGACGAGCTTGCGGCCCTGATCGACGAGCGTGCCGTTCTTCGGATCGAGCGCCGCCGGCGCGGCGTACGCGTGCGCGTCCTTGCGCGCGGCCAGGAACGCCGTCAGATCCGCCGCCTCGTCGTCGGTCAGCCGCAGGTTCGGCATCCGCGACGTCGGGTTGTAGCGCTTCGGGTCCTTGAGCCAGGCGAAGATCCAGTCGGCCGAAACCTTCGAGCCGATGCCGGCGAGGTCCGGCCCGTGATCGAAGTGCGTCGCGCGGTTCTTGTGTTCGAAGGGTTTGTCGCCGCCGGCGTGGCACCCGAGGCAGCCTACGTCCTCGAACAGCGCCTTTCCGCGCGCGGCGTCGCCGGCGGGCGCTTTTCCCACGTCGAACGGCTGCGATGACGCGAGCAGGAACGCGGCCATCGCCAGCGACTCGTCGTCGCGCTTCTTCTTCCAGTCGATGAGCTTGCCGTCCGCGTCGCGCAGCGCCGCCCGCGGGTATTCCTCGGGGTGGAGCGCTTCCGGGAAGACGTTCGGCATGCGCGTGTGCGGGCGGATGGCCTTGGGGTGCTTGATCCACTCGACCAGCCATCCCGGATCGATCTTCGACGCGGCGCGCCGCAGATCGGGCGCGGGCTTGGGCTTTTTCTCGAAGCCGGCGATCGCGTGGCAGCCGTAGCAGCCGACCTCCTCGATCACCTTCTTGCCGCGCGCAAGGTGCGGCGCGAGCTCCCACAGCTTCGGGATTTGGGTCGCCGGATCGGCGCACTGCTTCGTGACCGCCGGCCCGCCCTCCTGGGTTTCGACGCCAGGAGGCGGCAGGCAGGTCAGCCCTTGCGGGCAGTCGACGTCGACCGAGCAGTCGAGGTACGAGCGCAGGTCCCACTGCTCGGCGTGACAGCTCTGGCAGTTCGACTCCATGTACCAGTCGGGGGCGTGCTTCTCGTCGGGGCCGCCGAGCAGCGGCCGTTCCCAATAATGCGAGTGGAACTCGTGTCCCGCGGGCGCGTGGGCGTAGTCGGTGTGCCCGAAGAGCATGCTGTCCCTGCGGATCGTCGCGCGCCCCTGGCCGTCGTGGCAGACCGTGCAGCCGAACGTCTCCGGCGGGTGCTTGCGCAGCAGCGTCTTGCGCAACGGGTGCGTCCGGTACATCGCCGGCTCGATCTTCTCCAGGCCGCCGCGGTCGATCCCCATGTGGCAGCTCTGGCAGCGATCGACGCGTCCGAGCGGCTCGAGGTTGTACTGGAAAATCTCCGCCGCGAGATCGCCCGCGTCCGCCTTGGACTTGGCCGCCGCCCACTTGCGCTCGGCTTCGGTGACCTCGAGCTCGAGCTTGCCGAGCTCCTTGCCGAGCGCGTCGATGCGCCCGGTGAAGGCGCCCACTCGCGCCGCCTTGGCGTCACGCGACCGCGCCGCCTCGCGGAAGGCCTGCTCGCGCGCGTCCATCTCCTCCTTGACCTTGCGCAGCCGCTCGGCCGCTTCCTTGCGCTCGTCCTCGTGCCCCTCGTGCTTGGCCTGCGTGTAGTAGAAGTAATTCTCCTCCCACTCGCTTTTCGCGAACGTGAACTCCATCTCGCGATCGGCCGCGGCGAACTCGAGCGCCTGCAGCTCGGCTTTGGCAGCCTCGTGGGCGGCGCGCTTCGGCCCTTCGAGCTCGCCCTGGAGCTTGGCCCGTTCGGCTTTCTTGGCCTGGTAGTCGGCGTCGCTCTCGAGCGCGCGCTTCTTGGCCTCGTGATCGGTGCGCGCGAGGCGCTCCTCGATCTTGAAGAACTCGGCCTGGAACTGCTTCCACGGCCGGCGCGTGTAGAGCTCGTCGTAGACGGCCCACACGGTCACCAGGCCGAAGCCGATGGCCAGGACCATGAACCACCCGTTATAGGAAACTTGCTCGTCGATCTTGGGAGCTTTGGCCACGCGTGCCTCGGATGATCGCGCCTGAGTTCGGGCGGACGCATAGCAAAAAAGAAGTCGCGAGTCGAGAGTTGCGCGCCGCGATGTCCGTGCTCACCCTCAGTCCGCGAAGTCGCAGGTCATCTCGACGCGGCTGCCGGCGCGCGGGACGACCTCCTCGTCGAAGACGATCGCGCCGTTCTCGCAGGCGAGCCGTACCGGGCGGGCGAACCACCAGCCGGGCGTGCCCTGGGCGCGCCGCGGGATCGCTAGCGCCTGGCCGCCCTCACGCACCTCGACGACGCCACAGTCGGGCGACGCCGTGTCGGCGAGCGGGCGGCGCAGGCAGTACGCGCGCAGCCGCTCGAGCGCGTCGGCGCCGATGGCCTCGAGCGCGGGCCGAAGATCCGCCTCGCACAGCGACGCGCGCACGCCGCCGAGCTGGTCGACGACGGCGGCGAGACGAATCGGCGGCCTGGCGTCGCTCCCTGCGCAACTCGGCACGACCTCGGGGAAGCCCAGCTCGTCGATCCCGACGCGCACGGGCGCGAGCGCCCCGCCGACCAGCGACGCGGTCACGAGGCTGCCCTTGCGCTCGGCGAGCGCGGCGAGCACGTCCGGAATGGCGCGCACGAGCGGCTGGACGGACTGGGCGCGGCAGCCCAGCCACGCGCCGTCGTCTCCCTCGTCGTCGCACGCCACGCCGCCGAAGAAGCAGCGAAAACTCGTCGGAGGGCCGAGGCCCGGATTGTCGGGGCTATAGAACTCCTCGTCGGCGCTGCAGTCGTCCTCGTCGGTCAGGAATACGATACTGAGCAGAGCGTCATCGCGCACCAAGCCGCCGTCCGCGCCCGCGAGCTCGGGCGAAACAGCGCGCACCGCGGCGTCGAGCGGGCGCTCGAAGCCGCAGCCGTCCTCGCCGGCGAGATCCACCCGAGCCGCGAGCTCCGCCGCCGGATCGCCGACGCTGCCGTGCGAAAGGACCGCCGGGTCGCCCTGGAGCAGCGCCTGATCGCCGCCGCCGCCCGCCTCGCAACCGTCGGCGCCGCCCTTCCCCTCCCAATCGTACGGGCCGGTCCCGAGATCCGTCGTCACGATCCCGGCGCGCCAGTCGGTGCCGGCCGCGTCCAGCACCGCGACCAGCCGCGGCAACGCCGCCGCGAAGCGCGACTGCTCCTCGGCCATCCCCGACGAGTCGTCGACGACCAGCAGCAGATCCACACGGCGCCCCGACTGGACGAACGCCTCGACGGCGCCCGACTCGCGCGCCCCCGCGTCCGGCGCGCCACCGCGTGGCAGCGCCGCTATGGGCTCGAGCGCGCAGCCCGCGCAGATGCAAACAAAAAGGGCCCGAACGAGGTTCATCGTCCGGGCCCCATTCTATTCTTCCCTTTCGCCTTTCGCTTCTCGACTGTCGACTTTCAGCTCCCCTTCTTCTTCAGCTCCTCGTCGATGATGGTCTTGAACTGCTCGAAGGGCAGCGCGCCCGCTACCTGCCGACCGTTGATGAAGAAGGTCGGCGTCCCCATCCGCCCGCCCGACACCTGGTTGCCGACCTGCGTATCGGCCGTCACCACGGCCTTGGCGCGGCCCGAGTCGAGCGCGCTCTTGAACTTGCCCATGTCGAGGCCAAGCTCCTGCGCGTACTTCTCCAGGCTTGCGCGGTCGAGCGCCTGCGCGTTCTGGAACATCTTGTCGTGCATCGGCCAGAACTTCCCCTGCTCGTGCGCCGCCACCGCCGCCTCCGCCGCCACCTGCGCGTTATTGTGCATCGGCAGCGGGAACTGCTTGAACACGATCAGCACCTTCTTGCCGTAGGCTTCCTCGATCTGCTTGAGGGTCGGACCGACCCTCGAGCAGTAGGGTCACTGAAAGTCGGAGAACTCGACGATCGTAACCGGCGCCCCCTTCGCGCCCTTGAACGGCGAGTTGCCCACGGGGATCGGCCCCAGCGCCCTCTGCTCCCCGCCCGGCGGCGCGCCCTGCGGCGGGCCTGGCGGCGGGCCCGCGGCGACCTCCGCCTTCGCGTCCTTCATCAAAGTCTCGTAGACCTTGCCGACCGGCACGCCCTTCTTCATCAGCTCGTCGACGGCCTTGAGCTCCTCGTCGATCTTTGCCTTGAACGCCTCGAACGGCTGCGCGCCCGAGAGGTATTTTCCGTTGATGAAGAACGCCGGCGTTCCGCGCGCTCCCACCTTCGCGCTCATCTGCTGCTGCGCGACGATCTGCGCCTTGAGCGTCGGGTCGGCCATGTCCTTGTCGAACTTGCCGACGTTCAGCCCGACTTCCTGCGCGTACTTCTTGAGGCTCACCTCGTCGAGCGCCTTGGCGTTCTCGAACAGCTTGTCATGCATCGGCCAGAACTTGCCCTGGCGGTGCGCCGCCATCGACGCGAGCGCCGCCGGCATAGCGTTGTTGTGGAACGGCAGCGGGTTGTGCAGGAACGCGATCTTGACCTGCCCTTTGTAGGCTTCCTCGATCTGCTTGAGGGTCGGACCGACCCTCGAACAGAAGGGTCACTGAAAGTCCGATATCTCGGCGATCGTGACCTTCGCGTCCTTCGCGCCCTTGAACGGCGCGCCCGTGATGTCGACCTTGTAGCGCGCGCCGGGATCCGGCTGCCCCGGCCGCGCGGCGGCCTGATCGGCCCCCGGCGGAGCGGCTTTGACTTCGGTCAGGCCGGCCTTCGTGAGCTCGTCGTAGACCTTGCCCAGCGGCGTGCCCTTCTTGAGCTGCTCGTTGGCGCGCGCGATCTCCGCGTCGATGTTGGTCTTGAACTTCTCGAACGGCGCGGCGCCGCGCATGTAGCGGCCGTTGATGAACCACGCGGGCGTTCCGCGCGCGCCGAGCTTGCCGGCGAGCGCCGACTCCTCGTCGATGCGCTTGGCCGTCGCCGGATCATCCATGTCCTTCTTGAACTTCGCCACGTTCAGCCCGAGCTCCTGCGCGTACTTCTCCAGGCTCGGCCGATCGAGCGCCTGCTGATTGGCGAAGAGCTTGTCGTGATACTCCCAGAACTTGCCCTGCTTCTCCGCCGCCACAGCCGCCTGCGCCGCGGCTTTGGCGTTGTTGTGGAACGGCAGCGAGTTGTGCTTGAAGACGAACTTGACGTCGTTCTTGTACGTTTCGAGGACCTGCTTGAGGGTCGGACCGACCCTCGAACAGAAGGGTCACTGGAAGTCCGAGAACTCGATGATCGTGACCTTCGCGTCCTTGGGGCCCTTGAACGGCGAGCCGCCGACCGCGACCTTGTAGAGCTCGCCCTCGGCGGCGCGCCCCGCGGCCGGTGGCCGCTTGCTCGGGTCGCCCGCCTGCGCCGGCCCGGGCGAGGTCTTCGCCTCCTTCATGATCTCCGTGTAGAGGCGCCCCGCCGGCGTGCCCTTCTTGAGCAGCGTTTCGGCGTAAGCGATCTCCTCGCGGATGATCTTGGCGAAGGCGTCCTTCTGCTGCGCGCCCGAGAGCGGGCGGCCATTGACGAAGAACGCCGGCGTGCCGCGCGCCCCGACCTGCTGCGCGAGCTTCTTGTCGGCGTCGATCGGATTCTTGAACTTGCCCTCGTCGAGCGCCTTCTTGAACTTGCCCTCGTCCAGACCCAAGTCCTTGGCGTACTGGTCCAGGTTCTCACGCTTGAGCGCCTTCTGATTCTCGAAGAGCTTGTCGTGGTACTCCCAAAACTTGCCCTGCTCGTTGGCCGCCAGCGTCGCCTCGGCGGCGAGCTGCGCGTCCTGGTGGAACGGCAGCGGGTTGTGCTTGAAGACGATGCGGACCTGCCCGGGAAACTCCTTCTGAAGCTCTTTCAAGGTCGGACCGACCTTGCTGCAGAAGGGTCACTGGAAGTCGGAGAACTCGACGATCGTGACCTTCGCGTCCTTGGGGCCCTTGGAAGCGCTCAGTCCCACTGGAACGCGCAGGCGCTCGACCGCGTCGATCGGCGCGACCGCCAGTTGCCCTGCCGCCTCGTCCGCCGAGCCGCCACCCTTGGCGTACTGCCCGACGAAGTAGCCGGAGGCAAAGGCGATGATGATGCCGAGAAATGCCGTGCCCTTGCTCATGTTCATTCTCTCCTTGCCGCGGCGGCGACAAGCCGCGCGGCTGATTCGTGAGCGAAAAGAAACGACGAACGAAGCTAGGCGTTGGGCGGGCGGAGCAGGTGCGGGAAATAGCCGGACAAAATCGCGCCGACGATCGCCGCGACCAGCGGTGTGCGCGTCACGTCGAGAAGCGGCGGCTCCGCGGCCATCACGGCCGGCGGCGTGCGAGGAAGGCTTTGAAGCGCTTGGGGCGGCGTCTCGTCGGGGCGGCAGGTGTCGTCGCCCAGACACATCGCGGCTCGCGATCCTAGCCCGTCGCCCGACGATGCGGCGGGCAGAAGCTCGCAGGCGCCCGGCTCGTCCGAGCAGTCGCCGTCCGGCAACTGTGCCCCGGCGAGAGCGGTAAGAACACTGACGAGCTCCAGCACCGCGCGAGGATCTAGCCCACGCGGTTGGGGCTGTCAAACGCGCCCCGCCACTGACGCTTCACGCAACAAGCCCGCACGTGCCGCCGAACATCGGATCAAAGGGCGCAAGCGGGCCATGGTGGCCTCCGAAGACGCCCACGGGAGGATGCGATGGATGCGACACGGTTCACGCGACATGCGCTGATGCGAGTGCTCGGCAGGCTCACGCTGCCACCGATCGAGGTGGCGGCGCTGCTCGACCTGGGGCTGGCGGTCCCCATCGGCGTCGAGGCCGACGGGCGCATCGTCCATCGGCTCTTTTTCAGCGAGCTCGACCGCCAGTGCTTCGTGGCGGTGCAGGACCGTGACGGAAGCGTCATCACGGTCGTGCCGCTCGACTACCACCAGACGCTGGCGTGGCCGGTGTCGCTCGCGGCGCAGGATCAGGCGCGCCGGCTGGCCGCCGACTACGAACATACGCGAAGGGACGGCACGACCGCGCGGGCCTCGGCCACGACGCCGCGCTTTCGCTTCCTCGCGCTCGTGCGCACGCGCGCCCGCCGCGTGCGCTGGACGTACCTCGGCAGCTGGCCGGCGAACCCGTACGGCGGGAGCTTCTGGCGTCTGATCGAAGACGGCGCGGCGATCGTGGCGCTCCAGCACCGCCTCGGCGTGCAGATCGAGCCGGGCGAGGCGGCCGAAGCCGTCTACGGGCGGCTCGGAGAGGCCGGGAGGCCGTTCCGTCTGCGCTGCATGGGTTGACCCTGCGTCTCCGTGACGGCGTCGTCGGGCTTCGTCGCGCGCTTCGTCGGGCGCCTTGACGCAGGGCCGCGCCGCGCGGCATACCTCCCCCGCGAGCGCGGGCGTAGCTCAGTGGTAGAGCATCGGCTTCCCAAGCCGAGGGTCGCGGGTCCGATCCCCGTCGCCCGCTCCAGAAACCGAAGTAGTTCCGTTGTCTTCGAAGGCCGCCTCCCCGGCGGCCTTTTCCGTCGCTGCCCGATCCCCTACTTGATCCCCTACTTTTTCCGGGAAACTGGGGATGACGAGCCGCACGATGCGGCCCACCGCGGCGTGCTTCTCCTCGACGCCGACGTGGCTGTAGTGCTCGGTCATCGAGGGGGTGACGTGGCCCGTCATCGCGCGCGTGACGATCTCGCCGGCGACCTGCCGCGCGAGATTGTTGAACGTGCGCCGGAACCCGTGCGGCGTGAAGCGCGCCCGAATGCCCGCGGCCTTGCAAGGAACCGCCGCGTCGCTCTCGTTCGCATCCCCGCGGGCGAATCTGAATCGTCGCGAGGCCTGCTTGAACGTGCAGGTCAGGCACTCGCGCAGGGGCAACGGCCCCCGACCACGTAGCCCGCGCCTGGGCCTGGCCCGCGCGGACGGCCCGACGGCAGCATCAGCCTCTCCGGCTTCGCAACTGGACAACGCCGCTCCCAGGAGACGCCCAATCGTACAGGCCGCCGCGCTCGACGAACTTCTCCGCATCCCAGCCGACCTGGGCCAGAGCGGCTTCGACGCCGACTTCCAGGATCGGCGCGCTGTAGACATGCCGCCCGGTGGCGTTGCTGTAGAAGCGGCCGAGCGGATCCACCATGACGTAGGAGTCCGTCATCGAATCGTTGTCCTCGGCGACCGGGCCCAGGCCTTCCGGGCGGAGCGCCGCGTGACGCGCGACGAAGGCTCGGAACTGGTCCGGCGAGATGAGCAGGGGCTCGACGCGCCCATCATTCTGGCCACCGATGGGAAGGACCTGAAAGACCTTCCACCGATCCGGACGAGCGCGACGGACGAACGCGGACATGTCCTCGTCGCAGTTGAGCGCGGTGACGACGGTGTTGAGCTTGGCGCGCAGACCGCGGGCGTGGACCAGGTCGAAGAGTTCCACCGAGCGGCGAACATGATCCCCCCGGCCGCGGCCGAGAGCCGCCTGCACGTCCTCGCGCGCGGAGTCGACGGAGAGGCCGACCCAGTCGAGATCGGCGGCGTGCTTCTCGATGAGCGGGCGCAGCCGGGCACCGTTCGAGATGATGCTCGTGACGAGGCCCGCCTTGCGTGCGCTGGAGACCAGCCGGCCGATGTCGCGGTGGAGCGTCGGTTCACCGCCGGCGAAGTTGATCTTCTCGGCGCCGGCCGCGCGCAAGCGGTCGATCAGGTGGAGGGCGTCGGTCGTGGACAGGTGGCCCGGCACGTCCCGAAACGTCGCGAAGCAGAACGTGCACTCGGCGTCGCACGCGCTCAGCAAGTGGAAGTTGACGGAGATGGGCGTCATGACCAGCACGCCTTTGACGAGCGCTGCGCGGCGAGCATTCCTTCGCGGCGGAGCGCTCGGCGGACCGAAGCCAGCACGATCGGCGTGACGTCGCAGTTCGCGTGGTTGACCACCAAGGTCAAGTGCGCGCCGCCAGGCGTCGACCACACCTGGTGCGAACCCCGCGTCCGCTCGGGCCGAAAGCCGAGGGTACGCAACTCCTGGAGCAGGTGTCGGAGCTTGGGGCGTCGAGGCATCGCTACCTCCCCTTGCCCTTGCCGTCCGTCGGCAGGGGGTTGGCCGTGTGGGTCCGCTGGTCGTTCCGAGACGGGTGTCGCTTCGGCATCGCGCTCCTCCTCTTCGTCGCGGGCGTCGTTGCCCACGCGAGTAGAAAAGTCCCACCGAAGCTCTCAAATGTCTATCGATGTACTCAGCGAGTTATCGCTGATATCAGCGCTGGACATTCTCCCTGACATCGGCCACGATGCTGCGCATGTCGTGGCAAGACGCATTCGAAGAGAGCTTCAAGGGGAGCAGCGCCGCCGCCCGCCAACTCCATCCGCGTTGGAGGAAGGCGGCCCCGCGTGAAGCCAAGGGCATCAGCCCAGCCTCGCTGGCAACGAGGATCGGCACCCTCCTCAAGCAAGGGGATCCCACCGGATGGTGGTCGCGCCATCCGAAGCTCGTCCAACTCCTGGCCCAGGCGCTCGGTGTAGAGCGCGGCGAGGTGCTGGGCTCGCCCGGCCCGCCCACCGGCGCGCTCGGGTTTCCAGAGTTCCCCCGCCTTCCCCCGCTGGCGCCTGGCGAGGCCCCCTGCCGCATCTCGCGCGATGGTTGGCTGCTGCAGGTGGTTTTGGAGCGCATGGGGAGGAGCGAACGGGCCTGGGTGCATGCGCCCGCCGGATCAGGGAAGTCCCTCGTCGTTCGCTACCTGCAGGCACACCACGGCGACGAAGTCACCGCCGCATCAGTCCGATCCATCTCCGCAGCCGCGACGCTCGCTGATGTCGCGACCCCACTCGTCGTTGAAGTCGAGGCCGCAGAACCCGCCCGCGACCTTGAAGCGCTAGGCCCGCTGGCGGAGCGCTCCGCGTCCATGATCATGCTCGCGCCCTTCCCGTTCCCCGAGACGTCCTGGTACGGACCTCGGGATCGGGTCGGGTCCGAAGCTGGCTGGACGACGGTGGACGCCTTCCCGACAGGCGATTGGCGCGAACGGTTGGTGGCATGGGTAGATGCGCGGTTGGAGACGAGCGATCGAGACACCAGGCTGCAGAGGGACGATGTGCTGGCCTGGTTGGAGCACCACGACCGACTGGGCCGCCTCGTCGCGACTCCCGGCGATGTCCTTGCCCTCTGCGCCGACTTCGACGCGCACGGCGACGACGATTCCGATCTGGTCGAGCGCGGGCGCCGCTGGCTCGAAGAGGTGGGAGCCACCCTACTGCCTGCCGACGCGCCGCCGACATGGCGCCGGCACGCGGCGACGAAAGCCTATCGGTCAAGTGCGGTCGCGCATCTTCATGACACCTCCCAGGCATTCGGCAGCGTTGACGCCGAGGAATGGTGCGGCCTCGTCCCCGCGGACGTCTCACCGCCGGTCGCCGGTGACACTCCAGGAGCCACGCTGACGATTGGCTACCTCTGGAATGCGGGCCTGCTTCGGGGCGGCCCCGGCGGCCTCGTCCTGTATCCGACGTGGGTCGCGCATGCTGCCATGGCGGAGGCCCTGATGATCGACTTCGAAGCGGCTTCGCTCGCGAAGTGGGGCTGCTTCGCAGCCGACACGAGCAGGCAGGCAGCAATCGATAATGCTCTCGATGCGCTGCCGGCGACCGGCTTGCGCACGTTGGTCCGAAAGGTCGCAGCTCATGGCACGCCTGGATCCTTGGCGGAACTCGGCGCCGTCGAATCGACGCTCGCCGCGATGGGGCGTCGCATTGAGCGCGGCGAGCTGAATCTCGATCAGGAAGACGTCGCCGCGGCTCAGAAGCTGGTGCTGCTACAAGTCGACGCCCTGGTTCTCGAACCCGGATACAAGCAGGTGCACTACCCGTTCACCCGTCGAGAGTACGCCGAGTGGTATGCGACCGGGTGGGCGGTCAGCCTTCACGTCCCTCGCCCGGAAGGCTTCGATCGAGACGACCTCGCATGGGAGCTGCCGGGCTGGGCCAAGAAACTCGACCTCGCGAAGGTTCCGAAGAACACATTTCCGAGTTCGACCGTCGACCCATGGCGTGCGGAGCCCAACGTGCAGCGTGTCGCCGCCCTCGCCTGCGAGGTCATCAATCTGATGCGGCCCGGCACCGTGCCGGCCGAGACGCATCGGCTGCTCCTTCCCGCTCTGTTTCTGTCCACGCCCGACTGGCAAATCGGCCACGCTCACCTCGACCATCTTCATGGAGCGTGGGACGAGCAGTTCTTGGCGGCGCGGTGCGAGAAACTCGCGCCTGAACGCAGAACAGCGGTCGCCGGTCGAATCTGGACGCTCGCAGGCCATCTGGTTGTCGCCGACGGCGCCGCACCCGTCGCGCAGCGCATCCAACTCCTCCAGCAACGCACTCCTCGGCTCGCCGCGTTCGTTCTCGAGAGCGTCGCTCCGGACGAAGTTGCGCGGACGGCGAGCGCCTTCGGTATCCACCGGCAATCGGCGGGACGCGGGAGCTTCTTCTCAAGCGACCCGCAGAAGCTCCTCGGGCTGCCCCGTGCCACGCGGCAGGCGGCGCTCCGCGCCTGGCTCGACGGTGCGCGAGAGCGCGGAGCGACCTTCGACGAAGCTCGGGAGCTGGTTCCCCTGCTTGACGCTGACGACATCGAGGTCGCGCTCGACCTCGTGCGTGGAGGCGACCGCATGATCGCCGTCGAGTTCACCTCCTTCGTTTGGAAGCGGGCACCGGCCCGCGCCCGGAAGGAAGCGCGACTCGCCATCGAAGCCGGACTGCCCTCGGCCGAAGGATGGTTCTGGCAGGCGCCGCGCAGCGAGTTGCACTTCCTGGGGGGCCTCATTGTTTCGCTTCCCACGCCGCCGGCATGGACGAGCAAGTGGGCGATGCACCGAGTTCTCGACGGGGGCGACGCCGCGGAGGAGCTATACGTCCTCGCGCAAGTGGCAAATGCGTGATGACGCCACCTCCAGAAGGCCACTGGGCCTTGCGGGAGACGGGCGCCCATTTAGCATCAGACCGATGAGCGAGTCGGGCGAATTCGTCGGCGCTCGCTACACGCACCGCGGTGCGCCGGTTCGGCTCGTTCGCGTCTCCATCGTGCTGCTCAAGGCACGGCCCATCTCCTCGGCACTCCGGAATCGCTTGCGGGGCTTGCTCATGGCTTCCTCCCTTCGTGCTGACGCGGTGCCGGCGTTCGTTCTCGTCCGCCAGGTGATGAGCTACGGCGTCCGGACCGCGCCGCTGCCCACGAGTCGAATTGTTCCGACGCACGGCTCGATGACGCGCGCGATGTCGGTCACGAGTCCGAGCGTGCGCACGAAGGCAAACCCGCGGATGACCGCCCGCGGAAACGCGTCGTGCACGAGCGAAGCGGCGGAAAGAAGCTGCGAGCCCTTGGTTACGACATCGTCGACGAGCGTGATCGCCGGAGCGTCCGCGAGCGTGACCCGGTCCGTCACCTGCATCGATCGCTCGTGCTCCAGCGGTGACGGGCGTGTGCCCGGCGGTGAGCCGGCCGATCTCCGCATCGGTGCCGTGCGATCGAGGCAAGGCACGACGACGCGCCCGAGCCCTTCGGCCACGAGCGCGTCGCAGAGGCGCGCCGGCGGCCAGAGGGAACCGCGCTTCGTCAACGAGCTGCGAGGCACGGGAACAAGCGCGACCTCAGGGTTCAGGAAATCATCGAGGCCGGTTCCGCCGATTCTGGCTCGGAGCTCGCGGGCGAGCTGCCGCGACGTCGGCTCGGTGGAGCCCTCCGGGATCTTGTCCTGCTTGATCCAGTAGGTGAGGTTGCGCGAGCGGGCGGCGACTTCCGAGGCTCCACGGGGTGAGTAGACGAGCCACGCCCCGAACGGGACTTCAGAGAGCAATGCGGGCTTCGCCACCGCCCGCGTGCGAGGGCAGGGAGTCGAGCAGCTCCTCGGGCCTGGTGAGGACGACCGCGCCGTAGTCCAGCATCTCCCTGGGCCAGGAGAGATCCGCGCGGTCCACGAGCGACTTCATCAGGAAGAGCGGCCGTCCGAGGCGGAGCGCCTCCCAGCCCTGCGAGAGCGCGCCGCTCGTGTCGCCGGCCTCGACGATCACCGAGGCGTGGACGAGAAGCGCCATCGTGCGATTCCGTCGCGGAAAGTTGGTTCGCGACACCGGGTGCCCCTGCGGGAACTGCGACACGACCAGATGCTCCCGCATCATCCGGAGCTGAAGCGCGGCGTTCTCCTTAGGGTAGACCTCGTCGAGGGGAGTGCCGATCACGCCGACCACTCGGCCCCCGGCGGCGATGCTCGCTTCCAGAGCGGCGGTGTCGATGCCAGCGGCAAGCCCGCTGACGACGATCGCGTCGCGCTGGGTCAGCAGGCGCGCGAGCCGCCCGGCTCGGCGCAGTCCGTCCTCCAACGCGCCGCGGGAGCCGATGATGGCGACGCGGGGAACCCGACGCAGCAGCGCGGGGTCACCAGCCACGAAGAGCTGGTCGGGCGCATTCTTCCGCTCGACTTCGTTCAGCGGGCCGACCAGATCGGCTGGCGCGAACGCCTTCGTGTCGGGGAGGTCGTCGATGGGCAGCCGAGACATCCTCACGTCATCTACGCCGGCCGTGGTTCGCGGTCAAGAACCACATCGGCACGAGTCGAACCGGATCGGTCTGACATCGTGATCGAAACGCATGGCCGATGGTCCACCGTCGAGAACGGCCCTTCCAGACCCTATCCACCCCCTACTTTTCCAGGCCACGAGGCCGAGCCTCGGAGAGTTCAGCCGAGGGTCAGCCTCGCGTTTTGATCCCCTACTTTTTCCTGACAACAGGGCACGGTCCGTGACGCCCTGTTGCTCGCAAAGCGTCGGCCACGGCAACGTCGTGTAGAGGTCGACGATGTCGCTGGACGGGCCGTGCGTGACCCAGCGCAGGATAATCCTTGCGCGCGCCATCGGCGAGAGCGAGCGAAATGAACGTGCGCCGAAGATCGTGCTGGCGTCGGCGGCGAAAACCGAGGCGATCGAGATCCTCGTGGAGTCGCCGCGCGCGCTCTACCCCCATCCAGATGGAGGTGTTCTCAGGAACACCTCCAGGTCGGACTAGCGCGACCGATCGAGCAGCTCGTCGAAAGCCACGTCGAGCCCGACGGCGAAGAGATCGATCGACGCGCGGTAGGTGCCGTTGCCGATCGGCGTGCAATGGATCGCGTCTTCGACGTCGCGGCAGCGTTGGCCCGGCGCCGGTGGGCCGGCGACCGTGTCGTAGGTCATGAACCGCGTGTCGGTGACCTCGCGCGTCTCGTGCCAGAGGTGCGAGTAGCCGAGAGACAACGTGACACCGCGCCACCGGTACGCGGCGCCCGCCGCGGCGCCGAACCGCTTCCAGCCGGTGAAGCCGAGCTGCGTGTAGTCGAGGGGCTGCGTCGGCGCTTCGTAGTTTCCGCCCGCGCGCAGCATCAGCGCGCCCGGGCCGACGCGGCGGAAGGCGTAGCCGCCGCCGAGCCGCGCGCTCCACGTGTCGCTCCAGCCGTTCGGATCGCGGAAGACTTCGATCGTCGATGCGCCAAGCGCCTCGCTGTCGACCTGGAGCGACGGCTCGAACTCGAGGTCTATCGTGTCGACCACGGAGTAGCGCTCGTACGTGCCGTCGAGCTCGACGTCCCAGGTCTCGAAGCCTTGCTCTTCGCGAAAATAGCGTACGCCGCCGCGAACCACCCACGGCAGCCGCATCACCAGCGTCGCGCGCGCCGGGTCGGGCGAGATCGCGACGCCGCTGTCCTGTAGCGTCTGCGACGGCGTCAGATCGACCTCGCCCTCGTGGCGCAGCGTGAGCGGCGGCCGCGCGGACGCGCCAATCTCGACGCCGCGGGCCGGGCGCGCGATCGCTCCGACCATGAACGCGGGTGTGAAGCGGTCGACCATCTTCCCGTCCTCGCCGCCGAGGCGAATGATGACGTCGGAACTGGGCAAGGAGGAGCCGAGCGCGTTGGTCGCCTTCTCGAGCACGACCGTTGAGTACGCCCACTGGAACTCCGCCCCCACGTCGAGCCAGCGGGCGACGCGGTACGCCGCGCCGAACGTGCCGAAGGCGGTGATGAACTCCTGATGCGTCAGCAGGTACCGCTGCGGCGCGTAGTTCTCCTCCTCGCCACCGCAGGGGTCCGGCGAATCGTTCGCTTCCACGCCGATGCACTTGGGAAACGTCCGGTTGCCGGCGGTGTGCGGGCCGTAGAGCCCCGCCGCGAAGGTCCACCGATCGAGCCCGAAGCGGCTCGACGCGGCGACGAACGGCACGGGATAGATGCCGTCGGTGCTCTCGACTTCGTCGAAGCGCTGCTGCACGGCGCCGCCGGAGTCCAGGCGCGGCGCGCGGGCGAACGACAGCCTCTGATCGACGAAATTGCCGTGGAGCAGGAAGCGCGTCCCGCCCTGCTTGGCCAGCCCCGCGGGGTTGTAATAGATGGCGGTGAGATCGTCGGCCTTGGCCGCGAACGCGCCGCCCCGCGCCATCGCCTGCGCGCCCTGATCGGGATAATCGACGCCGGCCGCGCGCGCCGCCGCGGCAAGAAGCAACGCCAGGGAGGCTCTTGGCATGCGCGGACGGTTATCCACGCGCTCGCCGCTTGTCAAGGAACGGGCCCGTCCGGACAGGGACAGTGATTCACTGTGACCAGCTCAATCGCGCTTCACAGTCACATGTTGACAGCGAGAATCGCGCTGTGCTAGGAGCGGCGCCATGCCACGTCCCAAAAAGTCACTTCTGGAAAGAGTCGGCGCGGCGGATCTCGCCTACGCCATCGATCGCCTCATCGCCGCCGGCAAGGCCACGGCCGACGAGGTCATTCGCTACGCCTCTGAGCGGCCCGTGCGCATCGCGCAGCTCAGGCGCGAGCTCGCGGCCCTGATGGCCGGCAATGCCCCGGCGATCACGGCGCCGATCCGGCGCGGGCCGGGTCGCCCGCCGGGCCGCACGGCCGCCGCGCCGCCGGCCGCCCCCAAGGCGAAGCGCACCTTCACGATGACGCCGAAGATGCGGGCCGCGCGCAAGGTGCAGGGCCAGTATCTGGGCGCGCTGCGCAGCCTGGACGAGGCGGGCAAGGCGGCGATCAAGAAGATCGCGCACACGCAGGGCGTCGCGGCGGCGGTCAAGGCGGCCAAGGCGCGCAAGAAGTCGTAGCTCGCGGGAATCGGCGCGGCGGTCGCGCCGCCTCGGAGCCGGCGAACCAATCCCCCGATCGAGCCCAGCGCCGCGAGCCGCCGAACCGTTCGGCTTGCGTGTTGCGTGCGCCGGCGCCGTTCGCGTAGGCTGAGCGGCCATGATGCGTGTGACGACGGTTGCGATGGCCTTTCTCGCGATCGGCTGCACCGAAGCCGTGAGCCCGGTGAAGGACGTCGAGTGCCAGGTCGACGGCGACTGCGACGACGGGTATCCGTGCACGCGCGACCGCTGCAACCTCGAGGCGGGGTTGTGCGAGAACGCCACCAGCGACGAGCTCGTGCCCGACGACGGCATCCGCTGCACGGTGGATTCGTGCCAGGGCGGCGCCGCGGTGCACGACCCCGACGACGCGCTGTGCGATCTCTGCGGCGAGACCGACGTTCGCGGTAGCGCCGAGACGTGCGATCCGGAAGATGGCTGCGTGAAGGGCGCGGACCCGCTCGACGTCGACGACGGCGACGGCTGCACCGCCGACACCTGTTTTGCCGGCAACGCGGTGCACGTCTACCGCACGGACGACATCAACGACGGCGATCCGTGCACCGACGACCTGTGCGAGGTGGACACAGGCGAGGTGAGGAACCCGCCGCGCGCGGACATCGACGACGGCGATCCGTGCACCGCCGACGCGTGCGATTCCGAGACGGGCGCAGCGAGCCACGAAGCGCTCGATGTCGACGACGACATCGACTGCACGGTCGACGCGTGTGACGCCGAGACCGGCGACGTCACGCACGCGCCCGACGACTCCGCCTGCGACGACGGGCTCTTTTGCAGCGGCGCCGAGGCGTGCGACGCCGAGCTCGGCTGCCAGGACGGTCCCGCGCCCGACGACGGGATCTTCTGCACGACCTGCGCGGAGGGCGACGAGGGTCCGGTGTTCGCGCCCGACGACGCTCTCTGCGGCGGCGGCACGTGCGACGGCAGCATCGACTGCGTCCTGCCGGTCGGCTCCGTGACCGTCAACGAGTTGCTCGCCATCGGCACGGACACGCAGGGCGAATTCCTCGAGCTGCGAAACCGCGGCGACGTCGATGTCAACCTCGCGCGCTACACGATTCGCGTCGGCTCCTCGGCCCCGCAGCCGCTACGCAGCTCGGAGTCGCCCGGCGACGACGAAGACGGCGAGCCGGCGTGGCTGCCGGCCTTTGGCGTGGCCTGGGGCGTGCCCAACCCGCCTGACGCGGATGACGTCCCCGAGGGCGCGCTGTTCGTCTACGGCGCGCAGGGCGATGCGCCGGCGCTGCCCAACGGCGGCGGCATGATCACGCTCATCGACAACGCGGGCGAGGCGCAGGACGCCCTCGACTACGCGCCGCTGGTCGTCGACGCCGGCGAAACCCTGGGCGCCAGCGATTTTCCCGGCCTCGCGGGGGTCTCGACGCAGCTCGATCCCGACGCCACCGTCGCTGACGCCGACTCGGGCGCGCGCTGGTGCCTGACCTTGGGCGCGGCGCACACCGCCGGTGCGCCCAACCACGCGTGCGATGCGTTCGTGCTCAACGAGGTCTACACCGATCATGCGGCCTCCGGCGGCGACAGCGACGACGAGGGCCGGACGTTCGTCGAGCTCGCCGGACCGGGCGGAGGCTTGCTCGCGGGCGTGCGCCTGGTCCGCGTGGAGGGCGAGGGCGGCGAGGGCGGCGAGGCCGGCTCGATCGACGACGAGCTGACGTTCGAGGCGAACGTGCGGATGCCCCTTCGCGGCCTGTTCGTCGTCGCCGACGCGCAGGACGGCGTGACGCAGGTCGCGAACGCGGACCTGCTGCGCGAAGCGGGCGATCCCGAGAACGGCCCCGACGCGCTGCAACTGGTCGGCGCCGGCGGCGCGCTGCTCGACGCCCTCGGCTACGGCGCGCTCGAGGCAACGACCGACGAAGTCGCCGGGCTGGCGATGGTCGAAGGCGACGCCGCCCCGGACGTCGATCCCGAGAGCGTCGGCCTCTCCCTCGCGCGCGACTCGTCGTCGACCGACACCGGCGACAACAGCGCCGACTTCCACGTCGATCCGTCGCCGTCGCCCGGCGAGCCGAACCTCCCGGTCGAGCCGCGAATCCTCTGGCTCGAGCCGAACGATGCACTCGCCACGGCCGGCGGCCCCACGCGCGTCGGCGTCGTCGACGTCGCCGATCATTACGGGGCGGTCGATGATCCCGCGGGTCCCGTCGTGTCCTTCGGCGCAGGCGAGGTCGAGTGCGCCATCGCCGAGGCCGGTGTGCTCGCGTGCGACGCTCCGCCGAGCGCGGCCGGCGCCGGGCTCTTTCCCGCAAGCGTCGCCAATCCGACGGCGATCGGCGGAAACGCGTCGCTCGCCGACGCCTTTACCTACACGTTTGCCCAAAACGAGACCGGCGCTTCGGGTGAGCTCGACTGGTGCGTGCTCTTGGCTCCCGCCAGCACTTCGGCGGAGTCGGGCACGGACAGCGAGGCGATCTACGGCCAGGTCTTCGAGGCAGGCGTCACGGACGCGTCGTCGGCCGCGTCGGACGCGATCGTCGGCGAGGTCGGCTACGGCCCGCCGGGCTCCGATCCGACCGCGGAGGCCGGCTGGCGGTTCTTCGCGACCGCGCCCAACCCGGCCTTTGGCGGCTTTGGCGGGCCTGACGATGAACACGCGGGATTTCTCCAGCTCGCGACTTCCGGCTTTTACGCCTACGCGTACCGCTTCTCGCTCGACGGCGGCCTTGGCTTCACCTATTGCGACACGAATGGCGCGGGCTCGAACGCGGGTCAAGACTTCGACGCGGGAGAGCTCGGCGCGATCGAGGTGACGGAGCCGTAGCAGGTTTGGTGGGCGAAAGGCGTTCATGGTGGATCTCTCCCGTTTCGCAGAGCTCGGCGCCGTCGACCTCGTGCGCGACCTCGTCCGCCGCTGGTGGG
>JBBTFH010000118.1:0-1060 GCA_038041915.1 Myxococcota bacterium
CGGGCGCGGCGGACGGGGCCCTCGCGCAATTCACGTCCAATCGATTGGACGTGGGGCGAACATCAATGGTTGCGGGCGGTTCTCGGACGAAACAGCAGCATTTCCGCGTGCGGTCGACCGTGCTATGCAGCCGCGCATGCACGTCAGGAAGAAGCCAAAACCGGATCCCGCCACGCTCGACGCGCTCACGGCGCACCTGCGCGGTCTTCTCGGCGAGGAGAGCGCGAACGCATGGGACATCGGACACGCGCTGCTCGCGGTCGAGGCCGGCGCCTACGCGGCGCGGCACCGGACCTTCGACGAGTACATCGAGAAGGAGCTCGGCTACGCGCGCGGACGCGCCTACACGCTCAAGCGCCTGGCGAAGATCTTCGAGCGCGAGGCGGTGGTCGCGTGCGGCTGGTCCAAGCTCGACCTGGTGCTTCGCATCTGGGAAATCATCCCCGGCGCCGAGGATCCGCAGAAGGTCGGCGAGTTTGACTTCCCGATGGCCGACGGCTCAACGCGACGGCTCGACGCGCTTTCGCAGGATGATCTGGAGGCGATGAACGTGCGCCTGCGCGACGAAGCCGAACGGGGCGAGGTCGGCAAGCTTCCGCGCGCCGCGCGTGGGTTCGTGGCCCAGGTGCGGCGCGCCATGCGCGGCGTGCGCGGCTTCCGTGTCTACGCCTCCGTGCCGCGCGCGCGCTCGGGCGTCGAGGACGTGCGCCTGGCGCTGCTGGGCCTGCCGCTGCGCCACGCGAGCCAGGTCGGCGGCGCGCTACGCGAGGCCGCGCGCCACGCCGGCCTGGTGCGAACGGGGCCGCGCGGGCAGGCGCCGGCGCGGGGCGTGAAGCCAAAGCGGTAAGCGGCCGCTTCGCGTCGGCCGGAGGGCTCGCGCGTCAGGGCGCGGCGGGCACGTCGGCCCACAGCGCGGCGAGCGGCAGCGCGATCGCGTCGAACGGCTCGGCGCGGACCTCGGCGTCGCCGGCGTGCGCGGCGACGAGCAGCCAGCGTTCGCTCTCGCGGCGAAAAACCTCGAGCGTGCGCGCGAGCGGGTCCACGAGCCACGCGTGGCCCA
>JBBTFH010000119.1:0-12709 GCA_038041915.1 Myxococcota bacterium
CCGATGGGCGGCGGTCTTCGCCATCCGCCGCGCCGAGCACAAAGGGCTCAGCCAAGAAAATGGCCCGTGCGCGGTGGGCGCACGGGCCGAAGAAGTGCCCCCGCGAGGCCGTGGAGGAGCGAGATTATCCCCTGGCACACAAGGTGGGCTTCGCTATAGCCGCTTCTGGCTTCCCGACGAGCGGGCTTGCGCTCCACGGCCAGTGGCGAATCCCGGGGTTTTCGTTACAGGGAACAAACGTCGGCTCCCGCATCACGCGCCCCGCAGAAGGCATGGCCCAATCTTACGACTCGCACGTGTGGGGTCAAGGACATCGATCGCGTCAGATTTCCGCGTCACATCCCGTCGAAGCCGCCCTCGACCTGGAGGACGAGGCCGCGGCCGGGGCCGTTGATGCTCGAGCCGTGGTACCGGTACGCTGCGTCGAGGACGTTCTCGCCGACGAGCGAGACGCTGAGGTCGCGGCCGCGACGGTAGCCGGCGCGCAGGTCGAGCGTGGCGAAGCCGGGCGTGCCGCCCTCGGGGATGCGCGCGTCGGTGCGATCCGAGGGCGCGAGGCGACTCTGCGCGAGCGCCCAGCGCAGCGCGGCGCCTACGTTCCAGCGCGGGCGGAAGCCCCAGCGCGCCTCGACCGTGCCGTTGAGTGGCGGGATGCGCGAGAGCGGGACGCGCTCGTCGTAGGCGAGCGCCGGATCGGACGGCGGCTCCTGCGGGTTTCCGCCCTCACCGCGTGCCCACGCGATCGACGCGCGCAAATCCACGCGGCGCGGCAGCCACGCGCGGGCAGAGGCCTCCGCTCCGACGATCGTGGCCGCCCCGTCGAGGTTCACGAGCTGGTAGCGCGACCACGAGCCGACGCACTGCGGCGTCTCGGGCGGGCAATCGCTCGCCTCGCGCGCTGCGCGCGCGATCGCGTCGTCGACGACGGCGCGGTAGGTCCACAGATCGGCTTCCAGCGCGGCGCCGCCGATGCGCAGCCCCGCTTCGAGCGTCGTCGCGGTTTCGGGCGCGAGGTTGGGGTTCTCGAACTGGAAGCCGGAACCGGCTTGCTGGCGCGACGTGAGATCGTCGAGATTGGGCGTGCGGAACGAGCGGTCGACGTTGGCGAGCAGCGCGACATGCCGCGTCGCCGCCCATTCGATGCCGCTGTGGCCAACGAGCGCGCGCCAGGATCGGTCGATGCCGCGCGTGCCGGAGTCCGGATCGGCCGGGGAATTCGCGTCCGCGATCGCGAGCCGACCTCCGGCGCGAACGGTCACGGCGCGGCCAAGCGCGAGTGCCAAATCGGCGAAGCCGCCGCCGTACGTGTACGTCGATCCGGCGAGGTACTGGCCGCGCGAGTAGACGTCGACGAACTCGGGCTCGACGTCGGAGAAGATCAGCCACGCCGTCGAGTCGACCCGGTCGTGGTAGAGGTCGCCGCCCCACTCGGCGGTCAGGCCGGCCCACGGCGTGAGACGCGCGGTGGCGGTTTCGGCCACGCCCGTGACGCCAAACGTGTCGGCGTCGTCGCGCCACCCGTGCTCCGTGAAGGAGTCCGGCCGGCTGCGCGTGCGCCGCTCGTGCTGGCGCTGCCAGGAGAGCGTCAGGCGGCCGTCGCGCGCGGCGGCGCCCAGGCCTCCTTCGAGCGCCGCGTACGCGAGCGTGCGGAACTGCTCATCGTAGGTCAGACACTCGTCGATCGGCGCGAACGGCGCCGGGCATTGGTCGGTGCGCGGCGTATCGAGCTGGCGGTAGTCATAGACGGCGAGGACGAGGCGGCGCCTTGCGCCGAGGTCGATCGCGACGCGTCCGTCGGCCGCGATCTCCTCGAAGCCGGTGCCGAGCTGCGTGCGGCCATCGTCGGCGAGGCGCGGCACCATCGGCGGCGCGTCGCCTTCGAGTCCGGTAACGACGCCGCCGCCTTCGAGCAGACCCGCGCGGCGAGCGCCCGCACCCGCGAGCGCCGCGACGCGACCACGGGCCTGCGCCTCGAGCTGTATGCGCCCGCCGATCTCGCCATCGGCCGTCGCGGCGCGCGCCTGCGCGCTCGGGCGCACGGGCATGAAGGTCGGAGGCAGCACGAGCGGCTCGATCGGACGTGCCAGGATCGCGCCGGCGATCGCGTCCGAGCCCCAGCGCGTCGAGGCGCCGCCGCGCAGGACCTCGATGCTTTCGATCGTGCGTGAGTCGATCGTGAAAAAGTACTGGTTGGGGCCCTGGCGGTAGAGGCTGTTGTTCAGGCGAATGCCGTCGAAAAGGATGACCGTCTGCTGGCCGGTCCGGCCGCGGATGAACGCGGAGCCCTGGCCGTGCGCGGTCTGCTGGACATAGACGCCCGGCTCGTAGCGCAGCGCGTCGGGGGCCGAGCGCGGCAGGCGTTCCTCGAGATCGCGGCGCGTGACCTGCGACGAGGCGCGGCCCGGCGCTGCGCCTCGCGAGGTCTCGCGTGGCGGGGGGACGACGTAGGTTTCGCTGACCTCGGGTTCGGGCGCGGGCGCCGATTCGGGCTCGGGCTCGGGTGTGGGGACGGGCGCGGGCTCGGCGATCGCCGTCGCGGCGAGCAGCAGCGCCGCGACGTGTCTCACGGGCAGGGGAAGATCGCGTCGATCGCGGAAATCGCCGCGGCGGTATCGACGGCGTTCGGGTCGTCGCGCGCGAGTTCGTCGCGCAGGGCCCCGGCAGCGTCCTCGTCGCGCGCACTCGCCTCGCGGTCGAGCACGGGCCCGAGGATTTGCAGGAACGCCCACAGCGGCGGCCGCTCGTCCTCGCAGGCGCGCGCGAGCCTTTCGAAGCGCGCGCGCACGAGCAGCGCGACGCCGCGCAGCAGCGCGCGGTCCATCTGCCCGATCGCGGCGTCGCGCAGCTCGAGGTCCTCGGCCGGCCCCGTGGGGTTGTCGAGATCGCGCCAGCAGCGCACGGCGAGGATGCCGTCGAACGTGGCGTGGTGCGCCTGCTCGCTGTGGCGGTGCACGGCGCGGCCGAGGCCGAGCGGCTCCTCGATCGGCTCGCCGCCCGTGTAGTAGGCCCACGACGAGTCGCAGTCGGCCGGCGTGGTCGTGCAGGTCGTCGCCTCCTTGTGGACCGATAGGTACAGGAACCACAGCAGCGCGGCTTCGATGCGCGCGGCGTTCTCGCGTGGCTCCTCGCCCGACATGCCGCGGGCGAACGCATCATTCAAGATCGGCTGAATCCGGGCCGGTCCGACACAGCGGTCGGCGTACTCCTGCTGCTCCTCGGGCGTCAGGTCGCGGCACGCCTCGGGCGCGGGCGGGTAGTGCTCGTCCTCGCGCCGCGCGACGCGCGAGTCGAGCCCTTCGTCGACGGCGTAGGCGAGGCGCGCGTCGGTGAAATCCTCTGCCGACGGCGTCTCTCCCGCGAAGAGCAGTTCGGCGATTTCCTCGAACGCCGCCACGCGCGCGGTCGAGCTGACGCTTTTCTGGAACGGGTGGTACTCGCCGTCGTCGGAGATGCACGTGGGCCAGTCGTCGTCGGCGCCGGGCTGGTAGTTGCCGGCGAGGCTCTCGCAGTCTGCGTTGTCCCCGTTGCCGGGGAAATCGTAGTCGCCGCAGTCGACGGCGCCGTCGCCATCCGTCGCGCCGCCGCCGTCGGAGGGCTGGCCGCCGCCCGCGTCCGTGGCGCCACCGTCGCGGCGCGTGGCCTCGGGATCCTCCTCGGCGCAGGCCGCGAGGAGCGCGACGATGAGCATCGAGCGGAGTGCGTGACGCATAGCTCGTCGATATCACGGCCGCGCACGCTTCGCGAAGCCCCCACGCCGCAGGTGACGCCCCTGACCAGCCGCGTTATATCTCCGCGCCATGTTCGAGGCGCTCACCAAGGGATTCCGCAGCGCGCGCAACCGTCTCGCGGGCGTCGCCGAGCTCGACGAGGGCAACATCGACGAGGCGCTGCGCGACGTGCGTTCGTCGCTGCTCGAGGCCGACGTCGAGTTCCGCGTCACCAAGGCGTTCCTCGAGCGCGTCAAGCAGAAGGCTCTCGGCGAGACGGTCAAAGTCAAGGCGCGCGTGACCGGCCGCCGCATGGCGCTCGGTCCGGGCGAGCACTTCGTCCGCATCTGCCAGCAGGAGCTGGTCGCGCTGATGGGGCCGGTCGACGGCGCGCTCGAGTGGGCCAAGAAGGGGCCGACCGCGTTCATGCTGGTCGGCCTGCAGGGCAGCGGCAAGACGACGACGATCGCGAAGCTCGCGCGCCACCTGGAAAAGACCCACAAGAAGCGCCCGCTGCTGGTCGCGGCCGACGTCTACCGGCCCGCCGCCATCGAGCAGCTCAAGGTGCTCGGCCAGCAGCTCGAGCTGCCGGTGTACGCCGAGGAGGGTGGAAATCCCGTCGACATCTGCGAGCACGCGCTGCGCTTCGCCTTCGAGAAGGGGCGCGACGCGGTGCTGCTCGACACGGCGGGCCGATTGACCATCGACGAGCCGCTGATGAACGAACTCTCCGAGATCAAGGCGCGCGTGCGGCCGCACAACATCTTCCTCGTGTGCGACGCGATGATCGGCCAGGACGCGGTCTCGACGGCCAAGGCGTTCAACGAGCGGCTCGATCTCACCGGCGTGATCCTGACCAAGCTCGACGGCGACGCGCGCGGCGGCGCGGCGCTCTCGATCAAGGAGGTCACCGGCAAGCCGATCAAGTTCGTCGGCATGGGCGAGGCGATGGATCGGCTCGAGGAGTTCCGCCCCGAGGGCATGGCGTCGCGCATCCTCGGCATGGGCGACATCGTCGGCCTCATCAAGGACTTCGAGGAAGTCGTCGAGGAGGAGCAGGCCGCCGAGGACGCCGTGCGGATGCTGCGCGGCAAGTTCGACATGAACGACTTCCTCGAGCAGATCCGCGTGCTCAAGAAGATGAGCGGCGGAGGCCTGGGCGAGGTGATCGAGAAGATGGGCCTCTTCCCCGACGGGATGCCGCAGGGGATGAACGTCGACGACCGCGAGCTCGGCAAGATGGAGGCGATCATCCGCTCGATGACGCCGGCGGAGCGCGCGCGGCCGGAGATGTTCTTCACGGCGGGCGCGTTCGAGGGGCGGCGGCGACGCGAGGAGTTCGACCTCGCGCGCGTCAAGCGCGTGGCGCGCGGATCGGGCCGCAAGGAGGCGGAGATCCGCGAGATGCTGACCAAGTTCAAGACCATGAAGCAGATGATGATGACGCTCGGCGCGCAGACGGGCCTGCTCGGCAAGATCCCCGGCCTGAAGCAGGTCGAGCAGATGCGTCAGATGAAGCAGATGATGGGCATCGACATGGGCAAGTTCATGGAGGTCGCGGGCCTGCGCGCGCCCGCGCTCGAGCGCCGCACCTTCCGCCCGCCCAGCGTCGACTCCGACCGCGTGCGCGAGAAGCGCAAGCGCAAGGAAACGCGCAAAGCGCGCAAGAAGAACCGGCGATAGGGAACCGAGGGATGCTGCGCTCGGCGCGTCAAGCGCAGGGCGAGCAGTCGTCGCAGTCGGCGGCGCAGAAGGTCTCGCCGCAACACCGCTCGGCTTGCTTCTCGTCGCAGAACCCGTCGCCGCAGATGGCGCCGCACTCGCCGCGGCAGTCGGCGGGACACGACTCGCACTCTCCCCCGACGCGCTCGCACGCGTCGTTGCCGCACACCGCGGCGCCCGACCTCGTGCACGAGCCGCAGTCCGACTGGCAGATCTCGCACGTCTCGAAGGGGCGATCGCACTCGCCGTCGCCGTCGCAGCCCGGGCACGGGCAGTCCTCGGCGCAGGTCGAGCACGCCTCGGCGCCAGCGCAGATGCCGTCGCCGCAGCGGTTTTCCTGCGGTCGATCGGATGGGCTCGGTGTCTCGCCGGAGCCGCGCGTCTCGTCGAGGTCGTCGCGCTCGCGAGCTGTTCCCGGACCTGTGCCCGATTGGGCGGAGCCGCCGTCCGCTTCCGCCGCGGCGTCGTCCGGCCACGAGGCCGGCCTGGACGAGCAACCGCCCGCGATCAGCAGCCCCACCGACGCGAGGACGCGCACGGCCCTAAGTGTAGCAAACGACGTGCCCGCGCAAGGGCGCGATCGCACGTACTTGGCGCCAACGTCGTTGGCGGTCGAGCGTGCCGGGTAGCTACCGTACGAGCTTCGAGAGGGCGCGGAACTCGTCGGTGCCGGCTTGCTTGAGCAGGTCGAAGAGGACGATCTCGGTCGACGTGACGAGGCCGCCGGCGCGGTCGCACAGGAGCAGGCCGGTCTTCCAGTTCGACTTCGTGCGCGAGGTCACGGCGTCGCGCGGGACGTGGACGGACAGGCCCCGGTCGACCATCCCGCGAACGGACTGATACACGCACACGTGCGCTTCCATGCCGACGACGATCCACTGCTTGCGGCCGGTCACTTCGACGAATTTCATCCAAGGATCGACGGCGGTGGAGTCGAACTCGACCTTTTCGAACAGCTCGACGTGTCCTTTGGGGAACTTCAGCAGTTCCTCGGCGACGACCGGCAGCGTGCGGCCGAGGCCCTTCGGGTACTGCTCGGTCACGGCGACCGGCAGGCCGAGGCGGCGGGCGATCTCGAGCAGCGTGTGGACGTTCTTGAGCGCTACGTTCAGCACGTCGGGCGGCATCGCCGCGGCCAGGCGCTCCTGGATGTCGATCAGCGCGAGGCCCGATGTCTCGGGCCTCAGATCCAACGCGTCGTTGTTGCTCATTCCGCTCCTCCCTCGGTTGCGTCGCGCAGTCGCTTGACCTCTTCGCCGAGCGAGCGCGCCCGCTCTTCCCACTCCTTCAACACCTCGTCGGGGGCACGCGCGCGGAAGGCTTCATCGTCGAGCTTGCGCTGACAAGAAGCCAGATCGGCCATCGCCCGGTCGAGCTTCTTCTGCAGCCGCAGCCGCTCGCCGGCGATGTCGACGGGGCGCACGAAGAGCTCGATCTCGCCGAAGACGCCGACCGCCGTGCTCCCGTCGCGCGGCGGGGGTTCGGCCGCGACCGACAGGCGATCGAGGCGAGCGAGATCGCGCACGATGGCGCCGTGCGCCTCGATGGCCGCGCGCGTCCGCGTGTCGGTGGTCACCAGCGTCGCCTCGAGCCGCGTCTGGCCGGGAACGTTGTAGAGCGCGCGGATCTCGCGCAGCTCGGAGATGACCGTCTGCAAGAGCGCGACCGTGCGCTCGGCCTCGTCGTCGAGGAAGCGCTCGTCGGCCGTGGGGTAGAGCGTGATCATCAGGCTCTGCGGCACGCCGTCGGGACGCGGCAGCGTCCGCCAGATCTCCTCGGTGACGAACGGCATGAACGGGTGCAGCAGGCGCAGCGCCACGTCGAGCACGGTCGCGAGTGTTCCTTGCGCGGCGATTAGCGTGCGGCGGTCGGACTGATCGTGGGGCGCGCCCTCGCCTCGCAGCGGGCCCTTGACCATCTCAAGGTACCAGTCGCACAGTTCGTGCCAGAAGAAGCGGTGGAGGATCTGCGCCGCCTCGTTGAGCTTGAACGCTTCGAGCGCGCCGCCGACCTCGGCCGCGGTGCGGTGGAGGCGGCTCAAGATCCAGCGGTCGGCGAGCGAGAGCGAGGCGCCCTCGGGTCCGTCCTGCAGCGCGATGGCGAAGGTGTCCGCGTCGTGCCCTTCGAGGTTCATCAGCGCGAGACGCGCGGCGTTCCAGATCTTGGTGCAGAAGTGGCGCGACTCCTCGATGCGACGCATCGACAGCTTCACCGGGCGCCCCTGCGCCGCCGGCGTCGAGAGCCAAACGAGCGCGAAGCGCAGCGCGTCGGCGCCGTGCTTCTCGATGACGTCGGCCGGGTCGATCACGTTGCCCTTCACCTTGGACATCTTCTCGCCGTGCTCGTCGACGATCATCGAGTGCAAGAGCACCGTTCGGAAGGGCACCCTCTCCATGAAGTGGATGCCCATCATCATCATGCGGGCGACCCAGAAGAACAGAATATCGTAGCCGGTCTCCATGACCGAGGTCGGGTAGAAGCTGCGGAGCGCGGGCGTCGCGCCGGGCCAGCCGAGCGTCGACAGTGGCCACAGCGCCGACGAGAACCACGTGTCGAGCACGTCGTCGTCCTGGCGCAGCCGCGCGTCACCGCAAGTCGAGCAGCTCGGCGGATCCGTCCGCGCCACCGTCACGTGCCCCGCATCGCAGTACCAGGCGGGGATTCGATGCCCCCACCAAAGCTGGCGCGAGACGCACCAGTCCTTGATGTTGCGCATCCACTGGAAGTAGGTGCCCGTCCAGCCCTCCGGTACGAAGGTCGTCTGGCCCTGCTCGACCGCCAGAATTGCCGGCTTCGCCAGCGGTTCGGCGCTCACGAACCATTGCAGCGAGATCATCGGCTCGACGATCGCGCGGCAGCGCTGGCAACGCGGCACGGGAATCGCGTGCGGCGTGGTCCCGCGCGCCAGCCCACGTGCCGTCAGCTCCTCAACCACGCGCTTGCGCGCCTCGCGGCGGTCGATCCCGGCGAACGCACCGGTCTCGGCGTTGAGCGTCCCGTCGAGGTTCAGGATGTTCACCATCGGAAGGCCGTTGCGTTTGCCCGCCTCGAAGTCGTTCCAGTCGTGCGCGGGCGTGACCTTCACCGCGCCCGTGCCGAAGGTCGGATCGACGAGCACCGGATCGCCGATAATCCGCAGCGCGCGTTCGACGAACGGGTGCGCGATCGTGCGGCCGATCAGAGCCTTGTAACGCTCGTCGTCGGGGTGCACGGCCACCGCCGTGTCGCCGAGCATCGTCTCGGGGCGCGTCGTCGCGACGACGATCTCGCCGCCGCCGTCGAGCGTGTACGCGAAGTGAAACAGCTCGCCCATCGAAGGTTCGGCCTCAACCTCGAGATCCGACAGCGCGGTGCGGCAGCGCGTGCACCAGTTGATGAGGCGCTCGGCGCGGTAGACGAGGCCCTCCTCGTGGAGGCGCACGAACGCCTCGCGCACCGCGTGCGAGCGCTCCGCGTCCATCGTGAAGCAGGCGCGCTGCCAATCCATCGACGCGCCGAGCAGCTCGAGCTGGGTCGCGATGCGCGAGCCGTGCTTCTCCTTCCACGCCCACACGCGCTCGAGGAACTTCTCGCGGCCGAGGTCGTGGCGGCTCTTGCCCTCGCTCTCGCGCAGTTCGCGCTCGACGACCATCTGCGTCGCGATGCCGGCGTGGTCGGTGCCAGGCAGCCAGAGCGTGTTGTAGCCCTGCATGCGGCGCCAGCGCACCAGGACGTCCTGGATGGTGCAGGTCAGCGCGTGACCCATGTGCAAGATGCCGGTGATGTTGGGCGGCGGGAAGATCATCGAGAAGGGCGCGTACGGCGCGGCCGCGTCGGCGTGGAAGTAGCCGGCTTCCTTCCAGTGCCGGTACCAGCGGCCTTCGATCTCGCCCGGCTGGTAATTCTTGGGGAGGTCTTCGGCGGGCATCACGCGAGTCGGACTATTTCTGTCCTCTCGCCGCGATCAGGCGCTCGAGCTCCTCGCGGATGATCGTCTCGGCGAGTTGGGGCACGACCTCCCACGCGATGCGCTCGATCACCTCGCGGCTCATGCGCAGGACGGCGTCCTGCTCGGGGCTGCGGGCGACGGCGGACGCGACGGGCGCCGCAACCACCGGCGGCGAAGGCGCGGGTGCCGGCGCGCGAATCGCCGCCGGAATCACGGGCGCAGCCGGCGCGATGACCGGCGCAGCGCGAGGCGGTGGTGCCGGCGTCGGCGCGCGCCACGCTACGGGTGGGGTGGCCGGTCGCAGCGCGACCGCGGGCGTGGCGCGTGGCGGCGGTGCCGGCGTCGGCGCACGTCGCACTACGGGGGCGATGGCCGGTCGCGGCGCGACGAGCGGAGCGGGCGCCGTGGCCGGTCGGGGCGCGACCATGGGCGCCGGTGCCGGCGCCATCGGTCGAGGGACCACCGGCTGCGGCGGTCGCGGCGCCAGGGGCGCGGGTGCGGGTGCGATGGCGGCGGGCGCGGGACGCGCGAAGACGGGCGCGGGACCCGGCGAGCCCGCGGCCAGCGCAGCCGGTCGTGGTGGAATCATCGGCGCCGATAGCCCCATCATCGTTCTCATCGGAGCCGGGCCCGTAGGAGCGCTCGGCCTCGCCATGGGCGTGGCGGCGACGGGCGGGACCGGGACCTTTGCTGGCGCGATGGCGCGGCCGAAGCCCGCGGGCGCCGCCGGCCGTGGCGCAGGCGCAGGCGCAGGCGCCGCCGGCCGGGCGAAGACAGGCGCGGCGCGCTCCGTCGGGGGCGGAGGCTCGGCATCGATCTCGACCTCGATCGACGCCTCCTCCATCGGCTCGATCATCGGCTCGGCAAATTCGGGCTCCGACTCGAAGGCCGCGGGCACGCTGGGCGCAGCCGCCCTGACCGGCGCGGGGGCGTGGGCGAACGTCGTCGGCGCCGCGACGGCGGGACGCGGGGCCTCGACCCGCAAAGGCGGCGTCGACAGCATCTCGCTCACGCGATCGAGCAGCGCGGCCGTGTCGAACGGCTTCTTCACGTGCCCATCGGCGCGCGCGCCGCGGGCGCGCTCCTCGTCCAGCGCCTCGCTCGTCCCAGAGAGCAGGATCACCGGCACGTGCGCCAGCGCCGCCTGGCCCTTGAGCGCCGCACACAGGTCGTAGCCGCTCTTTCCCGGGAGCGTGAGGTCCGCGAGGACGAGATCGGGCGTCTCGGCTCGCGCGTGCGCGAGGGCCTCGTCGCAGCTCGCGGCGGTGGTCAGGCGGTAGTCCGACCCCTCGAAGGTGAGCGCCAACACGCGCTGCATCGTGACGCTGTCTTCCGCGACGAGGATGGTGCGTGGCATCGTCGGTGGCCGCCGAAGCGGTGCGAGTTTCTACCCTTCCCCCTCGCGGAGTGTCAAGGAAGCCCTTCCTTCCGGTGCCCGGATTCGGCGGATTAGGGACTCGCGCGTCGGGCCGTGAGCGGCTAGATTCCGCGCGTGCAGAGTTCTTTCGACGCGATCGTCATCGGCGGCGGCGTGAACGGATGTGGCGTCGCGCGCGATCTCGCGCTGCGCGGGCTGCGCGTCGGGCTCGTCGAAAAGCGCGACCTCGGCGCCGGCGCCTCGGGCCACTCGAGTGGGATGATCCACGGCGGGCCGCGTTACCTCACGCGCGAGATGCACGTGACGCGCGCGTCGTCGACCGACGCCGGCTACATCCGCCGCATCGCCAAGCACCTCACGTTCCGCGTTCCGTTCCTCATCCCGATCGATCGGCGCACCTCGCGCGCCTATGTCGAGGCCTTCGAGGCGTTCTGGGAGGCCTACGATCGCTACCAGCCGCTCAAGGAGGGCAAGCCGCATACGCGCCTCGGCCGCGCGGAGGCGCTGCGCATCGAGCCGGGGTTGGCCGAGAGCGTCGCCTCGGCGCTCACCTTCGACGAGTGGGGAATCGACGGCGCGCGCCTGTGCATCGCCAACGCGGTCGACGCGCGCGAGCACGGCGCGACGATCCTCACGCACCGCGCGGTGCGGGCGATCGTGCGCGACGGCGCGCGGGTGGCCGGCGTGGTGCTCGACGACGGCGCGCGCCTCGAGGCGCCGGTGACGCTCAACGTCGCCGGCCCGTGGGCGCCGCGCGTGGCCGCGCTCGCCGGCGTGCGCGTCCGGGTGCGGCCCGGCAAGGGCGTCCACCTGTTCTATCCGCGGCGCGTTTCGAACTACGCGATCATGGCGGTCGCCGTCGACGGCCGATGGGTGTTCCTCGAACCGCACCAGAACGGCGCGCTGCTCGGCACGACCGACGACGACTTCTACGGAAACCCCGACGAACTCGATGCGACGCAGGACGAGACGGAATACCTGCTCCAGGCGATCGCGACCGCGTTCCCGCGCATCCGCGAGCACCGCTTCGTGCGCGCGACCGTCGGCGTGCGGCCGACGCTTTGGGCCTACGGGAAGCTCGAGGACAATCTCAGCCGCGACCACGCGATCACCGATCACGCCGAAGAGGGGGCGCCGGGACTGGTGACGATGATCGGCGGCAAGCTGGCGGCGTATCGGTCCATGTGCGAGGAGCTGGCCGACGTGGCCGCCGCGAGGGTAGGCAACCGCGCGACGTGCCGCACGCACCTCGAGCCCTTGCCGGGCGCCGAGGCGCCGCTCCCCGACGTCGACGCGATCGCCGATACGCATCGCGTGCCGTCGATCGCGGGCGTGCGCCTGTGCGCGCGGCAGGGGGCGCGCGCGGGGCGTGTGCTGGACGCGGGCGGCGAGGCCGGCCGCGGCGTGCTGTGCCCTTGCGAGCCCGTGCTCGCGTGCGAGGTGACGGCGGCGATCCGCGACGAGGGCGCGACGTCGATCGACGATCTGCGGCGGCGGACGAGGCTGGCCGAGGGCGCCTGCCAGGGCACGATCTGCATCGGGCGCGCGGCGGCCGCGCTTCACGCGTGCGGCGCCGACGTCGCCGCGGTCCACCGATCGGTGCGCGAGTCGCTCGACGAGCGCTTCCGCGGGCGTGTGCCGGCGCTCGACGCGGGCGGCGCCAACCTCGCGCAGGAGGAGCTCATGCAGGGGCGCTACTTCCTGGTGGGCGACTACGCGCGGGTGGCGTGAGAACCGTCGCGGTCCTCGGCGGCGGCGCGGCGGGCGCGATGGCGGCGATCGTGGCCGCCGCGCGTGGCGCGCGCGTGACGCTGGTGCGCCGCGCGTGGGGGGCGACCGCGCTCTCCTCGGGCGCGGTCGATCTCGCCGGAGCGCCCGACGAACGGCCGGGCGATCCCTGGCGCGGCCGGCCCGCGGCGGCGCTCAGCGTCGGCGAGATGCTGCGGCGCAACCCGCGGCATCCGCTCGGCACGC
>JBBTFH010000120.1:0-9981 GCA_038041915.1 Myxococcota bacterium
AGCGAGCGGCAGCCGTGCCGGCGACGCGGTGATGGACACTTGGGCCCATTGGGGCACCCCCCCGGCAAGCTGCAAAAGAGCTTTTTTACCAACAGCGGCTCGGAGGCCGACGAAACGGCGGCATGCGCTCGCGCGCATGCACACCGGCACGCTCGAGGTGGTTGCGCTGCGCCACGGTTAGTGGCTAGCGTGTAATCTTGCATTTGGATTGCAAATCTGCAATCGTCCGTTCCAGTCGGCGTCGTGTTCTTCGAACGCTCCATCGAGCCGGTGCTCCGGCGAGCCGCGCGGGAGTTTCCCGCCGTCGTGCTCACCGGCCCCCGACAGTCGGGCAAGACGACGCTCTTGCGTCGGGTCTTCGGCAAGACGCACGGATACGTGTCGCTCGAGCCGCCCGACGTGCGGCTCTCCGCGAGCGCCGATCCACGGGGCTTTCTGGCCGCGAACCCTGGGCCGATCATTCTCGACGAGGTCCAGTACGCACCCGATCTGCTGGCCTACGTGAAGGAGGCGATCGACACGGATCGTGACGCATGCGGTCGCTTCTTGATAACCGGTTCGCAGAACCTCACCCTCTCCGCCCGCGCGACGGAATCGCTCGCTGGTCGGGCGGCGGTGCTCGGACTTCTGCCGCTGTCCGACCGAGAGGCGCTGCGCTCTCCCGGAATGCCGTTGCCCTGGGATCCGAAGCGTCCGCTGCCGCACGGCGCGCGCGGGCCCCAGCGGCGAAGGCTTTGGCCCGCCTTGCTGCGGGGAGGGTTTCCGGAACTGGTCGCCCATCCGCGGCGCGACCGCGGGCTTTGGCATGCGAGCTATGTGCAGACTTATCTTGAGCGTGACGTCCGAACTCTCCGGCAGGTCGGCGATCTGACGCAATTCCAGATCTTCCTACGGGCGTTGGCCGCGCGATCCGGACAACTGCTGAACCTGAGCGACCTCTCGCGCGACCTCGGAATCGCCGTCAACACCGCCAAGGCGTGGCTGTCGGTGCTCGAGGCGACCTACCAGGTCATCGTCCTCCGTCCCTACTTCGCGAACATCGGCAAGCGGCTGGTGAAGATGCCCAAGGTCTACTTCACCGATGTCGGAACGCTCTGCTACCTCGTCGGCCTGCGCGATCCGGAGCACGCCGCGGCCGGTCCTCTCGGAGGCGCGATTTTCGAGACTGCCGTCCTTGGCGAGATCGTCAAAACGCTACTCCACCGCGGCGAGGAGCCCCGGGTCTTCTTCTGGCGGACCTCGAGCGGCACGGAGGTGGACATCCTCGTGGAAGCCGGCGCCCGGCTTGTTCCCGTCGAGGTCAAGCTGTCGTCCACGCCGCGTCCGAACATGGCCGCCGGCATCCTGAAGCTCCGCGCGGATCTGGGAAAGCGGGTGACCGAAGGCTACGTTGTGCATCCCGGCGACGTTCGTCTGCCCCTGGCTCCGGGCGTGACCGCGATCCCCTTCCGGGAGCTTTGACTTGAGTCCGGTCGAATTCGAGTTGATGGCACGGACGTTGGCTTTTACGGCATAGTCACGCTTTCACGAAACGGGGGAGGTCCAGACCAACATGACTGCTGACGACGTCCGCAAGAAGCACCGCGAGTTCCTGTTTCCGGCGACGGCCAACTACTACGCCGAGCCGCTGGTGATCGATCGCGCCAAGGGGTTGCGCGTGACCGACAAGGACGGCCGGACGTACCTCGACTTTTTCGGCGGCATCCTCACCGTCAGCTTGGGCCATTGCGAAGAACGCGTCTCGGGGCCGGTCGCCGAGCAGGTGAGACGCCTGCAGCACGCCTCGACGCTCTACCCGAACGAGTGGATCGTCGCGCTCGCAGAGCGGCTCGCCGCCATCACCCCCGGCAAGCTCCGCAAGAGCTTTTTTACCAACAGCGGCTCGGAGGCCGACGAAACGGCGGTCGCGCTTGCGCGCATGCACACCGGCACGCTCGAGGTGGTTGCGCTGCGCCACGGTTACTCCGGACGCACGCTCGTGGCCGCGAACCTCACGGCGCACGCGGGCTGGCGGATGCCCTCGCTCGTGCCCGGCATCAAGCACGCGCTCGCGCCGTACTGCTACCGCTGCCCGCTCGGCCTGACGTATCCCGACTGCGGCGTGCGCTGCGCGAAGGACATCGAGGAGCTGATCCAGACCGAGACCACCGGCCGGGTCGCGGCGCTCATCGCCGAGCCGATCCTCGGCGTCGGCGGCTTCATCGTGCCGCCGCGCGAGTATTTCGAGATCGCCGCGTCGATCGTGCGTAAGTACGGCGGCCTGTTCATCGCCGACGAGGTGCAGACGGGATTCGGCCGCACCGGCGGCACGATGTTCGGTATCGAGCACTTTGGCGTCGAGCCCGACATCATGACGTTCGCGAAGGGTCTCGCCAACGGCGCGCCCATCGGCGCGACGATCGCGCGCGACGAAGTCGCCGAGTCGTGGAAGGGGTCGACGATCTCGACGTTCGGCGGCAATCCGGTGTCGATGGTCGCGGCGCTGGCCACGCTCGACGTGATGAAGCAGGAGGACGTGCCTGCGCGGTCGCTCGCGATGGGAGCGCGGCTGCGCAAGGGCCTGGACGGGCTGGCCGCGAAGCATCGCGTCATCGGTGACGTGCGCGGCATGGGCCTCATGCAGGCGCTCGAGCTGGTCGAGGATCGGCAGACCAAGGAGCCGGCGGCCAAGCGCGCCGGCGCCGTGATGGAGGCGGCGCGCAGGCGCGGACTTCTCGTCGGCAAGGGGGGGCTCTACGGCAACGTGGTGCGTATTTCGCCGCCGATGCTCGTCGAGGCGGCGGAGATCGACGAAGCTCTGACGGCGCTGGCAGGAGCATTCGATGACGTGCAGTAGGGGCCTTCGCTGATGCTGACGAACCCCGACCTCGCGCCGACCAGCGCCGACCGCCGCACCTGGAACGTTTGGCACATCGCCGCGCTCTGGGTCGGCATGGCGGTGTGCATCCCGACCTATACGCTCGCCTCGTCGCTCATCGACGGCGGCATGAACTGGTGGCAGGCGGTCCTTACCATCGCGCTGGGAAACGTCGTCGTGCTCTTTCCGATGGTCCTGAACGCCCACGCCGGCACGAAGTACGGAATCCCCTTCCCGGTGTTCGCGCGCGCCTCGTTCGGCGTTCTCGGCGCGAACCTGCCGGCGCTGCTGCGCGCCGTCGTCGCCTGCGGCTGGTTCGGCATCCAGACCTGGATCGGCGGCGAGGCGGTGAACGCGATGCTGCAGGCGCTCTCGCCGGGAACGTTCGGCGCCGCCGCGCCGTGGGTCTGCTTCGGGCTCTTCTGGCTGATCAACGTCTACTTCATCTGGGCCGGCACCGAGTCGATCAAGTGGATGGAGACGCTCGCCGCGCCGTTCCTGATCGTCACCGGCCTCGCGATGCTGGCGTGGGCGTGGCACGGCGCGGGCGGCTTCGGACCGATCCTCGGGCGCCCCGCGCGGCTCCAGGGCGGCGCGTTCTGGGCGTTCTTCTTCCCGTCGCTGACGGCGATGGTCGGCTACTGGGCGACGCTGTCGCTCAACATCCCCGACTTCACGCGTTTCGCGCGCAGCCAGCGCGATCAGATCCTCGGCCAGGCGATCGGTCTGCCGACGACGATGACGCTGTTCGCCTTCATCGGCGTCGCCGTCACCAGCGCCACGCCGATCCTGTTCGGCCGCATCATCTGGAACCCGGTGGAGGTGCTGGCGCAGATCCACCACCCGGTCGTCATCGTCCTCGCGATGATCGCGCTCGCCGTCGCGACGCTCTCGACCAACATCGCCGCCAATGTCGTCTCGCCGGCCAACGATTTTTCGAACCTCGCGCCGCGCTGGGTGTCGTTTCGCACCGGAGGGCTCATCACCGCCGTCATCGGCATCGCCATCATGCCGTGGAAGCTCTATGCCGATCCGTCCGGCTACATCTTCACCTGGCTCATAGGCTACTCGGCGCTGCTGGGCCCCATCGGCGGCGTTCTCATCGCCGACTACTTCGTGCTGCGCCGGCGCACCCTCGTCGTCGAGGATCTCTACCGCCGCGGCGGCGTCTACGAGTATGCGGGCGGGGTCAATCCGCGCGCCGTCGCCGCGCTACTCCTCGGCGTCGCGCCGAGCGTGCCCGGCTTCCTCGCGAACATCGGTGTCGCGTCCTCGGTCGCGGCGCCGTGGCGGTCGCTCTACGCGTACGCGTGGTTCGTCGGCTTTGCCGTCAGCGCCAGCTCGTACCTCGCGTTCATGCGCCTCGCGTCGCGCCCCGACGACGCCGCGGCGCCCGCGTAGCGGAGTCAGGGTCCCGGACAGTGCCCGGCCCGGCTGTATCAGCTCAGCGTCCTGGACGTGGTCAAGGGCAGCGCCGAACGCTTGCTGGCCAAGCTGGGGCGGAGCGACCAGCGGAAGCTCGACGAGTACCTGACCGGCGTGCGCGAGCTGGAGCAGCGGCTCCAACTCAGCGCCAAGCGGTCGAAGTGCAGCGCCGTGACGACGCCGATCGAAGCGAATGGAGAAACCTGGGACCTGCGGCTGCGGCAGATGAGCGAGCTGATGGTGCTGGCCTTCCAGTGTGACCTGACCCGGATCATCACGTTCATGAAGGGACAGGCGAGCTCGATGCTGACACACCCGTTCCTCAACTATGGCGACGGCCACCATCAACTGTCGCACCACGACAACCGGGCCGAGTCCCTGGCGGCGCTTCAGGCGATCGACACGTGGGAGATCGAGCAGCTCGGCTACGTCCTCGAGAAGATGAAGGCGGTGAAGGAGCCCGGCGGGACGATGCTGGACAACTCGATCGTCCTTTTCTCCAGCGAGATCGCGGACGGCGACAACCACATCCACACGGACCTGCCCGTGCTGCTCGCCGGGCGCGCCGGCGGGCGGCTGCGCACCGGCCGCCACATCCGCTACGCGAGCGGCACGCCGATCGCGAACCTGTTCATATCGATCCTGAACGCGCTCGGCGTCGACGCCACGACCTTCGGCGACGACGGCGCCGCACCGCTGCCGGACCTGGCGTAGCCGAACCTTGCGCTACTGCACGCACTGCACGTCGAAGAGGCGGGCGACGTTGTTCTCCTCGACGCACTCGACGTGCTCGGCGTCGCGGTCGACCCAGACGAAGACGGTCTGACCGCCCTCGGCGGGCGCGTCCTCCCAGGTGCAGCCGACCTCTTCGCACTGGCCGGGCAGGAGCACGCCCACGGTCTCGGCGGTGCAGAGCAGCAATCCCCCGGCGGCGGGATCGCCCTCGTAGAATGACACGACCATCCCCGGGCCGACGGGATCGGCGCCGCGGTTGCACGTCTCGGCGAATAGCACGACCACGACGATCGCGTGCCACGTCATCCGCGCATCATCGGCGCGCCGCTTCCCCGCGGTCAAGAACGTCCGGCGGGCCGGCCGCGTGTCCGGTGGACCGACCGGCCCGAGGGCGTCGCAGCCCGCGATTCCGTAGGCTTCGCGAACGAATCGCACAGGCGCCAAGCTTGCACCGTGTCGCCGCGTCCTTCACGATAGGAGCAGGCATGAACGGAAACGGCGAAGTCTTGAAAGTGCTCCGCGGCATGTGGGGCGAGATGAAGACGCTCAACGGCCGCGTCAACGGCACGAACGAGCGGCTCGAGGCGCTGCGGGGCGATGTCGAGGCGCTACGGGGCGATGTCGAGGGGCTGCGGGGCGATGTCGGCGAGCTGCGCGGCGACGTGCAGACGCTGGGCAGGCGCATCGACAACGTGCTGCTCGGCGCGCACGGCGACGAGCACACCGAGTTGCGCGGCCGCGTGACGCGTCTCGAACGGCACGCGGGCCTCTCTCCGACGCGAACGCGCCGGCGGCGAAGGCCGAGCTAGCCGACCGTAGGAATCCGCAGCGCGCGGGCGGCCGTCCGCATGCGGTCGTCGAGAGTGGCGAGCCGAAGCTTCGTGCCTCGGCCCCGCAGGAACTCGACGGAGGCCAGGTGCAGCGCGTCGAGCGTGCGGAGCGGAGTGGGGAAGGGCTCGACCGCGCGCCGCAGGACGTCCGCCGACAGCTCGACGAAAGAGATGCGTGAGAGCAGGTCGCGCGCCGCGTCACCGTGCGATCGGTCCAGGCCGCGCGCGTGGACGCGGACCCACGTCTCGTACTCGATCAGGCGGCTGGAGAGCAGCGGCTCCCGCCAGATCGCCGGGTCGGGCTTGCGATCCCCGGCGAGCAACTGGGCGAGGACGACCGACGTGTCGAGGTAGATCAGCGGTCGCTCCGATCGCGACCCAACTCGGCGAGAAGATCGCGCAGCCGCGCCACTCCCTTGGTGGGCGGAGGCGGACCCGGCGGCCGCAGGGCGGGCGTGATGAGGCCGCGCCGGACGGCGTCGGCCAGCAGCGCGTCCGCGAGCAGCGGGCTGCGCGATTCGCGCGGAGGCCCGATCTCGGCGACGACGCGATCGCGATCGGTCACCAGCACCGTCTCGCCGCGCTCCGCCATGCGCACGTACTCGCTGAGGCGATTCTTCAAGGTTTTCAAGCCGACGCTGTGCACAAGCCCAAAGTAGCTTCTGGAAGCTACCTTTGCAACTCGCGAAAAGTAGTTATCCTCGATCCCCATGAGCTACCCGGCCGATCACGCCGCCCATCGCTCGCCGCGGCGCCTCGCGCCGTGATGGCGCTGGTCGTGCCGCTCGCGCTCTTCGACGGGTTCGTCTTCCATCCCGTGCGCGGGCTCGACGCGACGCCCGCCGATTCCGGCTTGCCCTACGAGGAGGTCGAGGTGCGCGCCGACGACGGCGTGAAGTTGCACAACTGGCTGATTCCGGCGCCCGGCGCGGCGACGTTGCTGTGGCTGCACGGCAACGCCGGCACGATGGCCGACCGCCTCGATCAGGCCGCCGTGCTCCACCGCGCCGGCATTTCTCTCTTCATGGTCGGCTATCGCGGCTACGGGCTGTCGGGCGGCCATCCCTCGGAGAAGGGCCTCCGGCGCGACGCGGTCGCCTGCCTGCGCGAGCTTCGCCGGCGGCGCGCGGGCCCGGTGGTGCTCTTCGGGCAATCGCTCGGCGGCGGCGTGGCGATCGACCTCGCCAGCCGCGAGCGCGTCGAGGGGCTCGTGCTCGAAGCGACCTTCACGTCGATCGCCGACATGGTGCGCGAGGCGGTCGGCGTGCCTCTCGGCTTCCTCTTCTCGTCGCGCTTCGAGTCGCTCGCCAAGATCCCACGCGTTCGCGCGCCGATGCTCTTTCTCCACGGCGACCGCGACGAGGTCGTGCCTCTTGCGATGGGGCGGCGCCTGTTCGCGGCGGCGCGCGCTCCCAAAGAGCTTCACGTCGTCGCCGGAGCCGGCCACAACGACGTCTACGTGGTCGGCGCCCAGGCCTACGTGGAGCGCGTTCGCCGATTCGTCGAGTCGATAGCGGCGCCGCCGTAGGCGACGCGGAGCGGAGCGAGGCAGCCGAGCGCGAACGCGGCCGAAGCGGCGGCGTCCTGCCGGGCGACGCCGGCGACGTGCAGAAGCGCCAGCAGCGCCAGGCCAAGAACGCGCGCGCGCGCCCAGCGGCGGGCGATACGCGGCGGCAGCAGCAGCGCCAGATCGAGCGGAAGAAAGATCACGAGGTTCTCGTTCCACCACACTTCGGGCTGCCGCAGCGCCAGCGCGGCGAGGTCGAGCGCGAGCGCCGGCGCGAGCAGCAGCGCCGCCGCCAGGACGAACGCCGCGCGCTCGGCGCGCGCGCCGCGTCGCGCGAGCAGCGCCAGCACCATCGCCGCCAGAATCGCCGCCGCCCAGATCAGCCGGTGCGCAGCCCGCGGATCGCCGGCGCGCGGCGACGCGGCGCGTCGCACGTGCAGCCGCTCCGCGGGCCCGCCGACGGCGAGCGCCGTCACTTGCTCGCGCAGGATTTCGGGCAGGTACATCGCCGCCCACAGATCGGGGCGCTCGTCGAGCGGGCGTCCGAGCAGCTCGGCGCCGAGTTGCAGGTGAATCCGCCCCGCGAGGCTGCCGCGCAGGTGATCGCGCAAGGTCTGGGGCGCTTTTCGCCCGGCGGTCGCGCGTCGCAGCCGCCCATCGACCGCGTCGTCGATCACGTCGCGCACGCGTGTCGTGCAGTTGTCGCGGAAGTGGTGGTAGGTGTAGCCGCCGATTTCGGGGTCCGCGTCGCCTTGCAGCCGATCCGCAAGCCGGCGCGCGCCGCGCTGCGAGAGCCGCAGCCTCTGGCGGTAGATGTCGCGATCCTTCGCGCGATACGCGCGCAGCGTCCACGGCACGCTCGCCGTCCCGACCCGGAAGCGCGCGCGGCCGCGCAAGAAGTCGACGAAGAAGCGCGGATCGTCGAAGTCGGCCGCTCCGTAGTTGAAGACCAGCTCGCGCCCATCTTCCGCCAGCACCAGCGCGGCGTGCCCGAAGCGCTCGTACGGGTGATCGCCGGGACCCATCGTCATGAGGTCGACGCGCGGCGCGAGCAGGAGGAAGGCGAGGAGCATCTACGGCAGATCGTGCACGAGCCCGAGCGCCAGCCCCTCGCGCGCGAGGAGCTCGACGCATCGTGCGAGGTCCTCCGCCGGCACGTAGAAGGCCGCGCCGTTGAGCTTGCTCGGGAAGATCATCAGCGTCCGCTTCCAATAAGGTTCAATCGCCACGGCATAGTCGATGTCGTGCGCCGTCAGCGCCTGCTCGACGCGCCGCGCTTCGCCGAGCGCCGCGGCGAGGTAGACGCGCTGGGCCTCCCGATCGACCAGCGCGGAGGCGTCGACGCGCGCCACTAGGCTTCGGGCATGCGCGCGCCGTCGAGCCGCGCGCCGTCGAGCTTGGCCGAGGCGAGGTCGGCGCCGCGCACATCCGCGTCGCGCAGATCGGCGCCCGTAAGGTCGCACTCGGCGAGATCGGCGCCATTGAGAATCGCGCCGCGCAGCGACGCGCCGGCGAAGTCCGCGCGCGCCGCCTGCGCCTCGCGCAGCGACGCGCCCTCGAGGTTGGCGTTGCGGAAGTCGACCTCGATCAGCGACGCGCCCTCGAAGTCGGCCCAGCGCGCATCGGCGTCACGCAGGTCCGCCCAGTTCGCGTTCGCGCGAAACAGGCTCGCGCCCACCAGATCGACGCCGCGCATGTCGGCCTTGCGCAAGATCGCGCCCTGAAGGCCTGCGCGCCGGAGCCGCGTCTTGCAGAGCTTCGCGCGGGCGAGATCGGCGCCTATGAGGTTGATCGATTCGAGCGCGAGGTCGGTCAGCTCGCGGCCCGCCTGGTGGCACGCAACCAGACCCACGCCCGCGAGCGTGGCCCACAGGCGGCAAAGCTCGCTCTCGGGCCATTTCCACGGCATGGAAATCACGTTAGCCAATGCGCGCGCGGAGTGCACATTTCATGAGGCGGAGCTTCGTCTATCACGCCGCGGCGTGGCGATTCCATCGCGCAAGGCTGTGAGGTATCGTTCGCGGTCGTGAGAGTTCGGCTCCTCGAGGATCTCTGATTTCCTGCGCCGATGAAACGTCCCCGTGATCCTGCTGAATTCCTCGACGCCATCCGCGAGTGGACCGAGAACGGAATCCCGTTCAACCGCGTGCTCGGCGTGCGCGTCCTTCACATCGAGAAGGGGCGCGTTCGCATCGCCGTGCCGTTTCGCGAGGAGCTGATAGGCGATATCGGCCGCCCGGCGCTGCACGGCGGCGTGATCTCGGCGCTGATCGATCTCGCCGGCGGCATCGCCATCTGGACAAAGATCGAGCCGGCCGACCGGCTCTCGACGATCGACCTTCGCGTCGACTACCTCCTTCCCGGACCGCCCAAGACGATTATCGCCGAGGCGGTCGTTATCCGCGTCGGCGGTCGCGTCGGCGTGGCGGACGTGCGCGTGGTGGGGGAGGGCGACGTCGAGCCGTGCGCGCTCGGCAAGGGCGTCTACTCGATCAAGCGCGGCCCGAAGCCGCTCGAGCGGCCTTGAAGGGAGACTCCATGGGACGCACCGGCCAACTGCTCTGCGTGATCGCGCTCTCCGGCTGCGGCTGCGGGGACGACGACGGCGGCCCTGCGCTCACAGCGGA
>JBBTFH010000121.1:0-9558 GCA_038041915.1 Myxococcota bacterium
GGTAGTCTCGAATCCGGCGCGCCCCAGGGCATCCAGAAAAACCCCGAGAGCAGCATCTCGGGGCCAGCCCGGCGGCCAATAGTAGATGCCGAGCGAATCCGGCCACCACCACCGGCGCGTGTCGCCCATCGCCCACGCGATGCAGTTGTACGAGGTCGTCCGGGGGCTGGTGACGCGATACCGGCCCGGCAGTAGCCGCGGGAAGTCGGGGCCCATCGAGGACGCTACTTCAGTAGCCGCGTGCCCCCGCCCACGCGAGCCACGCATCTCGCATCCGTGCCACGTCACCCGCGTGGGCTGCGGGTACCGGGTCCTCTCCCGCGATGCAACGCAACGCCCAGAACCAGTGTCCTGGGTTCCGTCGAAGCTCGTTGACAATCAAGGGAATGGCAGCCGGTCCCATCCCGATTATCTGCTGGTAGGCGGGGTGCATCACCGCCTGCGTGATCGACGACAACGCACGCGTGTCTCGTTCCCAGGCGGCTGCCAAATCGGCGAAGCGCTGTTGGATGCGCCCATCGGCCGTTGGCTCAGGAGCGCGAGCCGCGGCCTGTACGATGTGCCAACCGTCCCTAGCGCGAACAGCGGCGCGCCTAAGCGGTTTCTCTTCGACAATCCAGTCTGAGCGCCGAACACGCTGCTGTAGGGGATGGCCGAACCAAGCACGCCCCAACGAGCGCTCTCGATGTTGGCAAGCACCGTCGAAAGGGTTAAGTGCCGCCACCTAGTGTTCCTTCGGCAGCGTCAGGGCTCCGATACCCGCCTTTCGGAGCGAATCCACCAGGGAGTTTTCCTTGACCTCTGCGCGATCCAAGAGAGCCCTCAGCGCCTTGATATCGTCGGCGTGGAGGGTCACGTAGACGTCTCGAATTTCATCGCCCTCGTGGACCTGGAGTCGCAGCGTGTGAACGACGATGGCTGCCGCCGCCTCACCGACATCCACGCCGAATATCGGCCGAACGTCTGTGACAATCCGGGCCTCGCAAAGGGTGCGCTCAAACTCGGTCGATAGGTCGAGGGCCTTGGCGCCTATCTGAAGCGAGGTGCTCGCCCCCAACAGCGCGACGACTCGATCCCGAAGCTTCGAGGCCGACGACGCCAGACCGCGCAATTCCTCCACCTCGGCACCCTCGATGGCGCCTCGAAGGTCATCCGCGAGCCGCTCTGCGGTCAGTTCGTTCGTGGCACGGGCGATGTAGAGAGAGAGCACGAAGTCGACAACATCCCGCGTCGCGTCGCGCTGTCCTTCCGGCAGACGCGCTACAACATCGCCCACCAAGTCACTCGGCCGTACCTTGGTCACCGGAACCGCGCGCAGAGCGTCAGCGATTGCCGCAACGCTCGCATCATCCAGCGTCGCTAGCTGGCCGACCGCGCGATGGAACTGCTTCGGGATGCGGAGGCGGCTCATGCATCTCTCCGTCGAACCGGCCGCGAGAGGGAGGTCACGGGTCTTTCTAACCCGCCGATCCCGTCGGGTCAAACTGGCGCCCATCGGTCCCCGCGCCCACCAGCCTCGCCCACCGCGCCTTGTCCAGGGCCGTCGTCGCGTCGGCGGCGACGTGGGTGTACCGCTCGGTCGCGGCGGTGTCGGCGTGGCCGAGCAGCCGGGCGATGACCTTTTGGCCGGCGCCCATCAGCGCGTAGCTCGACCCGGACGTGCGCCGCGCGCCGTGCGACGTGATGCGGCGGACGCCGGCCTCGACCGCGAGCGCGGTGTACCAGCGGTTCAGGACGAGCGCGCGAAGGAACGTGATGGTCCAGCGGCGCCGCATCAGAGCGCGGTGCTCGCCACCGGAAGCGCCGCCGGCTGGCCTCCGGCCTCGCCGTCGGGGAAGTAGTAGCGCAGCGAGAGCCGCCGCCAGTTCTCGTGCGCGCCGAGCTGCGCCATGATCGAGTTCAACCCGAACATGATGCGGCACAGCAGCAGGTAGTCGGGCGGCAGGTTCATCTTGCGCATGCTCGGGCCGAACGCCTTCTCGAGCGCTTTCCGGCAGTAATCGCGCGTGAACTCGAACGGCGCGTCCTCGAGGATCGGCTCGACGAACCATTTTCCAAAATCCCACAGCCAGTCGGAATCGACATCGGCGCCGGGAAGATAGAAGCGCATCCGCCCGGCCTCGCGGAAATATCCCTCGCGATCGCCGACGAGGTAGAGGCGCACCATCTCGCGGATGCCGTCGATGAACTCGCGCGTGAAGCGCTTGCAGCAGCCGAAGTCGAGGAAGCCGACGCGGCCGTCGCCGAGGAAGAGGTAGTTGCCGGGGTGCGGATCGCCGTTGAACACGAAATGGTCCCAGATCGAATCGAAGACGAACGTGCGCAGCGTGAGCACGGCGCTCCGCTTCTCCTCGGCCGACGCGCCCGCGACGAAGTCGTAGAAGCTCTGCCCGCGCAAGAACTCGCTCGTCAGCACGCGCCCGCTCGACCGCTCGCGAAAAACCCTCGGGACGACCACGCGCGGGTTTCCCGCGTGCAGCCGCGCGAACAGCTCCTGGTGGTCGGCCTCCTGCCGGTAGTCGAGCTCCTCGAGCAGCCGCGAGCGCAGCTCCTCGACGATCGGCGCGGCGTCGATCGTGGGCGTGACCGCCTGGAACATGGCGACCAGCATGCCGGCGTTTTCGAGATCGGCGCGGATCGCCTCGTCGACGCCGGGGTACTGCACCTTGACCGCGACCTCCGTGCCGTCGTGAAGGCGCGCGCGGTGCACCTGGCCTATGGACGCCGATGCGATCGGCTCGCGCGAGAACTCGCGAAACAGCTCCTCGGGCTCGCCGCCGAGCTCGTCGCGGATTACCCGCGCGACGAACTCGTAATCCATCGGCGGCGCGTGCGCCTGCAGCTTGCGCAGTTGCTCGCGGTAGGTGCGCGGCACCACCTCCTCCATGAAGCTCGCGATCTGGCCGAGCTTCATCAGTGCGCCCTTCATGTTGCCCATCGCGCGAAACGCCGCCTCGGCGGTGTCACGGTGAAACTGCTTGTCGATCTCGCGCCGCCGCGCCGGCGACGCGAAGAGCGACCGCGCGCGCCGCCGTACGTAGCCGAGCGAGAGGCGCGACGCGCTGCGCCCGAGGTGCGCCGCCCGCCCGACGCGCGAGACCGCGGACAGCGGCGAGGCGCCGTGGCCGCCGTCGCCGGCGCGGCGCCGCGCCCGCGCGAGCCATGCGCCGCCGGCGACCGCGAGCGCCAAAGTCGCGATGAGCGTGAGGGTCATGCGACGCGCAAGATAGCACCGCGCGTGCGCCCTCGGCCTCGCGCGTCCCGCGGCCAAGCGGCCGCGGCCGGCGTGAAGTAGACTGCCGGCCACAACCGGAAAGGGGTGACGCCATGGCTCGCATCTTGATCATCGCTACTCACGGCTCGGAAGATCCGACACGCGCGGGGCTCGCGTTCTTCATGGCGAAGGGCGTGGTGGAGGCCGGGCATCGGCCCGAGATCGTCCTGATGGGCGACGCGGCGGTGCTCGCGCGGCCGGTCGTGGCCGAGAGCGTGCTCCCGGTCGGCATCCCGCCGCTCAAGGAGCTGATCGCGTTCGCGCTCGAAAAGCGAGTGCCGGTCTACACCTGAGGCGCCTGCGGGCTGGCCCGTGGGGTCAGCGCAGGGGATCTGAAGTCGCTCAACTCACAGTGGATGACGCCCAAGGATCTCGCCCAGCTCGCGCTCGACTGCGACCGCGTGATCACGCTCTGAGCTGCTCCGCGCAGGGCGAGGGCGGGTAGCGGTGCGTGGTAGGCTTCGTTCCATGGACGCCGTCGTGGATGCGCGCCGATTCGTCGAGGCGCTCGACCGCCACCTCGGCGATCGGCTGCGCGCCGCCGTCTTGTTCGGCTCGCACGCGCGCGGCGAGGCGCGCGCCGACAGCGACATCGACCTGCTGATCCTCCTCCGCGACGCGCCACCGTTCTTCGATCGCTGCTTCCTCGCCGTCGACGTGGCGCGCGAGGTCTCGCCGAACCTGCCTTCGCGCCTGTCGCCGATCGTCTACGACGTGCGCGAAGCGCAGGAGGTTCGGCCGCTCTTCTACGACATCGCCATCGATGGCGTCGTGCTGCTCGACCGCGACGGCGCGTGGGGCGGGATCCGCGACCGCGTGCTCCGCCGAATGAAGGAGCTGGGCTCGGAGCGAAGGGTCGACGCCGACGGCCACCGCTACTGGCTGCTCGCGCCTTCGCTGCCGCCGGGAACACCGATCGAGCTGTGACGACGCGCGATCTCGCCGAGGCGTATCTCGAGATAGCGCGTCGCCGGTTGGATCTGCTCGCCGCGTTGCGCGCGCAGCAGGCCTGGGACGACGTCGTGCGGTTCGCTCAGGAAGCGGTCGAACTGGCGCTCAAGGCATTTCTGCGTCACGTGGGCGTTGATCCGCCCAAGGCGCACGACGTCGCGGCGGCGCTCCGCGAGGCCGCATCGCGCCTGCCCGAGCCCGCCGCATCACGCTGCGAAGAGTTCGCGCGCACGTCGAGCGCGCTCGCCGCCTCGCGAGGTCCCGCGTTCTATGGCGACGAAGCCGCCGGCATTCCGCCCTCGCGCCTGTTCGGCGCCACCGAAGCCGATCGTGCCGAAGCGCTGGCCCGCTCGGTCGTCGAGGCCGTCGGGGGAATTGTGGGCAAGTAGTGTTGCCGGCCGCCGGGGCTTGCTACCGTGCCTGCATGTCGAGCCGTCACTGATCGCTACCCGCCGCCAAAGGAGCGGCTCGATGGTCTTTCGTGCGAGGAACAGGTGGTTCGGGTCATTGAGGAGCGAGCGGAAGCCGTACACATCAAGGGACGGCTCCAGGGCACCTCGGAGGGTCGATGGGGCGAGGGCGGGGCGCGTGGTACAAACCGACCGCCTTGGCGGATCGGCTCACCGACGACCTCGCGTCGCTCAAGATCGATCGCGGCGCGGACGCCGAGCGGCCGCGACCGATGCGCGCCCTCGTGCTGGCGGCGGCCGCCGTCGCCGCCTGCGTCGCCGTGGTGCTGCTCGCCGGGCCGCGCATCACGTCGCGCATCTTCAAGACGGAGGTCGCGGCGACCGAGGTGGCGCTGATCTCGCCGGCGCAAGCGTCGATCGCCTTCACGTCGACCGGCTACGTCGTGCCGCAGACGATCTCGCGCGTCGGCGCCAGGGTGCCGGGCCGCATCGCGCGCTTGGCGGTGAAGGAAGGCGACGTCGTGAAGGCCGGCGACACGCTCGCGACGCTCGAGGACGCGGACCAGCGCAGCGCGATCCTGACGGCGAGCTCGCGCGTGCTCGCCGCGCAGGCGCGGGCGCAGACGGCGCGCGCGAACCTCGCGGAGGTGGGGCTGCACATCGCGCGCGAGCAGCCGCTGGTGGCGCAGAACGTCGCGCCGCGCGCGACGCTGGAAGATCTCCAGGCCCGCCACGCCGCGCTCGAAGAGACGGTGAAGGCGGCCGACGCCGAGGTGCGCGCCGTGCAATCGGAGCTGGAGATGCTCCGCACCAACCTGGCGAACATGACCGTCACCGCGCCGATCGACGGGACGGTCATCACGAAGCCGGCTTCGCAAGGCGAGCTGGTCGGCCCGCAGGTCGGCTCGGTGGTCGAGATCGCCGACATGGCCTCGCTCGTGGTCGAGACCGACGTGCCCGAGGGGCGCCTGCACATGGCGCGCGCCGGAGGATTTTGCGAGATCGTGCTCGACGCGTTCCCGTCGGAGCGCCACCGCGGACGCGTGCAGTCAATAGGCAAGCGCGTGAACCGGGCCAAGGGAACGGTCACGGTGAGGGTGGCGTTCGTCGAGCCGGTCGACGCGGCGCTGCCCGACATGTCGGCGCGCGTGGGCTTCCTGACCGCGGAGCTGTCCGTGCAGGCGATGAAAGAGCCGCCCAAGGTCGTCGTGCCATCGGCGGCGATCACCGAGCGGGGCGGGCGCAAGGTCGTGCTGGTGATCGACGGCGGCAAGGTGCGCGAGACGCCGGTGCGGATCGGCGCGGCGGTCGGGCCCGCGTTCGAGCTCGTCGACGGACCGGCGCCGGGAACACGCCTCGTCGCCAACCCGCCGAGTTGGCTGGAGGACGGGCAGCGCATCAAGGAAAGGAACGACTGATGGCTCAGGCCAATGGCGAGTCGATCGTCGAGCTGCGCGCCGTGACGCGCACGTTTTTCCGCGACAAGGAGGCGATCCCGGTGCTCGACGCGCTGGATCTCGCGGTGCCGCGCGGCGCGTTCGAGGCGCTGATGGGACCGTCGGGCTCGGGCAAATCGACGCTGCTGCACCTGGTCGCCGGGCTCGACCGGCCGACGCGCGGCAGCGTGAGAGTCGCCGGCGACGAATTAACGTCGATGAGCGACGCCGCGCTCGCCCGCTTCCGCGCGCGCACCGTCGGCTTCATCTTCCAGGCGTACAACCTGCTTCCGGTGCTGACCGCCGTCGAAAACGTCGAGCTGCCGCTGCTGCTGACGAGCCTGCCCAAGGCCGAGCGGCGGCGGCGCGCGCAGACGGCACTGCGGGTCGTCGGCCTGGAAGATCGCGAGAGCCACTATCCGCGCCAACTCTCCGGCGGCCAGGAGCAGCGCGTCGCGATCGCGCGCGCGATCGTGAACGCCCCCGCGATCCTGCTCGGCGACGAGCCGACCGGCGACCTCGACCGCCCCAGCGCCGACGACGTGCTCGCGGTGCTCGAGAAGCTCAACAAGGAGCTCGGCAAGACCATCCTCATGGTCACGCACGATCCGGCCGCGGCCGAGCGCGCGTCGATCATCCGCAGGCTCGACAAGGGAGCCTTGAAATCGTGACCCTCTTCGGCCTTGCGCTGCGAAACCTGCGGCGCAACCGCTTCCGCGCGATCCTGACGGCGCTCGGCGTGGCGGTCGCGATCCTCACGTTCGTGCTGCTGCGCACCGTCATCTGGGCGTGGAACGTCGCCGCCGAGTACGCGGCCAAGGATCGCATCGCGACCCGTCACAAGGTCTCGTTCGTGATCCAGCTCCCCAAGCGCTACATCGACGACGTGCGCGCAATCAAAGGCGTGAAGGCCGCCACCTGGGCGAACTGGTTCGGCGCCAAGGACCCGAAGGATCCGAACAACTTCTTCGCCAACATGGCGGTCGACCCGGCCTCCTTCCTCGAGGTCTACGACGAGATCGTGCTGCCACCGCAGCAGAAGCGCGCGTGGCTGGAAAACCGCCGCGGCGCGATCGTCGGCGACGTGCTGGCGCGCAAGATGGGCGTGAAGATCGGCGACCGCGTGACGCTCCTCGGCACGATCTACGCCGGCGACTGGCCTTTCGAGATCGTCGGCATCTACTCGGCCGCGCGCAAATCGATCGATCGCTCGCAGTTCCTGTTCCACTGGGAGTACATGAACGAGTCGATGCCGGAGCGGCGTCGCGATCTGATCGGCTGGATCGTCGCGCGCATCGACGATCCAGGACGCGGCGCCGACATCAGCGCAAAAATCGATTCTGTCTTCGACGTGCGCGACGCGCAGACCATCACCATGAGCGAACGCAGCCTGCAGCTCTCGTTCATGGCCATGTTCTCCGCGATGCTGCGCGCGCTCGACATCGTCTCGATCATCATCCTCGTCATCATGATGATGATCCTCGGCAACACCATCGCGATGGGCGTGCGCGAGCGGACGGGCGAGTACGGCGTGCTGCGCGCGGTCGGGTTCCTGCCGCGCCACATCGCGACGTTCATCGTCGGAGAGTCGATCGCGCTCGGGCTGGTCGGCGGCGTCCTCGGGATCGCCATCTCGTACCCGATCGTAGAGCTCGGCATCGGGCGATTTCTCGAAGAGAACATGGGCAGCTTCTTCCCCTACTTCCGCGTCGATCCAAAGGTCGCCGGCGCCGCCCTGCTGCTCTCGGGGCTGCTCGGCGCCGCGGCGGCGATCCTGCCCGCGCGCGGCGCGGCGCGGCTGTCGGTCATCGACTCGCTGAGGAGGGTCGAGTGATGGTTCCGCTCTCGTACAACCTGCGCAGCCTGGCCGTCCGCAAGACCACGACGCTCGCGACCGCGCTCGGCATCGCGCTCGTCGTCTTCGTCCTGGCGTCCGTGCTCATGCTCTCCAACGGCATCCGCGGCACGCTCGAGCGCGCCGGCAGCGAGGACGTGGCGATCGTCCTGCGCAAGGGCTCCGACACCGAGATGTCGAGCGGCATCGAGGACGCGAACGTGGGCGTCGTCGCCAGCGCCAAGGAGGTCAAGCGGCGCGGCGACGGGCAGCCCGACGCGGTGGGAGAGGTCGTCGTGGTGGTCGCGCTCGACAAGAAGGGCACCGAGGGCGTCTCCAACGTCACCGTGCGCGGCGTCCCCGACGACGTCTTCGCGTTCCGGCCCGAGGCGCGCATCGTCGCCGGCCGCGCGGCGCGCCCCGGCGGCGCGGAGGTGGTGATCGGCAAGGGCGTCCGCGGCAACTTCAAGGGCGTCGAGCTCGGCCAGTCGTTCGAGCTGCGCAAGAACCGCCCCGTGCAGGTCGTCGGCGTGTTCGAGGCGAACGGGTCCTCCTACGAGTCGGAGGCGTGGGGCGACCTGAATGCGGTACGCACGGCGTTCGGCCGCGAGGAGATGGTCTCGTCGATCCGCGTGCGCCTGGAGTCGCCCGCCAAGCTCGACGCGTTCGCAGTGGGCGTCGAGCAGAACAAGCAGCTCGGGCTCGAGGTGATGCGCGAGGCCGAGTATCTCGAAAAGCAGTCGGAGGGGACGGCGATCTTCATCCAGGCGATGGGCACGGTCATCGCCGTCTTATTCTCAATCGGCGCGATGATCGGCGCGATGATCACGATGTACGCGGCGGTCGCGCATCGGCGGCGCGAAATAGGCACGCTGCGCGCGCTCGGCTTCTCGCGCGCGAGCATCCTCTTCTCGTTCATCGTCGAGTCGGTGCTGCTGGCGCTCGGCGGCGGCCTGGTCGGCGCGGGCGCGTCGTTGCTGATGACCTTCGCGCGCTTCTCGACGATGAACTTCACCAGCTGGTCGGAGATCTCGTTCTCGTTCGACGCCACGCCCGGAATCATCGGCGGCTCGCTCGCCTTCGCCGCCGCGATGGGCCTGCTCGGCGGCCTGCTGCCGGCCGTTCGCGCCGCGCGCATGCCGCCGGTGCAGGCGATGCGAGCGTGAGCGCGATGCGCGTACGGAAAGCGGTGGTGCCGGCGGCGGGCATGGGAACGCGCCTGCGCCCGATCACGCGCACCATCCCGAAGGAGCTGCTGCCGATCGTCGACACGGCCGCCATCGACTTCATCGTGCGCGAGGCCGTGGAATCGGGGATCGACGAGCTCGTTCTGGTCACGAGCGCGAAAAAGCCGCTGCTGCTCCAACACCTCGAGGCCGCGCCTCCGCCGCTGCGCGTGACCATCGTGGTGCAGGACGAGCCGCGCGGCCTCGGCCACGCGGTGCTGTGCGCGCGCGAGGCCATCGGCGACGAGCCGTTCGCGGTGATGCTGCCCGACGACCTCTACGACGGCCCTTCCCCGACGCGCGAGCTCTGCGAGCTTCACGCGAGCACGGGGATGTCGGCGATCGGGTTGATCGAGGTGCCGGCCGAGGAGGTATCGCGCTACGGCGTCGTGCGGCCAGCCTGGGAGCGTGACCGCGTCGTCGGCAT
>JBBTFH010000122.1:0-2183 GCA_038041915.1 Myxococcota bacterium
CCGCTCCCAGCGCGCGCGATCGCGCAGGTCGCGCCACTCGGCGCGGTCGCCGGGGCTGGCCGCGAGGGCCAGCGCCCTCTCGGCGAAACGTTCGGCGCGCGCGAGATCGCCTGCGCGCCACGCCGCGAGCGCGAGCAGGCGCAGGCACTCGCGCCGGAAGCCGGCGTCGGGCAGGCCGAGCCGCTCGGCGGCCTCGAGGTGCGGGAGCGCCTCGGCGAAGTGGCCGCGCAGGAAGAGCTGCCTGCCCAGGAGGTAGCGCGGGAAGCCGTCGATGGGGCGGAGCGCGGCGAGCTCGGTGAGCGCGAGCGCGTCGAGCAGCGCGTCTCGTTCTCCCTCGCGCAGGAAGAAGCGGCGCAGGATCGGCTCGGCCGCCCGGTCGTCGAGCGCGAAAATCTTCGCGCGCAGCAGCCGATCGGCCGCCTCTCCGGCCGGCTCGCGCCGGGCGCGCGCGTAGGCGGCGTGCGCCGCGGGAAAATCGCCCTTGCGCCAGGCCGCGTCGCCGCGGTCCTCGATCAGACGGTGGCGCAGCGGCGCCGTCGCGTTCGGGTGCGCGAGCGCGCGCTCGCCCACGGCTTCGGCCCGCGGATCGCCGAGCGCGTCAAGGGCGCGGCCCCAGTCGGCGAGGCGCGCGGGATCGCCCGGATCGAAGCGGGAGATGCGCTCGCGCAGCGCGGCGCGCCGGGCCGTGTCGCGTTCGGAATCCGCCTCGGCGTCGAGCAGCGCGACGTCGTGCGCGCAGGGGCGGGAAAACAGCGACGGTTTGCGGAAGCGCTCGCGCAGCACCTCGCGCGCCGCCGGATCGACCGTGACACCGTCGAGGAAGCGCTGCCAGTCGCGCTCGAGCGCCGCGAAACCCGGCACCGCGCCGGCCTTGTACGCGGCCCGAACGAACGCACTGCCCTTCGTGTCGAGCACCCAGCGCAGAAATGAGCCCGCGAAGGCATAGCTGCGCGAGGGCGCTTCCGCGAGCAGGCCGACGCCGAAGAGCGACGAGAGGCGCGGCGCGCGGCCCAGATCGCGCAGCGCCCGCGCCTGCTCGTGCAGCGTGAGCCCTTCGGCTATGGGCTCGTCGAGCGCGGTCGCCAGCCCTTCGATCAGGCCGAGGCTGCCGAGCGGAACTCCGAACGCGCCGCCGTGCACGGCGCCCGCGAGGGCGTGCGCGAGCTCGTGGCGCAGCACCGGATGCGGCGGGTCCGCCTGGTTCAGAAAGATCTCGCCGCGCCACGGCTTGGCGACGCTCGTGCCGCCGGCGCCGATGAGGCGCCGCTTGGCCTGGGCCGACGGGAAGACGTAGCTCTTGATCTTCGCGGCCGGCGCGGCGCCGAGCAGCCGCGCGACCTGTGCATGGCGCCACTCGTGATCGCGCGCGAGCGCACGCGCGTCGCGGTGCGAGAGGCGCGCCGGATCGAAGCGCATCACGACGTGCGCGGTCTCGACGCGGCCGGGCAGCGCGCGATCGAGGTCGGCAAACGTCACGCGGAAGCCGAGGCGGCCGCCGGCGGCGAAGAGGAAAGCGCCCGCGGCCAGCAGCGCGGCGCCCGCGAGGCGGCGGCGCGTGGCGAGCGCGACCGCGCCGAGCGCGACCGCGAGGTTCATCGCGCGGGAGGCCAGCAGCGCGCGCGTGACGCCCACGTCCTCGTCGTAGAGCGGACCCGGGAAGAAGCCGAGGAACGGATCGTAAGCGGAGAGCGGCGGGTCGACGTACAGGCGCAGCGCGCCCCAGCCGAGCGAGAGCAAGACGACGCCGATCGCGGCCGCCGTGGCGCGCGCGGCGCGGCGGACGAGCCGGGCGGCGCAAAAGCCCGCGGCCGTGGCGCAGACCGCGCTCACGCCCGGGAGCAGCGCGTAGAGGGCGAGGCCCGACGCCCAGTCGCAGGCGCGCACCCGCGCGGCGTTGAGCGCGATCAGCGCGAGCGGCGGCACGAGCAGCGCGAGGTGGACGGCGAGCACGCGCGCGAAGCCGCCGGCGCCAAGGGCCCGCTCCGACGGGTGGGCTGAAGCCGCTTCGTGCGAAAAAACGCTGCCGAGGTGCGCGAAGGCGAAGCTCGCGAGCAGCGCCATCGCCGCCGAGAACTCGTAGCCGAGCACGTGAAAGAGCGGCACGAAGCAGAGCGCAGCCGCGCTCGCGCAAAGGACGAGAGCCCACGCGATCGTCCGCCTCCGGCGCAGATGGCGGAGCACGG
>JBBTFH010000122.1:2283-6455 GCA_038041915.1 Myxococcota bacterium
GGTACGACAGCGCGAGGCGGCGCAGTTCGCGCAGCCGTCCGCGGCGCAGATCGCCGACGACGGCGACGGTCAGGCGACGCCGATCGAGGACGCGGTTGGCGGCGCGCTGAAGGTCGGCCTGCGTGACCCGGTCGATCCTCGCGCTGCGCTGCGCGAAGGTCTCGGGCTCGCGGAAGAACTCGGCGCCGCCGAACCACGCCGCCATCGTGTCCGGATCGTCGAGGCTCACCAGCAGATCCCATTGATAGCGGCGCTTGGCCTTGTCGAGCTCGTCGGCGCCGACCGGGCGCGCGCGCAGGTCCTGGAACAGCCGCAGCACCTCGACGAGCATGCGCGGCGCGTTGTCGTGCGCGACCTGCGCTTGCACCTCGAAGGCGCCGGCGTCGGAGAAGGCCTCGAGGCCGGCGGAGACGAAGTAGGCCAGGCCGAGCTCGTCGATGATGCGGCGGTGGAGGCGCGTCGAGAGGCCGTCGTCGAGCACGCGCGTGAGCAGCACCAGCGCCAGGTAGTCGGGGTCGGACTCGGGGATCGCCCGCACGAACGCCTCGATCGACGTTTGGCTGCCGGGGCTCTGCACGAAGGCGAAGCGCGGAAGCCGCTGTCCGTCGGTCGGCGGGCGCACGCGCGAGGGCTTTCCCCTTGCGAGGCGGCCGAACGCGCGCGTGACGGCGGCGCGCACGCGCCCGGCCTCGATGTCGCCGGCGGCGCAGACGACCAGGTTGCACGCGCCGTAGAAGCGCGCGAAGTGGCCGCGCACGTCGCGCAGGTCGAACCGCTCGACGTTTTCGGGCGGCCCGGTGATGCGGAAGCCCAGCGGATGGTTCGGCCACGCGGCGGCGCGCGCGACGTTGTCGACGTTGACGTCGTGGCCGGTCTCGTCGTGGTCCTCGAGGATCTCCTCGCGGATGATGCGCTTCTCGATCTCGAGATCGGCGAAGCGCGGCGCGCGGAAGACTTCGCCCAGCAGCTCGATCGCGCCGAGCACCTCCTCGGGCGGGATCGACACCTGGTAGAGGGAGGCGTCGAGGCCGGTCTCGGCGTGCAACGAGCCGCCGATGCGCTCGATCGCGATGGCGAAGGAGGTGGCGTCGGGGTAGCGCTCGGTGCCGCGGAAGATCATGTGCTCGACGAGGTGGGAGAGGCCGCTGGTGCGCCGGGTCTCGTTGCGGGCGCCGACGCGCGCGAACACGGTGACGACGGCGCGGTGAAGCCCCGGCATCGCCACCGTGGTCACGCGAGCGCCGTTTGGCAGGGTCGAACGGTGGGTGTGAATCATCGGGAGCGCGCGCGCCGCGCTATTCCCAATCCCAGCCGAGCATCACGCTGGTGGCGAAGGTCCATTCGCTGTGGAAGTTGTTGTCCTGCGCGAGGCTGATGTTCTCGACGTCGATGTCGGTGAAGCGCTGCACGAAGAAGAAGCGGCGCGCCTCGGCCTGCACGAACATGAACGGCCAGATCTGCGCGCGCACGCCGGTGAAGAGCACCTCGTTGTCGCCGTCGAAGCGGAAGACGTCGAGGCCGTCGCCTTCGACGCGCCGCTCGGCGGCGGTTCCGGGATCGAGCACGTAGTCGCCGATGCCGAACGCCTCGTACGTCGCGAAGAGGTGGAAGCGCGAGAGCGGCACCTCGAAGTGGAGCAGCAGGCTGGCGGTGCTCGGATCGACGGCGATCCGCGGCTGCGCGTTGGTGCAGCCGGGCGCGAGTTGGCCGTCGTCGATGTCCTCGGGCACGCCGACGGTGCAGCCGCTGTAGTCGGGGAACTCGGGGAGCGCGCCGTCGCCGGTCGCTGTCGCTCCGCGCAGCGCGAAGCCGGCCTGAAGGTGCCCCAGCCAGCTATACGTGAACTCCAAGTAGCCGCCGACGCGGCGCGGGCCGCCGGCCGCTTCGTCGATCAGCGCGAGCTTGGTCGGCGCGCGCACCACGCCGTCGCCGCCGTCGCTCGGCGGCCGATCGGCGTACGAGGCCGGCCGGTACTGGTACTTGTCGACCTCGTAGAAGGTGTCGAAGTAGCTCGGGATGTAGTCGGCGTCGAAGGTCTGCCCCTCGACGCGCATGCGGATCGCGTGCTGCGCCGGCTGGCCGAAGGAAAAGCGCCACAGCGTGCCGAGCGTGTAGCCGCGGCCATGATCGAGCATCTGCTGCACGTCGACGTAGGGTTTGAGATCGGCGCTGTCGGTGCGGATGAGCTTGGTCTCGACGTCGAAGCCGACGAAGCCGACGTCCTCGACCTGCTCGGGCACGAAGTTGTACTCGTCGTCGAGGCGGCTCAGCGGGAAGAGCGTGCCGATGACCACGCCCTCGGGCGGCAGGAAGCCGTCCTCCCACTCCAGCGTGCGCGGCGTCTCGCGCGCGCCGACGTAGCTCACGCCGACGGAGAAGCTGCGCGCCGGCAGGACGCTCGAAAAGGGCTCGAGCGGGCGCACGAAGCCGAGCACGCCGAAGAGATCGGGGTTGACGACGTCGTTGACCATCGACTCGAAGCCGATGAAGCGGTGGTAGGCGTCGAAGGTCGCGCCGAGGCGCGCGGTGTCGAAGTCGAGGTTGGCGTTGTAGCGGCGGACGACCGTGCCGTGGCCGAGCGACTGCGCGTAGAGGCGGCTGACGTTCAGGTAGGTGTTGCCCTCCTCGTGGCCCCACGTGAGGTAGCGCAGCACCTTGGCGTAGTCGCTGCTCTCGTCGAAGCCGGTCTTGCGGAACGTGCCGAGCTCGTCGGTGGCGTTTTCCTTGGCGCTCTCGGCGCACTCGGTCGCCTGCGCCTGCGCGGCGGCCAGCGCCTTCGGATCGTTCTCGATGTCGTCGCTGGCGTTGACGGTCGCGCGCGCGTCCTCGAAGCACTTCTGGAAGAGGGCGCGCGTGTCGACCAGCATGAACTCGAGCGGAACGCCCAGGCCGAAGCGGAACTCGGACTCCTTCCACGAGAGATCGAGCTCGGGCTCGACGGTCAGGTAGAAGGTATTGAGCGCGGTGTCGGCGCCCGACGGGATGCCGGAAATGCCGGTCGCGACGCCGACGAAGTTGCCCTGCGAGAACGGCCGCACCGAGCCGGCGCCGGAAAGCTCGCCTTTGACGAAGTGCGGCCGGAGCGTGAGGTCCGACGCGTCGACGCCGGGTGGCGCCGGCGGCTGGCCTTCGGCCTCGGGCGGCGGGGCCTGCGCCGTGGTCGCGCTCGGCGACGTGTCGAGCGCCCACGGCGGCGGCTGGCCTCCGGCCTCGGCGTTCGATGGCTGTTGGCCGAAGGCGGCGCGCGAGGTGAGCAGGAGGACGGCGAGCTGCGAAGGATTGCGCATGGCCGGCATTCAAGCACCGACGGCGTGGGCTTGTCGATGTTCACCTGCCCGTCATCACGAACGTTCCCGCCGTTCGTTCTGGATGGCCCACGGCAGCGAGATCTAAGTCCCGGCGCGCAGGACGCGCCCGACCACCCGCGCGCCCACGGCTGCGCCCGCACGCAACGCGCGTTTCGCGGCGATCATGCGGTCGACCATGCCGGGGTGGAGGAGCGCCTCGCCGCAGTCGCGACACACGTCGGCGGTGACGCGCACGAGCATGACGTCGTCACCCTCGCGCACCATCTCGTCGACCTCGCGGCCGGGCTCGCAGAAGGGCGCCGCAAAGGGGGCAGTGCTGAGGGGGCTGGGCTTGCGCTTCCATCATGGCTTCATCCGGACGCGGGCCCGAAGATCGCGCGCCGCATCAGGGACACTGGTGCCGCGCGAGCATCAGCCGCGCGGGGCGCAGTTCCCGCTTGAACGGGTCGAGCACCAGGGCGAGCGTCTCCAGCGTAACGGCGCCGAGCAGGAACACGTCGTCGGTCTCGCCGAACACTACCGGCGAGGTCGCCTGCTCGCCGCCGAAACGGAACCCCACCTCGCCGACGGCGCGCTCGATCATTTGCCCATCGGCGAACACGAACTTCAGCGTGCGGGTGGGCGAGATGCCGAGCGCCGTCAGCACGGCGGTCGGCGCCACCGAGTAGACGGCGCCTGAATCAACCAGGAACTGCCACGCCCGGCCCGGCTCGTCACGCCTGGGGTTGTAGAGATCGACGCTGACGAAGGTGATTCCCATTTTTACGACTGTAGCATCGCGCGGCGGCGCGCGAGGTGAGGAGCAGGTTGTCGATGCGGTGCTCCCACGAATTCATGGTTGAGATGGAACCGGGTTGATCGGTA
>JBBTFH010000123.1:0-2726 GCA_038041915.1 Myxococcota bacterium
CCGGAGAGGGCGGCACAAGACGACATCGGGTACGACGACGCCGTGGTCCCGGGTGAAGATCACGCTGCCGATTCACCCGAGATTCGGTGAGGATGTCGTCATCCGGCGGTCCCACGGAGCGGGCATCGTGCTGGTCGAGACGCAGGAGGGTGGGCACCTGATGGTGCCGCTGGAGTGGACGGAGCTGAAGCCCCCCGCGCTGCCCGCCGCCGTCCATTCCGCGCGGACCGTGCACCTGGCGCCGGAGCCGCTGCGGGAGCTTGCCGCCTGGATCGGCGCTCGAGAAGGCGAGAAGAGCAGCGAAGAAGTTGGCCACTTCGATAAGCGGGGTGAGAATCGCGATCCCGATGGCGAGCAACGCCCATCGGACGCGTTCGCGGCGGGAAAACCGCAGCGAAGCGCAGCGGCCGACCGCGGGGAGCAGCGACGTCAACGAGCTGCTGCCTTGGTGGAGCAAGCTCGTTCACCAGATGCTGCTCGCCGCCGACGTGGCGGCGACGGGCGGAAAGGAGGACGGCCATGACTGCGAGGATCGAAGCGTCGCATCTGGGTCGGCGGGCGTGCGTCTACGTGCGGCAGTCGACGGCGGCGCAGGTGTTCGAGCACGGCGAGTCGACTGAGCGCCAGTACGCGCTGGCCGGACGCGCCGCGGCGTTGGGCTGGACCGAGCCGGCGATCGAAGTCATCGACGAAGATCTCGGGCACAGTGGGGCGACGACCGAAGGTCGAAAGGGCTTCGCGCGTCTGGTCGACGGAGTGGTGCACGGCGAGGTCGGCGCCATCTTCGCGATCGAGGTCTCGCGCCTCGCACGCTCGTCGATGGACTGGCAACGCTTGCTGGCGCTGTGCGCCGTCGCGGAGGTCGTCGTCGGCGACGAGCAGGCCGTCTACGATCCCGCCGACAAGGACGACAAGCTGCTGCTCGACATCAAGGGCACGATGTCGGAGGCGGAGCTGCATTGGATCAGGCTGCGCTTGCACGGAGCCCTGCAGAGCAAGGCGCGACGAGGCGAGCTACGGATCGGGCCACCGACCGGATATGTGTGGGGCGGCCATCGCTTCGAGCTCGACCCAGATGAATCCGTGCGGGCCGGGATCCGGCTCATCTTCGAGCGCTACTCGGTCGAGCCGAGCGCCTACGCCGTCGCGCGTTGGGCGCAGCAGCATGCCGTGCGCATCCCCGTGCGACGAAACTGCGTGGGAGGCAGGGAGCTGGTGTGGAACGAAGCGACCGCGCGTCGCGTCGTCGAGATCCTCAGGAACCCCGTGTACGCGGGCGTCTACGTCTACGGGCGCCGGCAGAACAAGAAGGTGATCATCGACGGGGAGATCCGATACAAGCAGATGGAGGGGCGCGACCCCGAGAAATGGCCGGTACGCATCGACGGGGCGCACGTGGGCTACATCAGCTGGGAGCACTACTTGAAGAACCAGCAGAAGTTGAGAAACAACGTGTGCGGCTCCACTACGCAGGGGGCGCCGCGCGATGGTGGCGCGCTGCTGACCGGCCTGCTGCTGTGCGGACGGTGCGGCTACCGCATGGGGACCGCGTATGCGTCCAGCGGACTACACTACTACGGCTGCTACGGCGAGCGCCCGGCGCGACCTCCTTGCGCCACGCTGCCGGGCAGGGCGATCGACCACGCCGTCGAGCAGTTGTTCCTGGACACGATGGTCCCGGACGAGCTGGAGCTGAGCCTGGCGGTCGAGCGCGAGGTGGACGCGAAGGCGCAGTCGCTCGACCGGCACTGGGCGTTGCGCGTCGAGCGCGCCGAGTACGAGGCGCGGCACGCCGAGCGCAGGTACAAGGCAGTCGACCCCGACAACCGCGTCGTCGCCCGAACGCTGGAAGGCGAGTGGGAGCGGCGCTTGCGCGAGCTCGAACAAGTGCGCGCCGACTACGAGAGGACCAAGCGCGAGCAGCGCCCCGAGCTGACCGAGCAGGACCGTGAGCGCATCCGCGCGCTCGCTCGCGATCTGCCCAAGGTCTGGAGGTCGCCCACGACACGGCAGGCCGACCGCAAGGCGATGCTTCGTCTGGTAATCGATGCCGTGTCGTTGCGCGCCATCGAGGTGCCGCGCCGCGAGACACTGGTGCGGATTGCATGGAAGAGCGCCGCCGTCACGGAGCTGCAAGTGTCGAGGCCCACGATTCGCGACGTGATCAGCACCTCCGAGAAGGCGCTCGCGCGTCTCGGCGAGCTGGCCGCGGAGGGCGTCCACGACCGACAAATCGCAGACCGCCTCGACGCCGAGGGCTTCGTCACCGGCATGGGCAAGCGATGGAACCTGGACGCGGTCCGTAACATGCGCAGCCGTCACCGAATCCCGAGCGCTGCGCCGTCCCTTCCAACCGCCACGCCGGTGCCCGAGCGCCGTCAGGACGGCTGCTACTCGGTCCTCGGGGCCGCTCGACACTTCGGCGTCGGCCAGGGCGTGATCCGGCTCTGGATCGCGAAGGGTGCCGTGAGGGTGTCGCGCCAATCCGACCAGATTCGGGGTGGAAAGCGAGGCGCTCTCTGGCTTCACGTGGACGCGGAGACGGAACGGCGTCTGCTAGTCCTCGCGGACGAGTCGCGCCAGCGGGGGGATCGCCGGCGGAAGGGCCGCGGGAACGGACCCACGACGCTGTTGTAGGAGGCTCGCATCATGAACAGCACTCCCCGCCGCGGCACCCACTGGTGCGCTACTTCGGCGCGCTCTCGAGTCACTCGAGCTGGCGCGAC
>JBBTFH010000124.1:0-8289 GCA_038041915.1 Myxococcota bacterium
TCAACGACGCGCCGCGTCGTAAGCGCGGCATGGCCGCACGCAGCCGCGCGCCGGCTACGGCGCGGACATGATCGTGGTTACGCCCTCGACAACCTTGCGCGCGAGCTGCTCGGCGTTGTCGGCTTCGGCCGTGCCGAAGAGCTGCGAGGCCGGCACGCCGGCCGCTTCGTTGCCGTAGAACGCGGGGCCGCGCGACGCCGCCAGCGCAGTCGAGATGCGGGCGAACTCCGCGCACCGCGCGGCCGCGGCCGGCGGCAGCCGCGAGGCGGCGCCGAGCAGCGCCGGCCCCACGTCGTGAGCCTTCGGCGGGTCGATGGCCGCGTGGCGCAACAGGGCCTTGAGCGCGAGCTCCACCGCTTCTTGCGCGAAGCGGACGACGTCGTTCCAGGCGCCGCGCCGCCGCAGCTCGGCGAGCAAGTCCAGCCGAATCCTCGCCTGGTCGAGATACGCTCGGGCGAGATCGACGGTCGTCACAGCTCGACCGGCGTTCCGAAGGGCGCCGACGGCGCCAGGATCCAGAAGCGGTTGCCGGCCGAGTCGGTCACGCGCTGCGAACCGAGCTCGCGGATGCGCGCGAGCACGCGCTCTCGGATCTGCGCCCACGCGCCGGCCCGATCGAGGAGCACGATGCCGTCGACGGCGATGTCGTAGAAGATGGGCCGCGTGTCGCGCGCCTCGCGTTCGTCGTAGAGGAGCGGCGAGAGCCGCGACGAGAAGTCGGCGTCGACCTCGCGGGCGACGTCTCCCGCGAGAAAGCAACGCTCGAAGTACGGCGGCGCGTCGCGAAGCAGGATCAGCAGATCGACATCGCTGTCCGGCCGCGCCTCCCCGCGCGCCTGCGAGCCGAACAGGACCACCGCGCGCAGGCGGTCTCCCAACCGGCGATCGAGCCCCGCCACGAACAAGCGCGCCTTCGCGATCGCCTCCATGCGACCAGCAGCCTACCGCATGCCCGCGCGCGGCGCGATGCGCCAGGGGCCGCCGCGCCGTGGGCGGGCCGGGGCGATCGCCCGTTTTCGCGACGCGCGCCGGCCGTGCCTACCACCGCGACGCACGAGGGAAGCGCCACGGAATTGGACGGCGATCCGGCAAAAGTGGCCCGGCGGCGGAGCTCGGGCCGAAGCCCTACGACCCGCCGCCGAGCCGTTCGTTCTTCGGTCCGCTCGCGCGGACCGGGAGGCGGGCCTGGGGTGCTCTCCGCACCGCCCGCGGCCCCGTGAGGCCGCGAGTTCCGGCGGACGAGCCTGCGAGCATCCGTGCGCAGCAACGAACCCCGATGTTCGTGTTCCAGTTCGATGGACCGTTGTTCAAGTTCAGCGCAAACGCGCCCGCGTCCGTTCCGTTGTTCCAGTTGCCGCCGCGGATCGCCGCGGCCGGAAGCGAACGCGTCATTCGGCCCGTCCCCCTTCCCGGCCTTGCGGCCGGAAACTCTGCAAGCCCATCGTCGCAAGCAGCCGGTGCGCGTCGGCGTGCGCGGCGTGGGCCGCGAACGACTCGACCGACCGCCAGTAGCGCTCCGGCGCGAGCTCGCCGCGCCAGCACGCCCGGCGCAACCCCCGCTCGCGCCGGCGGAAGCGCACGAGCGCCGCGCGCCGCACGCGTACACGCGCCGGAGACACCACGAACCCGACGAAGTCCACGCCGCAGCGCACGGGCGCGATGATCGACTTGCGTGGGTGAAACGCCAGGCGCAGCCGCTCGGCGGCGAACGCCTCCATGGACGCGAGCGCGGCGTGGAGGCGCCGCTTGTCGCCGTCGAGCGCGACGATGTCGTCGACGTAGCGGAGGTAGCGGCCGAGGCCGAGCACCTGCTTCGCGTGCCCGTCGAGCGGCGAGAGGTAGAGGTTCGCGAACATCTGCGACGTGAGGTTGCCGATGGGGATGCCCCGGCCGGGGCCGAATGCCGGATCGACCGGCGTCGCGGCGACCAGCGACGCGCAGAGGTCGAGCACGCGCCGGTCCTTCACCTTCCGTTCGAGGAGCCCGAGCAACGCCGCGTGATCCACGGACGCGAAGTAGCGCGAGACGTCGCACTTGAGCGCGTAGGCGCGCGGGTCGCCGCGCACCAAGTCGCGCAGTCGACGCATCGCCGCGTGGTTGCCCTTGCCGCGACGGCAGGCGTACGTGTCGGCGATCAGCGTCGGATCGAACACAGGATCCAGCACGTTGACGATCGCGTGGTGCACGACGCGGTCGCGAAACGGCGCGGCCATGATGAGCCGGCGCTTGGTGTCCGCGACGTGGAACGTCCGGTACGGCCCGAACCCATACGCGCCGGCTTCGAGCGCGTCGCGGATCTCGAAGAGGCGCCGCTCCACGTCGGGCGCGAAGGCCAGCACGTCGGGGCGCCGCCGCTTGCCGCGCGACGCGCCAAGGAACGCGGCGTGGAGGTTCTCGAACGAGACGAGCCGCTCCCACAATTCCCCGACTCGCCTCACCGCCGCGCCTCCGCCCATTTGATCCCGCCGCCGCGCATGCGACCGATCGTGTCGATGCGCCCCGAGAGGCGCTCGTAGCGCTTGAAGTCGAGGAAACGCAGGTCCTTCGCCAGCCGGACGAACACGCGCAGCTTCTCGACCTCGACGCTCGCCGCGCGCAGCGGCGGGGCGCGGTCCCGCACGTGGTTGGCCTCGATGAGGCCCGCGAGCACGCTCACGCTCGTCGTCTCGATCCGCTGGCCGAGCACGAACTTCTGCGACTTGGGAAACCCGCGCACGTCCTCGTAGATCTCGAGGATGAGCCGGTAGCACTCGTCGAAGATAGCGGCCGCCTTACTCGCGGTCTTCGCGTCGTCGGTCACGCTTCTGCTCCTTGCGCTCCATGGCGCGGATGAGGCCGCCGATCGCGGAGATCGCCTCGCGCTCGATGCGCTCGGCGAGCGCCGAGGCGCGCTCGGCGTCGCCGCTGAGATCGCCCAGCACCAGGAGCGCGCTCGCCGCCGCGCACGCGGCCGCGCGCGCGCGGCCGTAGGGGGCCGCCTTCTCGCGCAGGTGGTAGGCGTTGTAACCGACGGCCAGGCGCTCCAGCGCGTCCAGCAACGCGGCTCGCGCGCGAGCCGCCACGTCGCCCGCGTCGGGCGCGACGGTCTTCAGGAACTGAAGGGCGTCGACGGCGGGCGCTCGAAGCGCTTCGTACGCTCCGAGCTCACGGAACGTGAACCGCTTGCCAGGTCGGTCGGTGCAACGATCGGGCCGGCGGCGGAGGCGGCACACGCCCGCCGTCGTCGCCGGGCACGGCGATAGCGTGTGCGCGCGCGAAGGCGACCACTGACGCGGCGTCGAGCGCGAGCGACTTGCCGGCCTTTTCTGCGGCAATGGCGCCCGCGCGCACCTGGTTCCAGACGTAGCGCTCCGACCGATCGAGCGCCGCGGCGGCCTCGCGCAGGCTGTACGTCGGCTTCACGCGCCGGTCGGTATCACGATTCCGGAACGCCGTTCAAGAACGGATCGCCTCGTTCCGGAACCGTTCATGAACCGCTCCGGAATACCGAGCGCCGTTCCGGAACGGCAAGCCTCCGTTCCGGAACAGAGCCGGCCGCGTTCCGGAACGGACTCGGAAGGGGATCCGGAAGCAGAAACCGAAGGGCCGAAAATCCAAAGTACCAAAGATCAACGACTCGCCCCTGCGCAGCAACGAACCCCGAAGGACGTGGACCAGCATGAAGGCCCGTAGCTCAAGTTCAGCGCAAACGCGCCCGCGTCCGTACCGTTGAGCCAGTGGCCGCCGCGGATCGCCGCGGCCGGAAAATTCTGACCCGCCGCGCCCTGACTGTCCGCCGGGCTGACGTCGTACATATAGTCGTTGCCGTACGTGGCATCGCTCGTGAGACCGTTCGTGCTCGAATCCTTGCCGTGCCAGTCGGCCACCCACTCCCAGAGATTGCCGATCATGTCCTCGGCTCCCCAGCGGCTGATGCACGAGGTGCTTCCGCCCGGCGTCGAGCCGGCCATTGCCATCCCGCGCGGCGCGGAGCCGCCCGTATGGCAGGCGCCGCCGGTCGCGCCGTTGAAGCTGCCGGGGTCGTTCGTCCCCTCGACGGCCGCCTGCCATTCGGCGTTCGTGCACAGGCGCTTGCCGGCGAGCGTGCACGCCGCCTGCGCCTGGAACCACGTCATCATGCGCGACGGCACGACGCCCGCGACCGAGCAGGCGTAGACGGGCGTAGACCAGTTGCCGTTGTCCGGGAAGCCCGCCGGGTAGTCGTCCGTGGGGCTCGCGCCGCCCGACGAAGCATATCCGGAGCCATCGCACTCACCCGTGTTCCAGATCGTTTCGGAGACCAGGGCGTCCTCGTACCGGTCGATCCACAAGTCGCCCACCTTGACCATCTGGTCGTTGCGGTCGATACAGAGAACGAACCCGTCGGTGGCCGGATTGTTGGAGAGCGCGTAGCGACGAACCGTCGCGTTGCGCAGGTAGAGCCGCGGACAGGCAGCCGCATCGTCCAGCATCGCCTCGACGTCTGCGGCCGAGAGCAGCCCCGCGTGACCGTGATCCCCCGCGGCGACCTGCGTCGCGCTCGTGCCCACGGGCAGACGCGCGAACGGAACCGTGCCGGACGCGAGCAGGCTGGCGTTCAGGCTCGACGAACTGGTCAGGTAGCCAGCCGCGCTCGCGCCGAAGATCGGGTCGCTCTCCGCCGCGTCATCGTCCGCGCCGCACCCCCATGCGCCGTCCTGCCACTTGAGAACCTCGTCCTCGTCGCACGCGCCGACCGCCGCGAGCGAGTCGGTGTCCATGTCGAGGTCGGTGTCGCACTCGACGGCGCCGGTCTTGGCGTCGATGCCCGTGACCTTGTCGCCGGCCTCGCACGAGCCGAACACCGTGTAGTCGGCCGCGGCCGGCGTCGCGCAGCTCCAGGCATCGCCGCTCCACGCGACGACCTGCCCGTCGGCACAGTCGAGCGCCGAGGCGGTCGGCACCTCGGCCGGATCCACGCTCACCGCGTGCGTGTCGGGAGCGACCGACACGCCGGTGCCGCTCGCCGGCGGCTCGCCCGCTCTCGGCGCCTCGACGGAGCACGCCGCAAGCAGAAGCCACGTCAGAGTTCCGCGCATTGTCATCCCCCTTTCAGCGATCAATCCACCACAGCACCGCCGCCGTCACCGCCGCCGCGCCCGCCACGCCGAAGGCCACGTTCGCCCCGAGCGCGCGCGCCTCGGCGCGATCCTCGGCCGCCGCGTAGGCGTTCGCGTCGCCGGCCGCGTACCAGTCGCCCGCCGCCGAGCGCGCCCCGAGGCCGAGCGCCACGCCGGCGCCCGCCGCCGCGACGGAGACGCCCGCGGCCGTCCACGTCGCCCAGGCCGGCAGGCGGCGCTCGCGCGGCGAAGCCTCGACGGCGGCAGCCGGCTGTGGCGCCGTCGCCTTCTCGGTCGGGGCCGCCCTCTCGACCGCGCGCAGCCGCGCCTCGGCCTCGGGCCGGTCGGCACTCTCGGCGGGCGACTCGTCGAGGTATTTTCGGAAATAGCCGCGCGCGTCGTCGAGCCGCTGCATCGCCTGGCACGCGACGCCCATGTTGTAGAGCAGCGCCGGCAGCCGTGTCAGCCGGTGCGCCTCCTGGAACTCGCGCAGCGCGTCGTCGTAGCGGCCCTGCCCGTAGTAGCGTTTGCCCGCCTCGAAGTGGATGCGCGCGCTTTCGCGCTCCTCGATCGTCTGCGCGAGCGCCGTGCCCGCGCAAAGGCAGGCGCACAGGCAGGCGGCGAGCGTCCGCACGATGGATGCCATTTCAACTACACGTCGAGGTTGCGCACGTTGAGCGCGTTCTCTTCGATGAACTGCCGGCGCGGCTCGACCTCTTCGCCCATGAGCAGCGTGAAGATGCGATCCGCCTCGACCGCGTCGTCGACACGCACCGCCAGCAGCGACCGCGTCGCCGGGTCCATCGTCGTCTCCCAGAGCTGCTGCGGATTCATCTCGCCCAGACCCTTGTAGCGCTGGATGGTCAGGCCCTTGCGGCCGATCGCCTCGACTCTGTCGACCAGGCCCTCGATGCGATCGACCGGCTCACTCGCCGCGCCCTCGAGCGCCCACGGCGGCGGGCCGAACGCCACGAACTCCTTCGCGATGGCGCCGAGCTCCTGGAACTCGGCGGCGCCGAGCAGCGTGAAGTCGATGACGTTGCGGCGCACGCGTCCCGGCCCCAGGCGCGTCTCCCATACGATGCGCTTGCAGCCGTGCTCCGCGTCGTCCTCGTACTCGAGTTTCATCGAGAGCGTATCGGGGTGGAAGCGCGCCAAGTGCTCTTGGACGCGGTCGATCTCGCCGTCCAGGCGCGTCTCGTCGCGCAGCGCCGCGATGTCGAGATTCGACGATTTCACGATCGCGTCGACGATGCGCGCGTCGCACTTGCGATCGACCTGGCGCAGCACGCGGCGGTAGCGCTGCGCCTTCTCGACCAGCGCGCGCAGCTCCGGTCCCGCGGCGCTGGCCGGGCTCTCTTGCACGCGCAAGGTCACGCCCTCGATGCCGTGCTGGATCAGGAAATCCTCCATGGCCGCCTCGTTCTTGAGGTACCAGTGCTTCTTGCCGCGCGCGACCCGGTAGAGCGGCGGCTGCGCGATGTAGAGGTACCCGCGCGTGACGATCTCCGGCATCTGCCGGAAGAAGAACGTGAGCAGCAGCGTGCGAATGTGGCTGCCGTCGACGTCGGCGTCGCACATGAGAAAGATCGTGTGGTAGCGGACCTTGTCGGCGTTGAAGGTCTCGCCGATGCCGCAGCCGAGCGCTGTGATGAGCGTCGCGATCATCTCCGAGCCGAGCATCTTGTCCAGGCGCGCGCGCTCGACGTTCAGGATCTTGCCGCGCAGCGGCAGGATCGCCTGCGTGCGCCGGTCGCGCCCCTGCTTGGCCGAGCCGCCGGCGCTGTCGCCCTCGACGATGAATAATTCCGATTTCGCCGGATCGCGCTCCTGGCAGTCGGCGAGCTTGCCCGGCAGCGACGACGCGTCGAGCGCGCCCTTGCGCTGCACCATCTCGCGCGCCTTGCGCGCCGCCTCGCGCGCACGCGCCGCCAGCACCGCTTTTTCGACGATCGCCTTGGCTTCGCGCGGATGCTCCTCGAGAAAGCTCCCGAGCTTCTCGTTGACCACCTGCGCGACGATGCCCGAGACCTCGCTCGAGACCAGCTTGTCCTTGGTCTGCCCCGAGAACTTCGGGTCGGGATGCTTGATCGACAGCACCGCCGTCAGCCCTTCACGCAGATCGTCGCCCGAGAGCCCCTCCTTGACGTCCTTGAGCTGGCCCGCCTGCGCTGCATAGGCGTTGACCGTGCGCGTGAGCGACTGGCGGAAGCCGGTCAGGTGCGTGCCGCCGTCGCGGTTCTCGATGTTGTTGGTGAAGCAGAAGATCTGCTCGGAAAACGAGTCGTTCCATTGCAGCGCCAACTCGACGCGAACGTGCTCGCGCTCACCGTCGATGTAGACGGGCTTCTCGTGCACCGGGACCTTGTTGCGGTTCAGGTGCTCGACGAACGAGACGATGCCGCCCTGGTAGTCGAACTCGTGCTTCTTGTCGCTGCGCTCGTCGGTGATGGCGACCCGCAGGCCGCGATTCAAGAACGAGAGCTGCCGCAGCCGCTGCGCCAGCACGTCGAAGGAGAACTCGACGCCCTTGAAGATCTGCGTGTCGGGCTTGAACGTGACCTTGGTGCCGGTGCGCGTGGTGGTCCCGGTCTCCTGGTAGGGCGTCGCCGGATCGCCGCGGCGGTACTCTTGGTAAAAGACCTTTCCTTCGCGCCGGATCTCCAGCTTGAGCCACTCGGAGAGCGCGTTCACCACGCTGACGCCGACGCCGTGGAGGCCGCCCGAGACCTTGTAGGCCTGCTTGTCGAACTTTCCGCCCGAGTGCAGCGTCGTCATGATGACCTCGGGCGTCGGGCGCTTCTCTTCGGGGTGTTCGCCGGTCGGGATGCCGCGGCCGTCGTCCTCGACGGTCACCGAGTTGTCGTAGTGGATGAAGACGTCGACGTGCGAGCAGTGGCCGGCGAGCGCCTCGTCGACGGCGTTGTCGACGACCTCGTAGACCATGTGGTGGAGCCCCGAGCCGTCATCGGTGTCGCCGATGTACATGCCCGGACGCTTGCGTACGGCCTCGAGGCCCTTGAGAACCTGGATCGACTGCTCGTCATAGACTTGGACTCGGCTGGCGGCGGCGGTTCCGCCGATGCCGGGCTCGGCAGAGGACTGATTTTCCGTTTTCATGTCGTAAATTCCAGGGGTTGAGTCCCTGGAGAGATCATATCCGCATGGGCATCACGACGCCCAAGTAGTCGTCGGTCGATACCGGCCGAAA
>JBBTFH010000125.1:0-12323 GCA_038041915.1 Myxococcota bacterium
TCCGGCGTCGCGGACGACGAGAAAGTGGCGGCCATCGTGAGGCGAGACCTCCCCGCCGGCGTGCCGACGCTGGAGGCCATCCTTCGGGCGGTCGCCCGCGCGCGGGAAAACCCGCTTCCCACGCGACGCGGGCGGCTTCAAGGTCGGTCCCGCACCGATTGACGCGTGGCGTCGATCCCCGCTAAGTAAGCGCCGTGCCCGCCGCTGCCGCCGCCTTCTTCGACGTCGACGGGACGCTCGTGCGCATCAACGTGGTGCACACGTTCGCCTTCTACGCCGCCAACCAGCCGACGCTCCTCGGCAGCGCGATCAAGTACGTGAAGACGATCGCCTCCGTGCCGCTGCTCTGGGGCATGGATCAGCTCTCGCGCAAGGGCTTCAACGAATTCTTCTATCGCTACTACACGGGCATGCCGGAAGATCGCCTCGTGACGCTCGCCGACGAGCTGTTCGAGGAAGTCATCAAGCCGGCGATCTTCCCGGGCTCGCGCGACCTCCTGGCCAAGGCGCGCGCCGCCGGCATCCGCACCGTGCTCGTATCGGGCGCGCTCGACTTCACGATCCGCCCGCTCGCCGAGCACCTCGGCGCCGACGACTGCATCGCCAACCGCCTCGAGTTCCTCGGCGGGCGCGCGACCGGCCGCATGCTCCACCCGGTCGTCGCCGGCGCGTCCAAGGCTGGGATCGTTCGCGACTACTGCGCGCGCCACGGCCTCGACCTCGCCGCGTCGCACGCCTACGCCGACAGCGCGTCGGATTACCCGATGCTCGCCGTCGTCGGCAGGCCAGCCGCGGTCAACCCCGACCTGCGCCTGCGCCGCCTCGCGCGCGAGTTCCAATGGCCGGTGCTGGACCTGCGATGAGGGCGCGGATTCACTTCGCGCCCTCACGGGGGTTCGGGGGCATCGGAGGAGCGCAGCGCGCGCAGCGCGCGAGCACCGCACGGGCCCCCGAGGTCGATCGATGAGAAAGCCCCTCCCCAAGCGCTTCCGCGAGGAGCAGGTGGTGACAATCGACTCCGACTCCGCGCCGCGCGTCATGTACTTCGGCGAGGACCTGCTGGTCGAGGACCTGCCGATCGGCACGCGCGTCATCTACCCCAGGCCCCCGATCGAGCCGCTGCCCAACCCCGCCGCGGCGATCCGCTACGCGATCACGCACCCGGAGGAGGCCGAGCCGCTGCACGCGCAGTTGCGCCCGGGCATGCGCGTGACCATCGCCGTCGACGACATCTCGCTGCCGCTGCCGCCGATGAGGACGCCCGACATCCGGCAGACGCAACTCGAGATCGTGCTCGGCATGCTTGCCGACTACGCCGTCGACGACGTGCACATCATCATTGCGACCAGCCTGCACCGGCGCATGACCGCCGCCGAAGTGAAGCGCATGGTCGGCCGCAAGATCTTCGACGCCTACTGGCCCGACAAGCTCTACAACCACGACGCCGAGGATCCCGACGGCATCGTCGAGGTCGGCAAGACCGGACACGGCGAGATCGTAACGATCAACCGCCGCGCCGCCGAGTCGGATCTGATCGTCTACCTGAACATCAACCTCGTGCCGATGGACGGCGGCCACAAGTCCGTCGGCGTAGGCCTGTGCGACTGGCGGGCGCTGCGTGCGCACCACAACCCGCGCGCGATCCTCGCCAGCGACTCGTACATGGACCCCGACCATTCGGAGCTGCACCATTCGGTCGACCGCATCGGCCGCGTGATCGACGAGCACTTCAAGGTCTTCCACGTCGAGACCGCGCTCAACAACAAGATGTACGCCGACTCGATGGAGTTCCTCGGCAAGAACGAGGACGACTTCACCGAGGGCGATCGCCTCAAGCTCCACGCGCTGCGCTTCGCGCTGTCGAAGCTGCCGCGCGCGGCGCGTCGCGAGCTCTTCATGCGGGTGCCGGCGGACTACGGGCTGATCGCGTGCCACGCCGGCCAGACCGAGGCCGTGCACGGCAAGATTCTCAAGCGCAACTTCGAGCAGTACGGCGTCCCGGTGCGCGGGCAGTGCGACATTCTCATCACCGGCATCCCGTACATCTCGCCCTACAACGTGAACTCGCGCGCGCTCAATCCGCTGCTCGTGCAGTGCATGGCGCTCGGCTACTTCCACAACATGTACCGGGGCAAGCCGGTGCTGCGGAAGGGCGGCGTGCTGATCATCGCCCACCCATGCATGGACGAGTTCGATCCCGATCACCACCCGAGCTACATTGAGTTTTTCCACCGGCTGCTCACGCAGACGCGTGATTCGAGCAAGCTCGAAACGTACGAAGAGGAGTTTGCGAAGAACCCCAGTTACGTCGAGATGTACCGGCGCGGCCACGCCTACCACGGCGCGCACCCGTTCTACATGTGGTACTGGGGCGAGAATGGTCGCGCGCACGTCGGCAAGGTGATCGTCGTCGGCAGCGAAAACCGCCACGTGCCCGGCATCCTCGGCTGGGAGCGGGCCGACTCGCTCGCAGAGGCCATCTCGATGGCGCGCTCGCACGCCGGCCGCGGCGCCGAGATCACGATGCTGCACCAGCCGCCGATCTTCATCTCGGACGTCGAGTAGCGGCCCGTCAGTCGATCGTCACGATTACCGGCGCGTGATCGCTGGGCGGCTTGCCGTCCTTGACCTTGCGCATCTCGCGATCGATGCGCGCTTTGCTGACGCGTTCGGCGAGCGGGTGCGTGCAGAAGACGTGGTCGATGCGCAGGCCGCGGTTCTTGGGGAAGGCGAGCATGCGGTAGTCCCACCACGAGTAGAGGCCGGGCTCGGGGTTGCTCGCGCGCACGACGTCGACGAGGCCCCAGTCGAGCAGGCGGCGCAGCGCGGCGCGCTCGTCGGGGTGGAAGAGCACCTGCCCTTCCCACGCCGCCGGATCGTGCACGTCGATCGCTTCGGGCGCGACGTTCAGGTCGCCGCAGAGCGCGAGCGGCTCGCCCGGATCGCAGTGCTCGCCGAGGTACCGGCGCACGCGATCGAGCCAGTCGAGCTTGAACGCGAAGTGCTCGGTGCCGACGGCGCGGCCGTTGGGGACGTACGCGCAGAGCACGCGCAGGTCGCCGACGCGCACGTCGAGGAAGCGCGCCTGCGTGTCGTCGCCGGCATCGCGAAAGCCGAAGCCCACGTCGCGCGGCTCGCCGAGCTCCTCGCGCGCGAGCACCGCCACGCCGTTGTACGTGCGCTGCCCGAGGATCGCCGCGCGGTAGCCGGAGGCGCGGAGCTGGTCGATCGGGAAGACGTCGTCCCGCGCCTTGGTTTCCTGCAAGCAGACGACGTCTGGCCGCTCCGCGTCGAGCCATGGCCGCAGGCGGTCGATCCGAGCGCGGATCGAGTTGACGTTCCAGGTGGCGAGCTTCACGCGCGGAGGATTCGTTCGCGTACGATGGCGCGGACGATCTGCATGTCGAACGGCTTCTCGATGCGGAGGTTCGGCACCGACGAAAGGAAGTCGCTCGCGCGCGAGGTGAACGCGCCGCCGGTGATGAAGACCAGCCGCTCCTCGAACCCCGGACGCGACCTTCGCAGCTCCTCGAAGACATCCATGCCCGTCACGTCGGGCATGGTCAGGTCGCAGAACACGACGTCGAACCGGCCGTCGGCGAGCAGGATGTCGAGGCCCTCTCGGCCGCTCGTCGCCACGCGGACCTCGTGGTCCGGCGAGAGCGCCCGGCCCAGCGCCCTGCCGAGCGCCGGCTCGTCGTCAATGACGAGCACGCGCGCGCGCGGGCCCGGCGGTATGACCAGGGCGGGGGTGGTAGCGCGCCGGCGGCGCGGCTCCTTGAGTTGCGGCAGCGCGATGCGCACGGTCGTGCCGCGGCCGACCTGGCTGTCGACGGCGATCTCGCCCCCGAGGGAGGTCACGAGGTTGTGGCAGATCGACAGGCCCAGGCCGGTGCCGACGCCGACGGGCTTGGTGGTGAAGAACGGGTCGAAGATGCGGCCGAGAACTTCGGGCGGGATGCCGCCGCCGGTGTCGCGCAACTCGACGACGACGCGCTCACCCTCGGTCCGCGTCGTCACGCGGATCTCGTTCTTCGCCGCGTCGCCCTCCGGGATCGCCTGGGCGGCGTTGAGCAGCAGGTTCAGGAAGACCTGCCCAAGGCGCGCCTCGTTCGCCTCGACCTGGGGGACCTCGCCGTAGTCCTTCACCAGGCGCGCGCGGGGGCGGATCTCGTTGAACGCCACGTTGATCGACGATTCGAGGATCCGCCGCACGTCGACGGGCACGCGGCGATCGTCGTCGGGCCGCGAGAAGGTCTTGAGGTCGCGGACGATCTGTCGCACGCGCTCGGCGCCCTCGCGCGCCTCCTTGAGTGGCTCGAGGACCTCGTCCATGCCACCGCCGACCTGGGGGTACGAGCCGGTGACGCGCCCAGGCCGCGTCGGCGCCGGGCCGACCTGCAGACTCGGGTTGTCGCGCGAGAGCTGATCGAGGCGCCCCGAGACGAAGTCGAGGTTGGCGATCAGATACGCCAGCGGGTTGTTGATCTCGTGCGCGACGCCGGCTGCGAGGGTACCGAGAGAGGTCATGCGATCCGTCTGGAACATGCGCGCCTGCATCTGGCGGCGCTCCGTCACGTCGCGCGCGATCGTCAGCAGCGCCGGCCGGTTGCGGAACTCGATCGCCTGCGTCGCGACCTCGGCGGTCACGACGCCGCCGTCACGGCGGAGGTAGCGGACCTCGTGCGGCGGCAGCGGCTCGCCGGTCTCGGCCAGCGTGCGCAGCCTCGACGCGACATCGTCGCGATCGTCGGGATGGACGATGTTCATCACCAACTTGCCGACGAGCTCCTCGGCCTTCGCGTAGCCGAGGAGCGCGACCAGCGCGGGGTTCACGTACACGAAGCGCCCGTCACCGTAGACGGCGATCGCGTCGGAGGCGCGCTCGATGAGCTGGCGGAAGCGCTCCTCGGAGCGATCGAAGAGCTGCTGCGTCACCTGGCGCTGGCGCTCCAGGTTGGCGACCGGCCCCGACAGGCCGCGCGCGATCAGCCACGCGGCGAGGATCGCCAGCGCGTACGCGCTCGCGCTGACGGCGAGGACGAGGCCGCGCAGCCGCCGGTACGGGGCGAGGGCGACGTCCTCGGAACGGAAGACGAGCATGCGGCAGCCGGACTCCGTGATCGGCACCTCGCGGACGAGGAACCACTCGCGCGCGAGCTTGAGGCGCGGCGGCGCCTTCGCTTTCGCCAGGCGCTCGACGGCGGTCCGCTGGGCGCTGCCCGGCGCGAACGACGCCGCGAGCAGGCGGCCGTCGGCGAACGCCGCCAGCGCCGCGTGCGCCGTGCGCTCGTGCCGCGCGACGCGCGAGGCCGACAGCCGCACGCCACCGACGAGCGCGCCGATCGTGCGGCGGTCAAGAGTCACCGGTGTCGCCGCGATCTGGTAGAGGTGCCCGCCGTCGACCCAATAACCCTTCGCCGTTTTGCCGCCGAGCGCCGCGTTCGCGACCACGGGCCACGCGCCCTCGCTGCTCGCGCCGCGCAGGCGCCGAGCGCCGTGCGCATCGGCGATCCCGAGGAGCTCCCAGCCCTGCACGTCTCGCAGCTCGTCGGCCAGAGCTTCGAGCGCTTTGCTATCGACGACCGGCGCCGAGAGCGCGGCGCGCAGCCGCGGCTCGGCCACCAAGGTGTGCCCGCCCGCGAGCAGGTGCTCGAACGTCTCGCGCAACCCGTCGGACTGGCGCTGCGCCGACTCGTCGATGCTCGCCACCAGTCGTTCGCGCAGCTCGCGGCGAAGGCCGACCTCCATGCCGAGGAGCATGCCGGCGGCGACGACCGTGACGAGGCCAAGCATCGCTGCCAGGCTCTTCGAGCGGAAGCTCGCGGCCCGTTTGCGCGACGCGGTCGGTGGGGGGGGCGTCTCCTGGAGCACGCGTGGGCATCGTATCGCGCCCCGCGGGCGCGTCGCAATCGCGCCGTCGGTGGCGGCGGTCGGCGCTTCGGGCTAGGTTCCGCTCGTGGAGTCGCCCCTGCGCGTGCCCGTCTACTGCGATCACTGCGACATCGCGCTCGAGCTCCTGGCGCCCCGCGAGGCGCTGCGCGACGGGACGTGGGTTCCACCACCGTGCGGGGAGTGTGGTCACCAGCCCACGCTCGACCTCACGAAGAGCGCGCTCGCGGAGCTTTGCCGCCAGGGATGACCTTTCACCCTTCGCGCGACGAGTTTCGCGCCCGCGTGGCGCGCGGCGAGAACGTCATCCCGGTGTTTTGCGAGAAACTCGCCGACACGCAGACGCCGGTCGCCGTGCTGGCGCGCATGGCCGCCGCGCACCCGCGCCATTTCCTTCTGGAGAGCGTGGTCGGCGGCGAGAAGTGGGCCGCGCACAGCTTCGCCGGCGGGGCGCCGCACGCCGTCGTGCGAATCGAAGCGGGCGCCGTCGAGGTTCGCTGGCGCGACGGTCGCGTCGAGCGGCACGAGGGCGCCGATCCGACGGTTGCGCTGCGCGCGCTGCTCGGCCGCTTTCGCGCGGCCGCGGACGTCGCCGGCTTGCCGCGCTTCTGGGGCGGGCTCGTCGGGTGGCTCGGCTACGATCTCGTGCGCGCGTTCGAGCGCCTGCCCGCGCGCGCGCCGGACACGCTGGAGCTCGGGCTCGGGCTGGGACTTCCCGACGGGCTGCTCTGCCTGAGCGACGAGATGGTCGTCTTCGACAACCCGCGGCAGACGATGAAGCTACTCGCCGTCGCCCATTGCGACGGTTCTGCCGACGCCGACGCGGCCTACGACGCGGCCCGCGCACGGGTCGAGAGCATGGCCGCGCGCCTGCGCGAGCCGCTGCGGCTGGCCGAGCTCGACACGGCGGCACCCGTCCCGAACACTTGGCCGCGCTCGAGCTTCACGCGCGAGGGCTTCTGCGACGCGGTGCGTCGGGCGCGCGAGTACATCGCGGCGGGCGACGTCGTGCAGGTGGTGCTGTCGCAGCGCTTCGAGCTTCCGCAGGGGGGCATCGACACGCTCGCGCTCTACCGGGCGCTGCGCGTCATCAACCCTTCGCCGTACCTTTACTACCTCGGCGCGCCGGAATTGACCGTCGCCGGCGCCTCGCCCGAGGTGATGGTGCGGCTCGACGGTGAGACGGTGGAGGTGCGGCCCATAGCCGGCACACGGCGGCGCGGGCGCACGCCCGACGAGGACGTGGCGCTCGCCGCGGAGCTTCGCGCCGATCCGAAGGAGCGCGCCGAACACGTCATGCTGGTCGATCTCGGCCGCAACGACGTCGGGCGCGTGAGCGTGCCGGGCAGCGTGCGCGTGCCGGAGCGCATGACGGTCGAGCGCTACTCGCACGTCATGCACCTGGTCTCCAGCGTTGTCGGACGTCTGGCCCCCGGCCTCGACGCTCTCGACGTGCTGCGCGCGACGTTTCCCGCCGGCACGCTCTCGGGCGCGCCCAAGGTGCGCGCGATGGAGATCATCGAGGAGCTCGAGCCGTGCCGGCGCGGCGTCTACGGCGGCGCCGTCGGCTACGTGTCGTACTCGGGACACATGGACCTCGCGATCGCGATTCGCACGTTCGTGGCGGCGGGCGGAACGCTCTACGGGCAGGCCGGCGCCGGCGTGGTCTACGATTCGGACCCCGAGCGCGAGTACCAGGAGACCATCGACAAGGCGCGCGCGCTGCTGGCCGCGGTCGCCATGGCGAGGAGCGCGCGATGATCCTGATGATCGATAACTACGACTCGTTCACCTACAACCTGGTGCAGTACTTCGGCGAGCTCGGCGCCGACGTGCGCGTCTTCCGTAACGACAAAATCGACCTCGACGGGATCGCGGCGCTGGCGCCGGCGAAGATCGTCATCTCGCCGGGCCCGTGCACGCCGAGCGAGGCGGGCATCTCGCTCGAGACGATCCGGCGCTTCGCAGGGAGTGTGCCGATCCTCGGCGTCTGTCTCGGGCATCAGGCGATAGGCCAGAGCTTCGGCGGCCGCGTCGTGCGCGCCGGACGCATCATGCACGGCAAGACCTCGCCCATTCTCCACGAGGGCAAGGGCGTGTTCCGCGGGCTGCCTTCGCCGTTCGATGCCACGCGCTACCACTCGCTCCTCGTCGAGCGCGCGTCGCTCCCCGACGCGCTGGAGGTCACCGCCTGGACGGCCGAGGGCGAGATCATGGGTCTGAGGCACCGATCGATGCCCGTCGAGGGCGTGCAGTTCCACCCCGAGTCGATCCTCACCGAGGTCGGCAAGGATCTGCTGCGAAACTTCCTGGAGGCCTGATGGAGTTGCGCGCCGCCATCGCTCGCGTCGTCGCCGGCGGCGATCTCACGGCCGACGAGATGGCCGATGCCATGCGCGCGATCATGGACGGACGCGCGACGCCGGCGCAGATCGCCGCGCTCGTGGTCGCCTTGCGCATGAAAGGCGAGCGCGTGTCCGAGATCGTCGGCGCCGCGCGCGTGCTGCGCGAGAAGGTGACGCGGGTGCGGGCGCCCGACGGTGTCGTGCTCGACACCTGCGGCACCGGCGGCGACGGCGCCGGGACGATCAACCTGTCGACCCTCGCGGCGATCGTCGTCGCCTCGTGCGGCGTGGTCGTGGCCAAGCACGGCAACCGCGCCGCGTCGTCGAAGGCCGGCAGCGCGGACCTGCTCGAGGCGCTCGGCGTGCGCGTCGACGCGCCGGTCGCCGTGGTGGAGCGCTGCCTGCGCGAGATCGGCATCGGCTTCCTGTTCGCACCGGCGCTCCACCTCGCGCTCAAGCACGCGGCGCCGGTGCGTCGCGAAATCGGCGTGCGCACGATCTTCAACCTCCTCGGGCCGCTGGCCAACCCGGCGTTCGCCACGCACCAGCTCGTCGGCCTCTACGACGGCGCGCTGCTCGAGATGGTGGCACGGGCGCTCGGCGACCTCGGCGTCCGGCGCGCGTGGGTGCTGCACGGCCGCGGCCTGGACGAGGTCGCGCCGGATGGGCCGACCGACGTCGTCGAGATCGACGGAGGCGCGCCGAGGCGCTTCGAGATCCGCCCCGCCGACGCCGGCCTGCCCGAACATCCGCGCGACGCGCTGCGCGGCGGCAACGCCGCGGACAATGCCGCCGCGGCCCGCGCGATCCTCGGCGGCGAGCATGGCGCGCACCGCGACGCGGTCGTGCTGAACGCCGCCTGCGCCCTCGTCGTCGCCGAAGCGGCCGTCGATCTTCGCGCGGCCGCCCTTCGCGCCGCGGGAGCGATCGATTCGGGCGCCGCCGCGCGCACGCTCGCCCGCCTGGTGGAGACGAGCCGCGCGTGATCAGCCTGCGCGACATCGTAGCGGCGAAGCGCGAGGCTCCGCGCCTGCGCGTCTCGAGCGAGGGCGGTCCGGTTCGCGACTTCACCGCCGCGCTGCGGTCCGGCGCGGCGCCGCGCGTCATTGCCGAGTTCAAGCGCGCCTCGCCCTCGGCCGGCCCTATCAGCGCGGGCGCCGATCCGGCCGAGCTCGCGCGCGCGTACGAGGGGGCGGGCGCCGCGGCGATCTCCGTGCTCACCGACCCGCGGTTTTTCGACGGCTCGCCCGAGCACCTGCGCGCCGCACGTGCCGCGACGTCACTGCCGGCGCTGCGCAAGGACTTCCTCCTCGATCCCGAGGAGGTCGCGGTGTCGCGCGCGCTGGGCGCCGACGCGGTGCTGCTGATCGTCGCGATCCTCGAGCGCAGGCTGCTCGAGGAGATGCTCGCGGCCGCGCGCGAGGCCGGCGTGGCCGCGCTCGTCGAGACGCACGACGAGGCCGAGTGCGACCGCGCGCTCGAGGACGGCGCCGCGATCGTTGGAGTGAACAACCGCGACCTTGGCACGATGCGCGTGGACCTCGCCGTCTTCGAGCGGCTCAGACCGCGCATCCCGCGCTCGATCCTGGTCGTCGCCGAGAGCGGCGTGCGTACGAGCGAGGACGCGCTGCGGCTGACGCGCGCCGGAGCCGACGCGCTGCTGGTCGGCGAGACGCTCATGCGGGCGACCGATCCCGGCGCCGCGCTGCGGGCGCTGCGCCCATCGCCGCGCGCAGCGATGCCAGAAGGGGGGCGCAAGCCGTGATCGTGAAGATCTGCGGCATCACGACCATCGAGGACGCACGGGTCGCCGCGGACGCCGGCGCCGACTGGATCGGCCTGAACTTCTGGCCGCGGTCGCCCCGCTACGTTCCTCTCGACACGGCGCGCGTCATCATCGAGGCGCTCGACGGGCGCGTGCGCACCGTCGGAATCTTCGTCAACGCGACGCTGGAGACGATCGAGGGCGCCATGGCCGACGCGCGCCTCGATTTCGCGCAGCTCCACGGCGAGGAGCCGCCCGAGCTGGTGCACGCGCTCGGTGATCGCGCGATCAAGGCGGTGCGTTTGCGCGGCGCCACCGTGATTGGGCGCTATGCGCCGGCGCTGCTGCTGCTCGACGGCGACGCGCCCAACGTCGGCGGCGGCGGCGTGCCGCTCGATTGGATGATGGCGGCCGATCTGGCCGCGCGGCAGCGGCTGATCCTCGCCGGAGGCCTGACTCCGGGCAACGTCGCGGAGGCGATCCGCGTGGTGAATCCGGCCGGCGTCGACGTCGCTTCGGGCGTCGAGCGCGCGCCGGGCCGCAAGGACGTGGAGAAGATACGCGCGTTCGTCGCCGCGGCGCGTGCGGCCGCGCAGGAGCCGCGGTGAAGCGGCGAGCGGCTACGCCGCGAGGCCGCTTCGGCCAGTTCGGCGGGCAGTACGTCGCCGAGACGCTGATGCCCGCGCTCGAGGAGCTCGAGGCCGCGTTCGAGCGCGCGCAGGGCGACGCCGCCTTCGGGCGCGAGCTCGCCGACTTTCTCGCCCACCACGCCGGTCGCCCGACGCCGCTCACATTTGCCCGGCGGCTGACCGAGGCGCTGCGGGGCGCGCGCATCTACCTCAAGCGCGAGGACCTCTGCCACACGGGCGCACACAAAATCAACAACTGCCTTGGGCAGGCGCTCCTGGCGCGCCGCATGGGCAAGCCGCGCATCATCGCGGAGACTGGCGCCGGCCAGCACGGCGTTGCGACCGCCACGGCGGCCGCGCTCTTCGGCCAGCGTTGCGAGGTCTACATGGGCGCCGAGGACATGCGGCGGCAGGCGCAAAACGTCCTGCGCATGCGCCTGCTCGGCGCCACCGTGCACCCCGTCGACAAGGGCACGCGCACGCTCAAGGACGCGCTCAACGAGGCGCTGCGGGACTGGACGACCAACGTGCGCGACACGCACTACCTTATCGGCTCGGTCGCGGGGCCGCACCCGTTTCCGACGATCGTGCGCACGTTCCAGTCGGTGATCTCGCGCGAAGCACGCGCACAACTGCGCGAGGCGGAGGGGCGCGATCCCGACGCGTGCGTCGCCTGCGTGGGAGGCGGCTCGAACGCGATGGGCCTGTTCGCCGAGTTTGTCGACGATCCGGCGGCGGCGCCCACGGCGCTCGTCGGCGTCGAGCCCGAGGGCGCGGCGACGCTGACACGCGGCCGCGTCGGCGTGCTCCATGGCGCGCGCTCGTACCTGCTGTGCGACGACGACGGGCAGGTGTCCCCGGCGCATTCGATTGCCGCGGGCCTCGATTACCCCGGCGTCGGGCCGGAGCACGCACACCTCAAGGCGACGGGGCGCGCGACTTACGTCGCCGTCTCCGACGCGCAGGCGCTCGCCGGCTTCCAGCTCCTGGCGCGCACCGAGGGCATCCTCTGCGCGCTCGAAACGGCGCACGCGATTGCGCACGTCGTCGATCTCGCGCCGCGCCTCGGCAAGGACGCGCTGATCCTCGTGTGCCTGTCGGGGCGCGGCGACAAGGACATGGACACGATCGCGGAAAAACTCGCCACGTGACGCGGATCGGCGCGGCCTTCGATCGGTTGCGGGCTCGGCGGCGAAAGGGCCTGGTCGCATACCTGACCGCGGGCGATCCCGATCTCGCGACCACGCCCGCGCTGGTCGTCGAGGCCGCGCGCCGCGGCGCCGACATCGTCGAGCTCGGCATGCCGTTCTCGGACCCCGCGGCCGACGGGCCGATCATCGAGGCGGCGATGGAGCGCGCTCTCGCCGCCGGAACGCGCGTGGCCGGCGTGCTCGACGCCGTGCGCACGATCCGTCGCGAGAGCGACGTACCGCTCGTGCTCTTCGGATACGTGAACCCGATCCTTCAGTACGGTCCCGAGCGCTTCGCGCGCGACGCCGCCGCCGCGGGCGCCGACGGGCTGCTGATCGTCGATCTTCCCGTCGAGGAGGCCGCCGAGGTGCTCGTCCCGGCCAGGAAAGCCGGGCTCGACTTCGTGACGCTGGTCGCGCCGACCAGCACGCCGGCCCGCGTGCGGCGCGCGTGCGAGGCCGCGTCGGGCTTCGTGTACTACGTCTCGCGCACCGGCGTGAC
>JBBTFH010000126.1:0-14595 GCA_038041915.1 Myxococcota bacterium
TCGACCATCCAGCCACGAGCCACCGCGATCAGTTCGCAGGTCGTCCCGGAATCTCGTCCAGGCGCAACAGGCCGTGGCGCCGCCAGCCTTTGCTTCGAGGTCCAATCTGGGGAGATAGGTGACCGATCGGTATGCGTAGGGCATCGATGTCGAAGCCCGTTCGCCGCACGGCGTCCTCGCTCGCCTGGAAGCCCGCGGAAAGGACGGCTTCGGCGTGAAGGCGGCGGAGGAGTCGTCGAAGCCGCCCACGCGCGTTGTCGAGAAGAGGGTGGACTAGATCCCCGCCCGGCTGGCCACGCGCTTCGCCGCCGTCCGCGCTTCGGCGCGCACGCGCTCCTCGTCGAGCGTCAGGCAGCGGCGATTCCGCACGACGATCTCGCCGTCGATCACCACGTCGCGCACGTCGGCGGCGCGGCCGCTCCAGACGAGACGGCCTGCGAGATCCGCGCCGGGCTCGCCGCCGAGGCCGGGCTCGACGACCACGAGGTCGGCGCGCTTGCCGAGCTCGATCGATCCGATCGACGCGCCGAGCCCCAGCGCCCGCGCGCCGTCGCGCGTCGCCATCGCGAGCACATCGGCGGCTCGCAGCGCGCCGGGACCGCGTCGCGCGGCGGCCAGGAGCCCCGCGAGGCGCATCTCGCTCCAGGCGTCGAGCAGGTTGTTGCAGGGCGCGCCGTCCGCGCCGAGCCCGACGGTCACTCCCCCCTCACGCAGCGCGACGACGTCCGCGATGCCGCTGCCGAGCTTGAGGTTGGCCGATGGGCAGTGCGCGACGGCCGTGCGCGTGCGCGCCAGCAGCGTGCGCTCCTTGGGCGTGACGTGGACGCAGTGGGCGAAGACGCTGCGCGGGCCGGTGAGTCCGAGCGCGTGCAGCGCCGCGACGTTGTCCTTGCCGGTCTCGCGCCGGACCGCGGCGCACTCGTCCGGGTGCTCGGACGCGTGCGTGTGCAAGAGCAGCCCGCGCCGCAGCGCGAGATCGCGCGCGCCCTCGAGCAGCGCGCGGGTCGCCGACAGCAGGAAGCGCGGCGCGACCGCGTAGCCGAGCCGGCCGCGCCCGTGCCAGCGCCTCGCCAGCGCCTCGGTCTCGTCCAGCGACGCGCGCGTCCGCTCGCGCAGCACGCGGGAGACGCCGTCACCGCGATCCATCATCGCCTTGCCGGACGAGCCGCGAATGCCCGCCTCGCGCATGGCCAGGAACACCTCGTCCTGGTGGCGCACGGTGCCCATGTCGAGGATGGTGGTCGTTCCGCCGAGCAGGAGCTCGAGCAGACCCAGGCGCGCCGAGGCGCGCACGCTGCGCGCGTCGTGCGCCGCCTCGAGCGGCCAGATGCGCTCGCGCAGCCACGCGAGCAGCGGCCGGTCGTCGCAAAGGCCGCGGAAGAGCGTCTGGCACAGGTGCACGTGCGTCTGCACCAGGCCGGGAAGCACGACGCAGCCGCTCGCGTCGAGCACGCGGGCGCCGCGCGGCGGCCGCGGCACGCGCCCGATTCCGGCGATTGCGCCGCCTACGACGAGCACGTCGCCGCGCACGACGCGCCCCGCGACGTCCATCGTCACGACGGCGCCGCCTCGGATCAGCAGCGACGCTTCAGCCAAGGTCGCTCGGACGGAAGCCGTGCGGCGCGATCTCGCGCAGGCGCAACACGCGGCGCTCGCCGGCGTCGTTGGCGAGGATCACCTCGAGATCCTCGACGAACTCGAGCAGCGTCTGCACGCAGGCGCCGCACGGCGCAGCCGGCGGCGAGCTGGCGCTGACGATCGCGATGCGCGACGGCGCGCGCTGCCCCGCGATCGCGGCGAGCGCGACGGCGATCCGCTCGGCGCAGATCGAGAGCCCATAGGACGCATTCTCGACGTTGGCCCCGGAAAAGACACCGCCGGCGGTCTCGACGGCGGCGCCGACGCGGAAATGCGAGTAGGGCGCGTACGCGCGCGCGCGCGCCTCGCGTGCTGCCTCGACCAGAGCGTTCGCGTCGTTCGCGGCTGTCACTTCTTGTCGGCCTTGGTCTCGCTCTTCGCGGCGCTCTTGGACTCTCCCTTGGACTCTCCCTTTGACTCGCTCTTGGACTCGCTCTTGGATTCGCTCTTGGATTCGCTCTTGGATTCGCCCTTGGATTCGCCCTTGGATTCGCCGCCGCCCTTGGGGCCGCCTTTCCCCTCGCCCTTGGACTTCCAGCCGTAATCGGTCACCCACCAGCCCGCGCCCTTGAAGCTCAGCCCCGGCGCGGACAGCTTCTTGGCCACCTTCTTGCCGCAGGTCGGGCACTTCTTGAGCAGCGGGTCGGAGAACTTCTGGATGTTCTCGAAGGTTCCACACGAGGGGCATTGGTACTCGTAGAGCGGCATCTCTCTCCTTAGGTCGAAAGCTTCTCGACAAGCGCGGCGAGCAGCGCAACGAGGCGCGGCTGCGCGCGCGCGGCGTTCTCGGTCACATCGGCGTGCGTCAGACGCCCGGCGCCACGTCCGGCGGCAAGGTTGGTCACGCACGAAATCCCCACGATGCGCGCGCCCATCGCGTGAGCGGCGATCGCCTCGGGCACGGTCGACATGCCGACCACGTCCGCGCCCAGGCGGCTCAGCATGTCGATCTCCGCGGGCGTCTCGTACGACGGGCCTGGCACGCACGCGTAGATGCCCTCGCGCAGCGCGACCCCGAGATCGGCCGCCGTCGCCGCGGCCATCGCGCGCAGGCCGGCGTCGTAGACCTCGCTCATGTCGGGGAAACGCGGGCCGAAGCGCGGCTCGTGCGCGCCGCGCAAGGGGTTGTCGCCGAGCAGGTTCACGTGATCGCGCAGCAGGACCAGATCGCCCGGTCCGAGCGCGCGATCGATGCCGCCGGCGGCGTTGGTGAGCACGATCGTCCCGCAGCCGAGCGCGACGAGCGCGCGCACGGGCAGCACGACGCGCGCGAGGTCGTGGCCTTCGTAGTAGTGAGCGCGCCCCGCGAGGATCGCCGCGCGCTCGGTGACGACGAGCCTGCCGCCGTGGCCAACGACGCCGACCGGAGGAAAGCCGGGAATATCGCCGTAGGGAATCGCCAGGCCGCCTTGCCCCTGGGCGAACGCTCCCAACCCGGAGCCGAGCACGACGCCGACGCGCGGCGAGAGGCCCGGGAAGCGCGCGCGCACGACATCGACGGCGGCCTGAACGTCCGCGTAGCTCATCCGTTCCGCCTATTCGCCCGGCATCGGATGCGCGGCGAAGAACTCCCACATCGCGTCCGTGGCATCAAGGTCGCTCGTGGTCGCGCCCAGGGCGGGTAGCGGGATCGCCGCCCCCGGCCAGGTGTGGCCGCCGCCCTCGACGGTGCACAACGTGACCTGCGCGCCGTCCGCGCACGCGAGGGTGCTCTCGCAGGTCGAATCGCCCATTTGGAACGTCACCTCGGGCTCGCCGTCGCACCCGTCCGTCTCGCGCCACGCGTCGAACGACTGGACGGCCCACGCGTACGACACCAGCGTGTCCTCGGTTCCGTTGAACATCATGATCGGCACCGCGCGCGACGGCTCGCACGCCACCACGCCGAGCGTGGCGGCGACCGGGGCTACAGCGGCGATGACGTCGGCCGCGTCACACGCCAGGCGGTTCGACAGGTAGCCGCCATTGGACATGCCCGTCGAATAGACGCGGCGCGGGTCGACGCAGTACGAAGCGGCGACGGCGGCGACGAGATCGCGCGCGAACTGGACGTCGTCGATGTCTTTCTCGTTCGCGGGCGCGCAGCAGCCGGGTCCGCCGTTCCACGACGCGCCGATGCCTTCGCCCGCGACGGTGATGAAGCCGGCCTGGTCGGCCTTCGCGATCATGGCCGAGTAAAATTCCTGCTGCTGCGCGTTGGAGCCGCGACCGTGGAAGTTGAGCACGAGCGGCGCGGGCACCCCGGGATCGACGCCGTCGGGGACGAACAGCCGGAACGTGCGATCGAGCCCGCCGGACTTCAAGGTGCGCACGTACGCGCCCGGCTCGCCCGGCGCGTCGGGACAGGCGACCGCCTCGCCCTCCGCTTCCGCCTCCGCCTCCGCTTCGGACTCTGACCCGCCGCCACTGCAGGCCGCCGCGATTGCCTGGCAGTCCGAGTCGTCGCAGTCGACGGCGCTGTCTCCGTCGTTGTCGATCGTGTCGCTGCACAGGAGGGCCGTGTCCTCGGCCGACGCGCCGTCCTCGCCGCATCCACCGAGCGCCATCGCCATCGCGAAAAGGCTCTGCTTCCAAGCGCGCATGAGAATCACCTCCGGGCCGCCTTGTACGCTTTCGCGGCCGATCTCCGCGTGGGGGATCTTGAGATCATGCGGCACGGCGGGGGCATTGTGCTGCGACGAGGCGGCGGGATCAACCTCCTGAGGTCGATTCGATACTCCTTCACGTCGACGGTCGGGGCGGACCCGGCTCTGCGTGGCCCAGCTCGACCTCGCTGCCCCTTGGCCGAGCAGGCTTGGATCGCTTCCGGGCTCGGGCTCGCCTTGCCGCGTCAAGTGGCACCCCGCGGCGGAACAGATTCGTAATAGAAACTACGTATCCCGATGAATATGTTTGATTCCGTGCGGTCTTGGCGATCCGGAGATATGGTATCTGGACTTAACTTCCACTCGTAGGAGGGCCACATGCGCTTTCTCTTGGCGAAGTGCTCGCTTTCAATCGTCACGCTGCTCGTGATGCTCGATCCCGCCGCAGTCTTCGCGCAGTGCATCACCGACACCGATGTCGACGGCCTGTGCGACACCTGGGAGACGGGTACGACCCTCAACTGCCCCGGCGCCGGCACGCGCACCCGCGCGACGCTCGCCGATAGCGACGCCGACTTCATCCGCGACGACGTCGAGGTGGGCGGGACCGGCTCGCCCGCCTCCGCGCTCAACACCGACGGCGCCGGAGGGATCGACGGCTGCGACACCGACAGCGATGGCGACGGCATTGACGACTCCGTGGAGAGCGGCTGCGCCGCGACCTGCACGGACCCGCGCAATAGCGATGGCGCCGACGTTCCCGACTACCGCGACACCGACTCGGACAACGACGGCATCCTCGACGCCACCGAAGGCACGGGCAACCCCGATGGAGACGAATTCGCGAACTATCGCGACACCGATTCCGACGGCGACGGCATTCCCGACGCGACCGAAGGCACGACCAACACCGACGGCACCGACAATCCCGACTATCTCGACACGGACTCGGACAACGACACGCGCACCGATGCGGTGGAGGGCGCGGGCGACTTCGACTCAGACGGTACGCCGAACTACCGCGATCTCGACGACGACGGCGACGGCGCGCTGACCTCCTGCGAGATGACCGCCGCGACCGATCCGCTCGACCGGGACCACGACAACGATCTCATCGACGACGGCACCGAGTTCGGCTCGCCGTGCACGTCGCCCCGCTCGAGCGACGCCGACGGCGACATCGACGCCAAGGACACGGATTCGGACGCCGACGGCATCTCCGATCAGCTCGAGTCGGGCTGCTCGGCGCTCTGCTCCAACCCGCGCGACAGCGACGGCGATGATACGCCGGACTACCGCGACACGGACTCGGACAACGACGGAATTTCCGACGCGACCGAAGGCGCCGGCAACCCCGACGGAGACGAGCTCGCCAACTATCGCGACACCGACTCCGATGGTGATGGCGCACTCGATGCCGCCGAAGGCACCGGCGACGTCGACGGCGATGGGAGCGCGAACTACGTCGACGCCAACGACCAGGATGGGCCGCTCGGCGATCCCGACATCGACGGCGTAGCCAACCAGAACGACAACTGCGACGACCTGGCCAACGCCGATCAGATCGACACGAACGCGGATGCCCAGGGCGACGCGTGCGACGACGACGATGACGGCGACGGCGTGCTCGACGCGGCGCCCGACAACTGCCGCACGGTCGCCAACGCCGATCAGGTCGACTCGGACCTCGATCTGCTCGGCGACGCCTGCGATCCCGACGACGACGGCGATGGCGTCGGCGACGGCCCGGACAACTGCGACCTGACCGTGAACTCCGATCAGTCGGATGTCGACGCCGACGGCGCCGGCGACGCCTGCGACGACGACGCCGACAACGACGGCGACGCCAACGATTTCGACAACTGCTGGCTGGTCTACAACCCGTCGCAGGCCAACACCGACGGCGACCCCTTCGGCGACGCGTGCGACGGGGACGACGACGGCGACGGCGTAGTCGACGGCGACGACAACTGTCCGGCGTCGGCGAACCCGGGGCAGGCCAACAGCGATATCGACTCGCTCGGCGACGCGTGCGACGGCGACGATGACAACGACGGCGAGCCCGACGCCTCGGACAACTGCGACCTGCTGGCCAACCCCGAGCAGGACGACCTCGACATGGACGGGCAGGGCGACGTCTGCGACGAGGACGACGACGGCGACGGCGTGCCCGACGGCGTCGACAACTGCCCGCGGGTCGACAACGCCGATCAGGCCAACGCCGACGGCGACGTGTACGGAGACGCGTGCGACGGCGCGGACAGCGACGCGGACGGCGTGCCGGATCTGTCGGACAACTGCGCGATCGCGTTCAACCCCGAGCAGGAGAACCTCGACGGCGACGCCCAGGGCGACGCGTGCGACTCCGACGACGATGGCGACAGCGTGCTCGACGGCGCCGACGTCTGCCCGGCGACGCCCGATCCCGATCAGATCGACACCGACAGCGACGAGGAAGGCGACGCGTGCGATGCGGACGACGACAACGACGGCGTGGTCGACGCGGCCGACAACTGCGATCTCGTCGCCAATGCCGACCTCACGGACACCGACCTCGACGGCTTCGGCGACGCCTGCGACGACGACGACGACAGTGATGGCGTGCCGGACTCATCGGACAACTGCCCGGCGCACTCGAACGCCGCGCAGGTAGACACCGACGACGACGAGCAAGGCGACGCCTGCGACACCGACGACGACGACGATGACGTCGACGACGATTTTCCCGACAACTGCCCGTTGATCGCGAACGCCGATCAGGCGGACAGCGACGGCGACGGCGAAGGCGACGCCTGCGAGGGCGACGACGACGGCGATGGCGTGCCCGACGAGGACGACAACTGCCCGATCGCGGCGAACTTCGGGCAGGGCGATCGCGACGGCGATCTGGCCGGCGACGCTTGCGATGACGACGACGATGGCGACGGTGTGGACGACGAGGACGACAACTGTGCGACGATCGAGAACTCCGGGCAGGAGGACTGGGACGAGGACGACATCGGCGACGCCTGCGACAACGACGAGGACACGGACCTCGACGGCATCGAGGACGGCGGCGACAACTGCCCGACCGTGCCCAACGACGATCAGACCGACAGCGACGGCGATCGCGACGGCGACGACTGCGACGCGGACGACGACGACGACGGCTGGGGCGACGGGCCGGACAACTGCGACATCGTGGCGAATTTCGATCAGCTCGACACGGATCTCGACGCCGACGGCGACGCCTGCGATCTCGACGACGACAACGACCTCGACGCCGATGGCGCCGACAACTGCCCGCTGGTCTGGAACCCCGACCAGGAGAATTCAGACGGGGATGGCGACGGCGACGAATGCGACGGCGACGACGATGACGACGGCGTGGGCGACGACACGGACGTGTGCCCGCTCGAACCGGATCCGTCGCAGCTCGACACCGACGCGGATCTGCTGGGCGACGTCTGCGACTCGGACGACGACGACGACGACGAGCCCGACGACACGGACGTGTGCCCGCTGCTCGCCGACGACCAGACGGACACGGACTTGGACGGCGATGGCGACGCCTGCGACAGCGACGACGACGGCGACGAGCTCGGGGACCTCGCCGACAACTGCCGGGTGGACGACAACGCGGATCAGTCGGATCTCGACGGCGATGACATCGGCGACGCCTGCGACGACGACTCGGACGCGGACGAAGACGGTGTCCAGGACGGCGCCGACAACTGTCCGCTGGTGGCGAACGACGACCAGCAAGACACGGACGAGGACTTCACTGGCGACGCGTGCGACGGCGACGACGACGCCGACGGCGATGCGGACGGCGAAGACACTTGCCCGCTCACGCCGAACCCGGGGCAGGAGGATCTCGACGGCGACGGCGCGGGCGACGTCTGCGATACCGACGACGACGACGACGGCGTGGAGGACGACGGCGACACCTGCCCGGTGCTCGCCAACGCCGAGCAGACGGACACCGACGGCGACGCCGCGGGCGACGCCTGCGACCAGGACGACGACGACGACGACGTGCCCGACGAAGAGGACAACTGCGCGCTGACGGCCAGCGGAGATCAGGTCGACACCGACCTCGACGGCGACGGCGACGCCTGCGACGACGACGACGACGGCGACGGCACGGCGGACGACGGCGATGAGTGCCCGCTCTCGCCGACCGACACCGACGGCGATGGTGAAGACGACTGCGTGGACGCCGACGACGACGGCGACGGCACGACGGACAAGGACGAGGCAGCGCTCGGCACCAATCCGCTCGCTGACGGCGATTCCCCGAAAGCGCGCGGCGGCGCCTGCGCGGTGGCGCCGGGTGCGCGGCCCGGAGCGCTGGCGCCGCTCGCGGCGCTGCTGGCGCTCGCGCTGCTGGCGCGCCGCCGCCGGCGGATGGCTCCGGCGGCCGCCGTGCTGGCGCTGCTGCTGGCGGCGGGGACGGCGCGCGCCGAGGGATTCGACGTGGAGATCCTGCGACCGGCCGTGCTCGGACGAGGCGGCGTCGCGGTCGAGGGCACCGACGTCCTGCGGCCCTTCGACCTTCAAGCAGGCCTGCTGCTCGGCCACAACCACCGGCCGGCCGAGATCCGATCGAGCGCGAGCGACGCGCGCGTCTCGCCGGCGCTCGATCACCTATGGGGCGGGGCCGCCGGACTCGCGCTGGGCCTGCCGGCCCGGCTCGAGCTCGCGGTACTGCTGCCCATCGCGCTCGACCGCGGCGGCGACGACGGCCTGGAGGCGAGGACCGGCGGGGGCGTCGGCGACCTCGGCGCGCTGCTGAAGTGGCAGATCGTCGATCGCGCGGCCGCGCCGGTTGGGGTCGCGCTCTGGACCGAGGCGATCCTGCCGACGGGCGACGAGGAGAAGCTGGGCGGCGACGGCGGCTTTGGTGGCGCGCTGCGCGCGGGCGTCGATCGCCGCGTCGGCCCAGTGCTGTTCGCGGCCAATGCCGGCGCGCGCCTGCGCGGCGAGACGCGGACGTTCCGCGGGGCGGAGGTGGGGCAGCAAGCGCTCTGGGGCGCGGTCGCCGACTGGGCGATCGACGGGCGCGAGCGGCTGCACGTCGCGCTCGAGGGACACGGCGCCTCCGCGCTCGACGGCGCGAGCGCGGGCAGCCCGGCGGAGACGCTGGCGTCGCTCTCGTACCGATTCGGCAACCTCCTCGCGCTCGCGGGTGGCGGCGTCGGTCTGACCAGCTCCGTCGGCTCGCCGGAGGGACGCGCCTTCGCGGCGGTCGCCTACCGCTACGAGCAGACGCACGACCTGGACGGCGATGGGCTGCTTGATGACTTCGACGCCTGCCCATCGGTGCGCGAGGACCGCGATCTCTTCAAGGACGACGACGGCTGCCCCGACGAGGACAACGACGGCGACGGCATCGCCGACGTCGCGGATCGGTGCGCGAGCCGCGCCGAGGATCGCGACGGCTTCGAGGACGACGACGGCTGCCCCGACGAGGACAACGATCACGACGGCATCGCCGACGCGAACGAGCGCTGCCCCGATCGCGCGGAGGACAAGGACGGCCATCAGGACGAGGACGGCTGTCCCGACGAGGACAACGATGGCGACGCGGTGGCCGACGCCGCCGACAAGTGCCCGCTCGCGCCCGAGACGCGGAACGGCTTCGAGGACGCCGACGGCTGCCCCGACACCGCGCCGACCTACGTCTTCAAGCGCGGCGAGCGCATCGTGTTCAACAACATTCTCTTCAAGACCAAGAAGTACGACATCCTCGGGAACAGCTTCCCGATTCTCGACGAGATCGTGAAGTCGCTGCAGGCGCAGCCGTCCGTGCGCGCGCGCGTCGAGGGGCACACCGACGACCAGGGCGACGACCAGGCGAACCTCGCGCTCTCGCAGCAGCGCGCGCTCGCGGTCGTGAACTATCTCGTCGCGGCCGGCGTCGATCAACGCCGCCTCGAGTACGCGGGCTACGGCGAGACGCGCCCGGTCGCGCCCAACGACGGCGACCAGAACCGCGCGCTGAACCGCCGCGTCGAGTTCCTGACGCTCGACTAGCCGCCCGCCAGACGGGCCCGCGAGGCTTTGCAAAGGCGATGTGGCGCGGCTACGCTCGTCGGCGCCATGAGCGCGCTAATAAGCGAGCGGGTGAGCGAGGGCCGAAGGCCCTGCGGATCGAGATCGTGCTCATAGTGCATCCGTAGGATGAACCATTGAGCAGCGCGACCATCGACGGCGTCGGTGCGCCGGGTACGACGGAGGCGCCCACCGACGATGCGCCGTGCCCGCCCGGGACCGTGCTGGCGAAGCGCTATCAGGTGAAGGCGCTGCTGGGGCAGGGCGGCATGGCCACGGTCTACCGCGCCACCGATCTGATGCTGCGGCGCGAGGTCGCGGTGAAGGTGCTACGCCGCTACCTCTCGGCGCAGGCCAACGTCGTCAAGCGCTTCATGCGCGAGGCGCAGACGATGGCCTCGCTCGACTCGCCGCACGTGGTGCCGGTCTACGATGTCGGTCAGGATGGCGCCGACGTGTTCCTGGTGATGAAACTCTTCTCGGCGCCGTCGCTGCACGACGTGATCGAGACGAGCGGCGTGCTGCCACCGTCGCGCGCCGTCGCGCTGATCGGCCAGGTGCTCGACGGCCTTGGCCACCTGCACGAGCGCGGCCTCGTGCACCGCGACGTGAAGCCCTCCAACATCCTCGTCACCACCGACGAGCGCGCGTTGCTGCTCGATCTCGGCATCGCGCTCGACTCGGCGGCGAGCGGCCTCACGACCGTGGGCACGACGCTCGGCACGCCCGAGTACATGTCGCCCGAGCAGGCGCTCGGCCGTACGCTCGACGGGAGGAGCGATCTCTACGCCGTCGGCGTGGTGCTCTTCGAAGCGGTGACGGGGCGCTTGCCCTTCGACGGCGAGACGCGAGCCGAGATCGGGATCCGCCACGTCACCGATCCGCCGCCCTCGCCGCGTAGCTTCAACCTCGCGCTGCCCGAGGCGCTCGACGCCGCCATCCTGAAGGCGCTGGCCAAGCAGCCGGCGCGGCGCCATCAGACCGCCGACGAGATGCGCGCGGCGCTTTCGCGCGCGCTCGAGGAGCCGATCGGCGCGGCGTCGCCGTCGGAGGACGACGCGCGCAACCCGGCGCCGACCCCGTTGCCGCCGCGGCCGCTCCCGCTCGCGTTCGCGCTCCAGCCCACGGCAGCGATGCCGACGCCGGCGGGCGGTCTGGCGGCGCAGCCGACGACGCTGCACTTCCGCCCCGACCAGGTGACGCCGCTCGCGCCGATGCTCGATCAGACGCCTCCGCCGACGGCGGCCTTCGACGACACGCCCGCGCCCGCGGAGAGCCCGACGCCGCTTCCGCTCGCGGCGCCAAGAACGCCGCGCGCCGCCGCGGCCGGGCGTGGGCGGACCCTCGCGATCGGGGCGGCCGGCGTGACGCTGGCCGTCGTCACGGCGCTCGTCCTTTTGCGGCTCGGGGGTCGATCCGAGAGCAGCGATGGCTCGCCCATCGTCACGTCCGCACCCGCGGCGACGCCCGCGCCGGCTCCCGTGCCTGCCCCTACGGTCGCGGTCGCACCGGCGCCCGCGGCAGCGACCGCTCCGTCCGCCAATCCCTCTCCCGCGGCCGCGACGGCGAGGCCTTCGCCGGCCAAGCCGGCGCGCGAGGCTGTCCATCTCGCGCCGACCCGGCCGTCCGAACGTAACCCCACGGCCGCCCCACCGGCGGGGACGCTCGGCGATCCGCTTGCAGTGGCCCGCGCGCACCTGCGCGCCGGCGACACCGCCGGGGCCCTGCGGATTCTCGCCTCCGCCACCGCCAGCACGCCCGACAGAGCCGAGATCTACGCGCTCCTGGGCGACGCGCACTCGCGCACCAACAACCGCGTCGCGGCGATCGCCGCCTATCGCCGCTGTCTGGCCCTCCAGCCGGAAGGCGGCGAAGCCGAGCGTGTTCGCCGCCGCCTGACAACCCTCGGCGGGCTCTAGCCCGTTGGCGGCCGCCGAGCGCGCGCTACTCGCGGAGGTCGTCGAGAAGACGCGCGTCCTGGTCGTCGACGACGAGGAGCATCTGCGCAAGGTGTGGCGGCGCATGCTCGCCGGCACGGAGTTCGAGGTCGTGACCGCGGCCGATGGGCGAGAGGCGCTCGAGCTCGTGCGCGCCGCGCCATTTCACGTCGCGATCGTCGACCTGATGATGCCCGGCTTGACCGGCATGGAGCTGCTGGCGGTGCTCAAGTCCGAGCACCCGGAGATCGAGGTCGTCATCATGACGGCCTTCGGCGGAATCGCCACCGCCGTCGAAGCGGTGAAAGCGGGAGCGCACGACTTTCTCACCAAGCCGTTCGCCAGCAACGACGCGGCGGTGATGGTCGTGCGCAAGGCGGCGGAGCATCGCCGGCTGCTCGACCGCACGCGCGCGCTCGAGGCGGCGCTCGCCGTTGAAGGGCAGTCGCGGGAGCTCGTCGGCCAGAGCCCGCGCATGCGCGAGGTGCTCGCCCTGGTCGACAGCGTCGCGCCCACGCCGACGACCGTGCTCATTCAGGGCGAGTCCGGCACCGGCAAGGAGCTGGTCGCGCGCGCCATCCACACGCGCTCGCCGCGTCGCGCGCGCCCGTTCGTCGCGGTGAGCTGCGCGGCGCTGACCGAGACGCTGCTCGAGTCGGAGCTGTTCGGCCACCTGCGCGGCGCGTTCACCGGCGCGATCGCCGAGCACACGGGCCTCTTCGTCACGGCGGACGGCGGCACGCTCATGCTCGACGAGATCGGCGAGATCCCGCCGCCGCTGCAGGCCAAGCTGCTGCGCGTGCTGCAGGAGGGCGAGGTGCGCCCCGTCGGCGCGACCGAGAGCCGTACCGTCGACGTCCGGCTGATCGCGGCGACCAACGCGGATCTGGCCGAACGCATGCGCGCCGGGCGTTTTCGCGAGGACCTCTATTACCGGCTCAACGTGGTCTGTATCCAGCTCCCGTCGCTGCGCGAACGCCCGGAGGACATTCCGCTGCTCGCGTACCACTTCCTCGCGCAGCACGCCCGGCGGCTGCGCAAGCGGCTGACGCGCATCGAGCCCGACGCGCTCGACGCGCTGCTCGCCTACCGCTGGCCCGGCAACGCGCGTGAGCTCGAGAACGCGATCGAGCGCGCCGCGGTGCTCGGACATGGAGGCGCCGTGCGCCTGGCGGATTTACCCGCGCAGCTGCGCACGCTGCACCCCGCCGACAAGGCGGAGTCACCCGGCTACGCGCACCTCCGCTTCGCGCAGGCGCGCGATCTCGCGCTGACGAGCTTCGAACGGCGCTACGCCGCCGACCTCCTGCGGCGCGCGAAAGGCAACGTGTCCGAGGCGGCGCGCGACGCCGGCCTCGATCGCTCGAATTTCAAACGCATCCTGCGCCGGTGCGGCCTCGATCCGGAGGAGTTCCGGGAGTAGCATCGTCGCCTCGATGCCCTCCGTCGCGTTCGTGATCAAGCGCAAGCCCGAAGCGGTGCAGATCGCGGCTTCGCTGCGCGCGGAAATCGGGCGCAGCGGCGTCGAGGTGCGCGAGGGTGCATCACCCCGTCCGAAGGGACGAGCGCGGGACGAAGCCGATCTGGTCGTCGTCGTCGGCGGCGATGGCACGTTCCTGCACGCGGCGCACCTCTACGGCGACCGCGGCGTGCCGCTGCTGGGCGTCAACGCCGGCGGGCTCGGCTTCCTCACCGAGTTCTCCGTCGAGGAGGCGGCCGGCGCGATCGCGCGCGCGCTGGCCGGCGAGCTGCCGGTGCACGCGCGCATGCGGCTGCGCGTGTCGGCGGGGAACGACGGCGCGAGTGCAGCGTACTCGGCGCTCAACGACGCCGTGCTGGCGCAGGGCGCGCTCGCGCGCGTGCTCGACGTCGAGACCTTCCTCGACGGCCATCGCGTCACGACCTACAAGGCCGACGGGCTGATCGTCGCCACGCCCACCGGTTCGACCGCCTACACGCTCGCCGCCGGCGGCCCGGTGCTGACGCCGGACTTGCAGGCCATGGTCGTCACGCCAATCTGTCCGCACACGCTGACCAACCGCCCGCTGGTCGTGCCCGCCTCGTCGGTGCTGCGGCTGTGCGCGGCTGCCTCAGCCCGTGCGACGGGGCCCGCGGGAAGCGCCGAGCGTCCGCGCCTCACGATCGACGGCCAGCGCGGCGAGGAAATCGCAGCCGGCGCGTGGGTCGAGGTGCGCGTGCACGAGCGCCCGCTCCGCTGCTTCCACAATCCCGCGCGCCCGTTCTTCGAGGTGCTGCGTGCGAAGCTCAAGTGGGGCGTGCGGGAGAGCTGACGTGCTCCGCGTCCTTCGCGTCCGCGACTTCGCGCTGCTCGAGGACGTCGAGATCGAGTTCGGCGCAGGGCTCAGCGTTCTCACCGGGGAGACGGGCGCGGGCAAGTC
>JBBTFH010000127.1:0-15113 GCA_038041915.1 Myxococcota bacterium
ACACCGCGATCACCATCGCGTGCGCCGCCCAGCGGTGCATGTTGCGCATGATCATGCCGAAGGGCACGTCGAACTGCAGGTACTTCATGTCGTGGTAGGCGTCCGCGCCCGTCGGGCGGTAGTAGAACATCAGGATCACGCCCGTCACGACGGTGATCAGATAGAAGAGGAACGTGATGCCGCCGGCGCACCAGGTGAAGCGCACGCGGACGGCGTGGCGCGGGAGCTTGGTCGGATGAAGGTGGAGGAAAACGTTCGACGAGACCTGCAGGATGCGGTTACGCGGGGTGTCCGCGTAGCCGTGACGGAACATCGAACGCCACGCCTGCGACTCCTTGACCTGAGCGAACCAGCCCTTCTTCTCTTCTACTTTTTTTTCGCTCTTGTCGCCGCTGTCAGGTTCCAAGCTGCCTCCGGGTCAGGCGCTGAGCTTCAAGAACGCGTCGGGGTCGTCCCACTGGCCCAGCTCGAAGCGGAAGACCTTGCCCTTGTCGACGACGATCTGGCCATCGTCCGCGACGCCGATCTTCATGCGCTCGAGCGGGCGCGGCGCGGGCCCCTCGAAGTTGCGGCCGAGGACCGGGCCGGGAAAGCCGCGGAACCCCGAGCCGTGGCAGGGGCACTTGAACTTGTTCTCGGCCTCGAACCAGCGCGGCGTGCAGCCGAGGTGCGTGCACAACGCCGAGAGCGCAAAGAAGCCGTCGGACGTGCGCACGAGCCAGAAGCGATAATCCTTGATCCAGCGCTCGGACACCGTGTCCACGCGGTACTCTTCGGGGCGGCCGATCTTGACCTCGGTGCGCGGCTCGAAGAGCACGCGCGGATACATCAGACGCACGAACGACAGCGTCCCGATGCCGAGCGAGCCGAGCACCGTGGCCCAGCCGAGATAGCCGACGAAGTCACGCCGCGACCAGGTGCTCTGGTTCGGATCACAGCCTTCGCGCTGAAGAATTTCCAGGTTTGCCATGATTTTTTTCGCCGAGGCCGCGTGTTCCTAACAAACGGTCGGTAGGGTGTCAAGGATGCTTCCGCCTCACGAACGCGTCTCTGCACCGACGGGCGGGCGGCGCGAGACGACGCGACGAGCGGGGCGCCCCAAAGGTGTAGCGGCCGACGAATGGTGTCCTCGAACAGGACACCCGGAATCGCGATCGGACGGCCTCCGCCGAGGCCGCGCGCGCTCCCCCGCCCCACCCACAGACAATCCACAGCCCCTCCACACATGCCTGTCCCAGGTCGCGACAGTGCGCCGACGCACTTACGAGATCTTACAAGCTGGCATCGAGTTTGCTTGATTTCGAATTCCCGTTGGATCCAAACCTCAGAGTTCAGGCGAGGCTGAGCGCGATAGCGGCTGACATGTTCCTGGTTTCTGGCTCGTGGGCTGCGGTCCCACGCACAGGTTCGTCGAAAGGCGGCCCAGGCCGGTATCGGGGGCGGGCGACAAGCGCGCGCGGTACGGGAGACGGCACGGCGGTGAAAGCGGCGGGGCGGCGAGATGCCGTAATGGCATCCGGCCCGGTCGGGGAAACCGGCGCGCTTACCTTCCGGGCCGCACCTGAACTCTGAGGCTCGGAGCCAACGGCCGAGGGTCTTAATCCGCGCGCGATTAGGGGGTACTCTCGCCGCCGGTGATTCACGTCAAGCTCGGCTACGCCTGCAACAATGCCTGCCTGTTCTGCCCCTACGGCGACAAGCGCGTCACCGTCGGCAACCTCGCTGCTGACGCGGCGCTGGCCGCGATTCCGGCGGCGAAGCGAAAAAACGACGGCGCGGGGATCTCGCTCTCCGGCGGCGAGACGCTGCTGCGGCGCGATCTGACCGAGCTCGTGCGCGCCGCGCGCGGCCGCGGGTTTCGCGCAATCGAGATCCAGACCAACGGCCGCATGTTGGCGTACCGCAAGCTCGCGCACGAGCTGCGCGAGGCCGGCGCGACGTGCGCGCTCGTGCTGCTGCTCGGCCCTGACGCGGCCATCCACGATTTCCACACGCGCGCGCCCGGCAGCTTCAAGCAGACCGTGGCCGGCATCCGCAACGCCGTCGCCGAGGGCATCGCCGTCGAGGTGCGGACGATCCTCACGAAGTCGAACTACCGTCACCTCGGCGATCTCGCGGCCGTCGCCGCCGATCTCGGCGCGCGCCGCCTGCGCCTCGCGTTTCCCTCGGGCGTCGACGCCAAGCTCTTCCGCACGCTCGTCCCGCGCCTGGGCAAGCTCGCTTCGTATGTCACCGCCGCCGTCGAGCTCGGCCGAAAGCTCGGCCTTCCCGTCGAGACCGAGGGTCTGCCGCTCTGCCACGCCGTCGCGCCCGTCGCGGCGGGCGCAGAGCTTTTCGCCAAGGGCGACCCGCCGCCCGACGGATGGGCCGTCAAGGGCCCGCCCTGCGCCGCCTGCGCACTCGCCTCACGCTGTCCCGGGCTCGAGGCCGCGTACGCGCAGACGTATGGCTTCGGCGAGCTCGTGCCGCTGCCGCCACCATCGCCGGCGTGATAGGCTGAGCCGTCGTCGTGGCGAACATCGGCTACATCCAGGTCGCGCGCATGTGCGACCAGTACTGCCGCTTCTGCTCGAACCCGGCCAACGACGAGATGCTGACGTACGATCAGGCCAAGGTCTTCGTCGACGATCTCGTGACGCGCGGCTATGACGGCGTCATCTTCACCGGCGGCGAGCCGACCATTAACCCGGAGCTTGGCCGCATGGTCGACTACGCGCGCGGGCAGGGCCTGGCGCGGCGCATGATCACCGACGGGCAGAACATCGCGCGCAAGGACTACCTCCAGACGCTGGTCGACGCGGGCATGGAGCTCATGCACGTGTCGCTGCACTCGGTGCGCCCCGAAATCCAGGGCAACCTCACGGGAAACCTGCTTAGCCACGCGAACATCATGAAGGCGCTCGCCAACGCCGGCGAGCTCGGCGCACCGCGCGTGCAGATCAACACCGTCATCAACCGCTACAATTCGGACCACCTCGACGAGAACGTGCGCGTGCTGTGCGAGCGCTTCCCGTTCATCCGGCACTTCGTGTGGAACAACATGGACACGGAGATGAACCGCGTGCAGCACAACCGCGACACCATTCCGCGCCTCGCCGACTTCGAGCTGTCGCTCTACCGCGCGTGCAAATACCTCGACGAGAGCGGGCGCACGTTTCGCGTCGAGCGCGTGCCGCTCTGCTACATGGTCGAGTACGCGCACTGTTCGACGGAGACGCGCAAGATCGTCAAGGACGAGGAGCGCATCGTCCACTTCCTCGACTTCAAGGGCTCCGTCCGGCAGACCGGCTGGCGCCACAACAAGGGCGAGGTGTGCAAGGCGTGCCGCTACGATCCGATCTGCGGCGGCTGCTACTCGCTCGGGCGCGACTACCCCGAGGAGGATCTCCACCCGGTGTTCCTCGATCCGGACGCCGTCCGCCGCAAGGTGCTCGGGACGACGATGAAGCCGCGCCCGGGGCTGGCCGCCGAGGGGCTCTTGCAGATCGGCCGGCCGTATTCGCCGTCGGAGCTCGCGCAGCTCGCCGCGGCACGCCAGGAAGCGGGAGAGTAGGAAAAATGCCGCTCGACTTCGACGCCAAGCTCTATACCGCCACCGCGCTGCGCGAGACCGCGCGCGCCTTCGCGAAGGTCGCGCGCGTGATCGTCCGCCGGCAGGGCGAACGCTACCTCGTGCGCGTCGAGCCCCTGCCCGGCCACGGCCTGCCGCCGAATCTCAACGACGAGCTCGGCAACTACGCGCTCGGCCTCGCCGCACAAGCGCGCCGGTAGCAGCTCAAGGCTGCACGCCGAACCCGATCGCCTCGATCCATTCGCCGAGCGGCTCGACCGAACCGGCCGCAAGATCCGCGCGGCCGAACCCGTCGGAAAAGCCCACGAAGGCGTCGCCCGCGCGGGTCAACGCCAACCCCACGATCGTTCGCGTCATCGGCGCCGCCGCGCCGAGCGAAGGCACGCCGTCGGCAAACGTCGCCTCGGCGAAAGCGGTGGCGCCGCCGACGAGGAACCGTCCACCGCCGGCCGCGGCCAACCCGCCGGCGAGGTCCGGTGTCAGCGGCATCGACGCAACATTGAGCGCTCCCAGCGAGACGGCGCGCAGCGCGGCTTCCGCGCCGTCGACGTCGACGATCAGCGCCGCCTCGTCGCCGACCGCGAGCGCCACGACGCCGCCGGGAGCCTCGTCGAGAATCCACGTGGCGGCGGGCACGACCGGGACGACGCCGAGGTTCACCCGGATGAGACCGTCGCAGGCGCGCACGCCGACGTCGCAGTCGATCGCGCCGGCGGCGTAAGCGGAGTCGTCGTCGGGCCCGGCGGCCACGCCGCGCATGTCGCCGCCCGTGCACCCTTCGAGCGCGGGGGCGTCGCCGAGTCGCACGATGCAGAGGCCGCGCGGGAGCGCAACACAGAGGCGGTCGCCAACGACGACGGCGTCGCGCACCTCTTCGGCGAAGTCGATGCGGCCGATCGATGCGGCCGGCGGATCCCGCGTCAGGTCGAAGACCTGCACGGCGCCGGGCTCGCGCGACACCAGCGCGACCGTCGCGCCGTCGGCGCCGACCCGCACGCGCGAGGATTGGAGCTTCGCCTCGGCGTCGAAGTAAATCTCGCCGGCAGCGTCGCGCAGCGCGACCGCGCCGCCTTTCGCCACCCCGACGGCCAGGCGGCGCACGTCGAGATCGAACGCGTACGGGCCGGCGCGCACAGAAACGGAGCCGCTCGCGATGCCGGCGGGCACGCGAAACGACAGCACGTTACCGTCGGATGCGAGATCGACGTCGGCGCCCGAGAAGGTCGCGCCAGCGCCGTCCTCAAGACCGAACTCGGGTGTTTCGCCGAAACCGTCGCCGCGCAGCACCTCCAGCGTCACGCGCTCCCCAACGACAACCTCCGTTTCGCCGTGGAACTCGGGCTCCGGCGCGCCGCAGCCCGCCAGCAGCAGCGCGGCCGACGCGCGGCTTGGAATGATCATCGCACCTGCAGCACGGCGGGATCCGGGCTCGTCGTGATCGCGATTACCGTCGCCGTCCCCACGACGATCGCGCCCGCCGCGGCCCACACCCACCCGTTCCGCCACAGCGGCTTCTCCGCCCGGCTCACCTCGCCGGAGATCGGCGGTCCGCCATGGAGCAGCGCACGCGCGACGTCCTCGCCCGACGCGCCGCGCGCCCGTCGAACCGCCGACTCGCCGTCGCGCCACACCGCCTCCACGCCGTAGTCGCCGCCGAGAATGAGGATCGCCTGGCGCACGCCGAGCATGCGCACGATCGAAACCGCCGCCGGGCTCCGGTCGGCGGCGAGCTCCGCGCGCGCGCGATCGAGCGCGGCGGTAAATACCCTCTCTTCGTCCGCGCCCACCAGCACCGCCTCCAGCACCGCCGGCTTCTTCTTGGCCACCGTCACCCACTGCAGATCGGCGCGATAGCCGGGGTGGCGCACGTCGACGAGGTGATCGCCGAGCTCCACGTCGAGATCGAGCGGCGTCACGCCGCGGATCTTCCCGTCGATGCGCACGATCGCGTCGGGCGTCGCGCGCACACGCAGCCTGCCCATCGGCGGCTCCTCGGAGGCGAGCTCGGCGAACAGGCCCGAGACGGCGGGCGGGAACTGCTTCTCCGACGGCGCGAGATCGGAACGAACCCGACGCGCGAGGCGCAACGTCCGCGTCGCGCGGTCGAGATCGCCGTCGAGCATCTCCGACGCCGCCAGGGCGTGGAGCGTCTGCGCGAGGGCCTCGCGGAAGTCGCCGAAGAGCAACGCGTCACGGTAGCGCGCAACGGCTCTGCCGAGGCGCTCGCGCGCCTTGGGGAAAGCCAGCCGTTCGTACGCCGCAAGCCCCTCGCTCCGAAGCGAGGCCGCCTCGCGCGCGTGCGAATCGCCCGCCGCAGCGTCCGGCGCGTCGAGAGCTCGCGCGGCGTCCAGGATCGGCACGCCCGCGGCCGCGATGACGGGCCCGGCCGCGAGGTATGCCTGCGCGGAGGCGTGCCACGCGTCACCCTCGCCGAGTGGCACGAGCGCGACGGGATCCGCGGACACCGCCGCGGACGCGAGGAAGAAGGGCAACGAGGCCAAAGCAGCGCGTCGCATCGACGCGCGATGCTATCATGGCGCTCTTGCCGCGCCCCGCGTGCTTGGCAATCGTATTTTCCCTGCTCGCCGCCGCCGGCTGCGGAGACCAGCTCGCGATTCCATTGCTGCCCGACGCCGCCGTCGCCGGTCCCTCGGGGCGGCCTATCGGCGAGCCGTGCAGCGAGGGCGCCGAGTGCGCGAGCGGCCTGTGCGCCGCCATCGGCGCGACCTCCGGCCAGATGCTGTGCGCGGCCGACATCGACTCTCCCTGCGTGCTCTGCGCGTCGGCGGCCAACTGCCCGCTTGCCGGCCAGCGCTGCCTCGCCGCGCCCGACTTTGCTACCGCCTGCGGCTCCCCGTGCGAGGCCGGCGCGTGCCCCGAGGGCTACGCCTGCGCGGCCGATCCCGCCGACGGCGCGTCGTACTGCCACCCGGACACGATCTGCGTGTGCGACGCGACGCGCGAGGGCGTCAGGGCGCCCTGCGACGGCGCCGAGAGCGAGTTCGGCATCTGCGCGGGGCTGCGCCGCTGCGCAAGCGGCGCGTGGTCGGCGTGCGAGGCGGACACCACCTTGCCGGAGCTCTGTGACGGGCTCGACAACGACTGCGACGGCGCCGTCGACGATTTTTCCGATCCCGACGAGGGCGCAAACGACACCTGCGCCGGCGCGGCCGATCTCGGATCGTTTGCCGACGCCGCGCCCGCCGGCAGCTCCACGCTGCTGCTGCGCGCCCTTCGCGACCCCGCCGACGTCGATTGGTATCGCTTCGACGCCACCGACGACGACGACCTCGCCGCCGGCGGCGATCGCTTCCACGTGGTCGTCTCGGTCGCGCATCCGGACGATGTCGTGCGATTCGATCTCGTGCGCGCCCCGCCCGGCGCCGACGGCTGCGCCGATGTGCCGGCAAGCACGGCGACCGACGCCTACGATGGGCCGTCCGGCGAATGCCCGTGCAGCGCAGCCGGAGGCGGCGCCGCGCAATGCACGGACAATTCCGGCCGCTACTACCTGCGCGTCTACGCGACCGGCGCGTTCGAGTGCGCCGGCTATGTCCTCAGCGTGCAGAATGGCGTTGCGCCGTGCGATTGAGCCAACCCTGGGCATGCCGTCCCGCGGTGGAGCGGGTTCGGACTACATCTGGGCGGCCTCCAGATCCTCGAGACAGCGGTCGTCGAACGGCGTGACCGACTCGTCGCCGCCGGTCACGTTGTCGATAAGCAGAGGGATCATCTGCGAGGTCTCCGAGAGGTAGTACATGATGCAGTCCTCGTCGACGTCGTGCGCGCCGTGCTCCTCGTCCTTGTGATCGCTGACCATCGGCAGGCCGTTGTCGACCAGGCCGAGCAGGTGGCCGACCTCGTGCAGCAGCACGGTCGACTCGGCGAGGTTGCACACGCGGTCGCGCACGAGCGCCAGGGCCGCCTCGCACCCATCGTCGATCGACGCGCGGAACATGACGATGCGCGAGTGGCCGTAGGCGAAGCCGAGCACGCGCGACTGACTCGTGTCGTCCTCGAAGTGCCCGTCGACGTAGAGGAGATGGATCGCCGCCTCGCCCTCGGCGCGCGCATAGGACCGATGGGCGTCGATCAGCTCCCGTAGCTCCGCGAAGGTGTAGGCGTGATCGGCCTCGGTCGAGGGTGCGATGTCCTCTTCGTCGACGACGATCGAGATGCCGTCGGGCTTGCCGAAGTGGCCGGAGCCGGCGAGGTCGCCAAGTTGGGTGGCGAGCGTGTCGAGCGCGGCGCCGCGCGCGTCGTGGCCTTCGACGGCGTCCACCTCGATCGCCAGCGCACCGCAGACGTCGCCGGTTGCGAGATCGAGCGCGCCAGGTTCGTCAGGACAGCCGCGCTCGTCGACGCGCGTGCTCGCGGCCGAGTCGTCGCCGCAGCCCGTGGCCACGACGAAGATCAGGAAGATGTTCGGGATTCGCATGAGGCGCCGATTGTAGCGGAGCTCGTCTGCTATGCTCGCTCCGTGGGGACTCCCGACGGAAACGGGGCTGGAAAGGGCAGGATCGCGCTCTGCCTGTGCGGCGGCGGTATCACCGGCGCCATGTACGAGATCGGAGCGCTGGCCGCGCTCGACGATCTGTTCGAGGGCACGTTCCACGCCGGCAAGTTCGACCTCATCGTCGGAACCAGCGCGGGCGCCAGCGTCGGCGCGATCGTCGCGTCGGGCGTGTCGCCGCGCCGCCTCATGCGCGCGATGCTCGATCCCGACGACGACTTCTTCGGCCTGAGGCGCCACGACGTCTACCGGCTCGACGTGCGCGCGATGCTCGGCGCGGTGCGCGACATCGCCAAGATCGTGATGGTGCACATGGGCAAGGGCGCGCGCGGCCGCTTCAGCGCCCCGGAGCTCGGCAAGGATCTCGAGGACGCACTGCCTTCGGGCGTCTTCTCACTCGAGCACTACGAAGCCTTCCTCACGCGCTTCTTCCAGCGCCACTCTTTGCCGACACGCTTCGACGACTTCCCGCTCGAGCTCTACATCACGGCCAACGATCTCGACTCAGGCCACCGCATCGTCTTCGGCGAGCGCGGTTGGCGCGACATTTCGGTGCCCAGGGCGATTGCCGCATCGTCGGCGATCCCTATCTTCTTCGAGCCGGTGCGCATCAACGATCGCGACTTCGTCGACGGCGGCGCCGGCAAGGTCGCGCACACCGACGTGGCGATCAGGCACGGCGCCAGACTCATCGTCGTCGTCAACCCGATGGTGCCCGTGCGCAACGTGCCCTCCGAGCACGAGCTGCCGACACCGCTGCGCGGCGCGACCCGGCTACGCGACAAGGGGCTGCTGACGGTGTGGGACCAGGCGGCCCGCATGAACACCAAGACCAAGCTCCACCAGGGCCTCAGGCGCTGGCGCAGCGAGCGGCCCGACGTCACGGTCCTGCTGCTCGAGCCCGACGAGCGCGAGTCGGCGCTGTTCTTCGCGAACGCGATGAACTTCGAGGTGCGGCAGCGCATGCTGCGCTACGGCTACGAGTGCACGGTGCGGCAGATCCGCGAGCGGAGCGACGAGCTCGTTTCCTCCTTCGGGCGCTGCGGCGTCGATTTCGACCCTGCGCGCCTCCGCCGCGATCCGTGGCGGCTACACGATTGAGCCCGCCAGCGATATTCGGCCGCTCCGCCGGCCGCCCGCTCGTCTTCGGGCACCGCGGCGCCGCCGCCATCGCCACAGAGAACACGCTCGCGTCGATCCGCGCGGCGGCTCTGGCCGGTGCCGACGGCGTGGAGATCGACGTGCGCCCGTCGCGCGACGGCGTGGCCATCGTCTTCCACGACCGGACGCTCGCGCGCCTCGCCGGCCGCCCCGAGGCACTGCGGGCGCTCGGCGTCGATGCGCTGCGGGCGGTGCGCGTCGGCGGCGAGCCGATCCCGACACTGGCCGAGGTGCTCGAGTCCACGGGCGACCTACTGGTCAACATCGAGATCAAGGACGACGCGCGCCTGGGCGATGCCGCCTTCGCGGCTCACATCGTCGCCGTGGTGCGGCGCTGCGGCGCCGAGCGACGCGTGCTCCTCTCGTGCTTCAACCCCGCCACGCTGTTGCGCGTGCGCGCGATCGCGCCGGCGCTGCCGACCGGGCTGCTGTTCGCCGCAGGCCACCGGCAAGGCACACCCCGTCGGCTGGGCTGGGGCAGCCTGCTGGCCCCGCCGCGCCTGCCCGTCGAGTGGACCCGTCCGCTCGTGCGCCCCTTTTCGCTCCACCCGGAGGCGTCGCTCGTGACCGCGCCGCGCCTCGGGCGGTGGCATCGCGAGGGCTACGCGGTCTTCGCGTGGACCGTCGACGACGCGGAGGAGCTTCGGCGTCTCACTCGGTTGGGCGTCGACGGCATCATCACGAACGATCCCGCGCGCGCGATCGCCGCATTGCGCGAGGAAGCGGCGTGATCACCGTCGCCGCCCTCGGCTACCGTCTCGTCCTGGCCTTCTGGGTGGGCGGCCTCGCGCTACTCGGCTTCGTGGTCGCGCCGGCGGCGTTCGAGGCGCTCGCGTCACGCCATCTCGCCGGGCTGGTCGTCGGGCGCGTGCTCGCGCGCATCGATCTCTTCGGCATCGTCGCCGGACCGCTCCTCGTCGCCTGCGCGCTGCTCGCGGAGACCGACGCGCGGCGGCGTGCCGCGCAAGCAGCGCTGTGCGCCTCAATGGCGGCGTGCGCCGCGATCTCGCGCGTCCTCGTGACGCCGCGGCTCGTGCGGCTGCGCGAGGCGATGGGCACCCTTGACAGCGTCGCGCCCGACGATCCCCGCCGCGCCGCCTTCGGCCAGCTCCACGGCGTGTCGGTGGCGCTGATGCTCCTGACGCTCGCGATGGGCGTAGCGGCGATACTCCTGGGGCCGTCTCCCGCCACCAGGAGCGACACCTCCGTCGCGGCGCCGCCGATTCCTTGACAACCTGCCGCCACCGACCGGATTCTCGTCGACAATGACGCGCTTCTGGCTCGCCGCGATCTTCACGCTCGGCTGCAACGCGGCGGGCAACGCACCCCGCGACGAGGCCGACGCTGGCGAGGCGCCGGGAGCCGACGACATGGGCGCCGCCGCCGCACCGGCAGACGCAGGCACAGGCCAGGACGCGCCGCCAACCGCCGCCGTCTGCGCCAACGGGATCGACGACGACGGCGACGGGCACATCGACTTCCCCGACGATCCCGGCTGCGCCTCCGCGAAGGATGCCGGCGAGCGCAACACACTCACCGGCGAGTGCGGCGACGGCGTCGAGTACGTCGAGCTCGCGCCGGGCTCGTCCTTTTCCGGCTCGAACGCCGCCGCGGCCGGCGCCATGCAGGGCTCCTGCGGCGGGTTCGGCGCCGAGAGCATCTTCCGCGTCACGATCGCCGAAGCCGGCGCCTACGTCGCGAGCACCGTCGACGAGGCGACCAGCCTCGACACCGTCGTCTACATTCGTTCCGACTGCGCCGACGCCGACTCCCAGCTTGCCTGCAACGACGAGGGCAGCGATCCGCCGGCCTCGACCATCACGCTCCAGCTCGAGCCGGGCGATGTGTTCGTCGTGGTCGACAGCTGGTCGTCGAGTTCCTCGGGCGCCTTCGTGCTGCGCGTCTTCGCGCTCGAGGGCGAGGGCGGTCCGTGCGAACCCGACGCCGCCGACGCGTGCGCGCCGGGCCTGGTCTGCCGCGCGCCCGCGGCCAAGGACGAACCGCTGTGTCTCCCGCCCGTCTGCTCCGACGGCGTAGACGATGACGGCGACGGAGAGATCGACTTTCCATTCGACCCCGGCTGCGAGAGAGCCGACGACGCCGACGAAGCCGATCCCGCCACGCTGCCCGAGTGTGGCAACGGCGAGGACGACGACGGCGACGACGACGTCGACTACCCGGCCGATCCGGGCTGCGGCTCGGCGGCCGACGCCCAGGAGCAGGACGAGTGTATCCCCGGCGTGCTCGTCGACGAGCTCGGGGACGACGGCGACGTCGCCGGCACGACCGCCGGACAGTCCTCGAACTTCACGAGCTTCTGTGGCGGCTCGGAGAGCGGCGAGGACATCTACTCGTTCCAGGTCACGCAGCCGCTCGTGTTGCTGCGCGCCTGGACGGCGGGCGGCACCACGGCGGACGTGATCCTCTTTTCGCGGACGGCCTGCGCGGACGCGGCGAGCGAGGAGGAGTGCGCGACCGGAGCCGGCCTCGACGCGTCGCTCGAGATCGCCACGCCGACGCTCGGGACGCACTACATCTTCGTCGACGGCGCCTACGGCGGCAGCTACACGCTGCACGTACGCGGCGTCATCCCGGCCGGGGGCGCCTGCGAAGAGGGCTCCGCCTCGCTCGTGTGTGTCGACGGCTACGTCTGCTCGCCGAGCGGCACCTGCGACGCCGCGGCATGCGACGACGGCGTGGACGACGACGGCGACGGTTTTGCCGACTACCCGGACGATCCCGGCTGCACGTCGGCGAGCGACGACAGCGAGGCCGATCCCGCGGAGGCCCCCGAGTGCGCCAACAGCGCCGACGACGACGCCGACGGCACGGTGGACTACCCGGACGATCCCGGCTGCGCGGCCGCGGCCGACGATTCCGAGATCGACGTCTGCTCGGCGGGCGGCGACGACGTCACCGACATCACGATCGCCGGCTCCGCGAGCGGCTCGACGGTCGGCCAGGGCGACGACTACACGGTGCCCTGCCTCGGCTCGACGGCCCCCGAGGTGGTCTACCTGGTCAAGCTTCCCGGCGACGCGACGACTCTGCGCTTCTCGCTCTGCGGCTCGTCCTACGACACCGCTATCGTCGTGCGGCGCGAGAGCTGCGCGACCGGCTCCGTGATCGGCTGCCAGGACGACTCGAGCACCTGCGGCTTACAGTCGGATCTCACCGTCGTCGGTGTCGAGGCCGGCCTGCTCTTCGTCTTCGTCGACGGCTTCAGCAGCAGCTCGGGCGCCTTCGCGCTGAACCTCTCCGGCACGCTGGCCGAGGGCGAGCCGTGCAATCCCGCGATCGAATGGCTCTCGTGCTCTGGCGACCAGCTCTGCCTCGAGGCCGCCGAGGGCGCGGGCGACTGGCGCTGCCGCGGCGCCGCCTGCAACAACGACATCGACGACGACGGCGACGGTTTTCTCGATTTCCCCGACGATCTCGGCTGCGTCAATCTCGATGACGCCGACGAGCAAAACGCCGCGTGCCTCGACGGGGAGGACGACGACGGCGACTTTGCTATCGATTATCCCGCCGATCCCGGTTGCGCGGACCCGCAGGACGAATCCGAGGACGACCCGGCGACTGCGCCCGCCTGCGCCGACACCGAAGACGACGACGGCGACTTTGCAAACGGCTGGCCCGACGACCCCGGCTGCTACGCCGCTTCCGACGCCAGCGAGGATGATCCCTGCGGCGATGGGATCGCCGCGCCCGACGTGTCGGTCACGCGCCACGCCGAAGGCTCGACCTCGGGCTTGGAAAACCTCTTCGCGCCGACCGGCTGCGCGACCAGCTCCATCGCGGCCGACGCGGTCTACCTCTATCGCGCGCTCTCGCCGCGCACCGTCACCGCGAGCCTCGCCAACCCCGGCACCGGGTTCGACACAGTGCTGTTCGTGCGCTCGGCCGCTTGCACGTCGGGCGCTTCCGAGATCGCGTGCAACGACGACCGCGACGGCGGCACGCCCGCCTCCGAGGTGACCTTCGCGGCGGAGGCCGGCGACTACTACCTCGTCGTCAGCGGCTACGGCGGCGCGGCCGGCGACTACGAGCTGACCATCAGCGAAGAACCTTAGCGCCTGCTTGTGCGCCACGACGCGGCGCGTCTATAACCCGTTCCCGGAGGCGACGACCATGCGACAACTTCTCGGCATTGGGTGGATCCTGGCGGCGATGCTCACGGCGGCGTGCCGCGACGATTCGGCCGCGGGGGGAGGCGAGGCGGAGGCGGAGTCCGAGGCCGAATCCGAATCGGAGTCCGAGGCCGAATCCGAATCCGAATCGGAGTCCGAGGCCGAATCCGAATCCGAATCGGAGTCCGAGGCCGAGTCCGAATCCGAGGCGACCGAGGACACGGCGGCGCTGTGCAACGACGCCGCCGACAACGACGGCGACGGCGAGTTCGATTGCAATGACGCCGATTGCGAGCCAACCGGCGTGTGCCTGACGCCGGGCGTCGAGAACACGGCGGCGCGCTGCTCCGACGGCAGCGACAACGACGAAGACGGCTACATCGACTGCGCAGACTTCTCCTGCCAAACCTTCCAGGCGTTCGAGGCCATGTGCGACGAGGCGTGGGAGAACACCGACGCCGAGTGCATGGACGCTGGCGACAACGACCTGAACGGCTTCCTCGACTGCGAGGATTTTAACTGCCGCGCCGGCAACCCCAACGTGGGCGTGTGCGCCGCCTTCGAACAGACCGAGGCCACGTGCGCCGATGAGGTCGACAACGACGACGACGGGACGACGGACTGCGCGGACGGCCTCTGCGCCGCGGCGCTCGGCTGCGGCGGCGCGGGCTTCGTGGAGCTGGGAAGCGACGCCTGCCAGGATCGAATCGACAACGACTCGGATGGTCTGCGCGACTGTTGGGACGCGGAGGACTGCGGCGACGTGGCGGCTTGCGCGCCGTCCACCACCGTCGTGCTGTCCGAGGTGCTCTACAACCGCGAGTCGAAGGATCTCGACGACGGCTACGAGTGGGTCGAAATCTACAACGGCACGTCGGCGACGGTGGACCTCGCGGGCTGGGAGATCCGATGGGGCGGGCCGACGATCAACGCCGAGACGACGCTGCCGGCCGGTTTCACGATTGCCGCGGCCGGATGCGTGGTCGTCGGAGGGCCGTCGAGCGACGCCTCAAACGCCAGCCCTTCGTATGATCTCGTGCTCGACTTCGAGCCCAACCTGCAGAACGCCGCCGAAGGCCCGGCCGACGCCGTGCTGCTCGCGAACGACGGGGGCGACATCGTCGACGGCGTGATCTATGGCGGCGGCGCCGACCATTCGGACGCCGACTTCTACCCGGAGAGCAACCTCAGCGGCCTGCCCGACGAGAGCGGCACGCCGGGCACGGTGGACGTGTGGAACGTGAACGCGGGAGCTTCCGTCGTCCGAATCGGCGACGAAACGTGGTGGAGCGACTCCACCCCCTCGCCCGGCGACTGCTCACTCATCGCGGGAGAGTGACGGCTTCGGACGGCGATAAGCTCGCTGGGCGGCCGCGCTCCCCAGCAACGCCCTCAGCTTCCGCTCCACCGCGCGCATCGTGCGGCGCTCGGCGGGCTTTGCGTGGTCGTAGCCGCACAGGTGCAGGAAGCCGTGCACGAGCAGGAACGCGAGTTCGTCGTCGAGTCCGCGCCGCCGTCGCGGCGCCTGACGTAGCGCCTGCTCGACGGAGATCACGACGTCGCCGAGAATCGTCGGCGCGCCGGCGCCTCGGGCGGAGCGCCGGGGATGGGCGGAGGAGCGCGGAGCGAGGGGGCGGGCGAAGCCGTCCATCGCGAACGACAGCACGTCGGTCGTGCGGTCCTGGCCGCGCCAGCGGCGGTTGAGCGCGCGCACCTCGTCGTCGTCGGTCAGGACAAT
>JBBTFH010000128.1:0-2548 GCA_038041915.1 Myxococcota bacterium
GCGAGCGCGCGCGCCGCGCGCGGGGCGCCGCCGGCGGCGCGGACGGGCGTCTTGCCGTCGGTGAGGCGCGCGCCCAGAGCGAGTGGCTGTTCGGCGCGCGGACCGACGCCGGGCCGCGCGGCGCGGCGCGCACGTGGCAGGGCGCGACCGCGCTCGCGAGCTACAGCCTCGCGCTCGGCGCCGACGTCGCGATTGAGCCGGCTTTGATGGCGGAGTGGCTCGACGCCGATCGCGAAGAGAAAGTCGGCGCCCGTTTCGTCTGGACGGGCGCGATCGACATCGACTTCGGCGAAAGCGTAAGGCTGCTCCTCGAGCTCGAACGCACGGAGGTCGAAGCCCGCACGCCACGTCTCGACGACGCCGCGATCGAGGACATCGACGCGACGGCGGCGATCGGACAGCTCCAGCTCAGGCTGTAGCCTCTACGGCCCCTGCGTGAACCACGGCAGCCGGCACACCGCCGGGTGCGCCTCCCCGCAGGCCTTGTCGTTCCAGCCGCCGAGCTTCGCGTCGAGGACGACGCAGTTCTGATCGGTCGTGCCGTTGGGGCGATCGGGCGCCCACGCGAAGTACGCGATCGGATCGCCCTCCGACTCGACCCACGCGCCTTCCTGCGCGATGTCGTTGATGCCGAGCCACCAGTTCTCCGCCGACCGGCCGAGCGCGAGGTCCGCGACGAACGCCTCCTCCGCGTCGTTCCTGGGAGTGGCGAGCCTGCCGCCGAGCGCCGCGCACTGTGCGAGCGCATCCGGCCACGTGCGCGGTAGCGTGCAGATGCCAAAATACCGGTCCGCCGGAAAGCCGACGAGCGGTTCCCCGCCGCTCATCACCGCCGAGGCGCAGTCCGGGCAGCCCGCGTCCTCGTCGACCGCGCCGTCACAATCGTCATCGACGCCGTTGCACGACTCGACGGCGCCGGGCGCGATGGCCCCGTCCGCGTCGTCGCAGTCGTCGCAGCGCGAGACGCCGTCGCCATCGGCGTCCTCCCCTCCGTCACCACCCATGCGGCACGCGAGCCACGTCCCGATGAACTCGGCGCGCGCCGCAAGGTAGGCGCGCAGCGCGGTCACCGCGCCGTCGTGCTCGGCGTCGGAGAACGGCTTGCTCGCGTCGAGGGCGGCCGCCTCGGCGATCTCGGCCGACCACGCGTCCAGGCGCGCCACGAGCGCGCCTCCGCCGTAGGCGTCCTGCGCCCACCGGAGATCGGCGACGAACGCCGCGGACCAGCGGGCGTCGGCGAGCACGGCGCCGAAGTGCGGCGGCGCGAGCGCGCCCTCCGCGCGCCACGCGAGCGGATCGGCGTCCGCCGGAAGCGCGTCGAAGGTCCCCGCCAGATCGAGCCCCGAGGGCACGAACGCCAGACCGCTGTGCGGCGCGTCGTAGAGGAAGTAGCCCTTCCCTCCGGCCCAGTAGCCGTCGCCGTCGGGCAGCATCGCCTCGGCCGCCCACTCCATCACCGCCTCGTCGAGATCGACGATCGCCTCGAGCCCCTCGACGTCGTAGGTCGCCCAGAAGCGATCGCGCGGCGCGGCGTCCGGCTGCACGCCGCTGCCCGTCGGCACGACTTCGAAGCCCGAGCGGTAGAGCGCGCCGCGGCTGTTCCCGAAGGCGCGTTTCAGGAAGACGTCGTCCACCGGCTCGACGCTGGTGTAGACGCCCGCGTACGCGCCGTTGACGACGAGGCGGGCGCTGGCGGCGCACGGCGCCGGCAGCCCGAGGTCGCGAAAAAGCGCGAGCGCGAGGCGCGGGCGGAGCAGGCTCGCGTCGCCGGGCGGCGCGACGAGCTCGATCGCGCGCAGTCCGTGAAACCGCGCGGAGACCTCGACCTCGTCGAACGCGATGCGCAGCGGCGGCTTTCCGCCCAGCCAATCTCGCGCCGGATCGCCCAGGAGGCGTACGACGGCGGTGAGCGGCTCCTGGGCGCCGTGGCGGAACGTGGCCGCGTGCGGCGGCGCTATCGGCATCCCGGACGCGAGGACCGTGCGCCACGTCGCCATCTCGACCAGGATCTTGCCCCATTCGACGGGGTCCATCTCGAGCGAAAACTCCGGCAGTTCGTCCTCGGCGTAAATGTCGCCGCAACCGCGCGGCATGGCGCTCCCGCCGCCGTCTTCGTCGCCGCCGTCATCGCCGCCGCCTTCCGCCACGCCGCCGCCGTCCGGCCGGGCGCCGCCGCCGATGCGTCCGGGCGCGCAGGCCGCGGCGACCAGGGCCGCGGTCACGAGGGCCGCTCTCAGTCCTCGCACCGGCTCTGCCCTTCCTCGTAGGCCGCGAGCTCCTCGCTCCCACCGACGCTCCCGTCCTCGAGCATCTTGCGTTCGAGCACCTTGCCGACGCCGCAGGCGAACCAGTAGCGCTTGACGTCGCCGTCGTCGAGATCCGTGCGCTCGATCGCGATCGCCGCGAACGTCCCAGCGGGCACCGTCACTTCCTCTTCGCCCAGAATTTCGTGACGGTAATGCCGCACCTCGTGCGACGTGAGCGTTCCGGCGGGGTCGTACTCGCAGCGGTCGTGGGTGAACGACTCGCTGCGCCCGGTTTCGTAGGG
>JBBTFH010000129.1:0-6852 GCA_038041915.1 Myxococcota bacterium
GAACAACAGCAACAGCAGCAACAACAGCAACAGCAGCAGCAGCAACAGCAGCAGCAACAGCAGCAGCAACAGCAACAACAGAAACAACAACAGCAACAGAAGCCCGAACGCGAGCGCCAATCGTTCGAGGCCGTCCTCGACGCCCTCGAGCAGAACGACAAGAACGTGGCAATCGAGCGACTGCGCAAGGCGACGCGTCGCCGCACTGTGGAGAAGGATTGGTGACCGCTCAGCGCAGCGCGCTCCCGGCCGTTCTCGTCGCGCTCGCCGCGCGCGCCGAAGCGCCCGACATCCGCGCGGCCGTCGATCGCGACTCGGTCTCGGAGGATGGCCTCGTGACGCTTCAGATCACGATCGAGGCGCCGGGCGGCTACGACCGCTACGACCCACCCGCGATGGACGACTTCACGGTCTTTCCCGCGGGACGCCGCACGAGCACGCAGGTGACCATGAACGGGGCAGATCTGCAGGTGCGGTCGAGCGAGGTCCACACGTACCGCTTGCGCCCGCGCCACGCCGGCATGTTGCGCATCGGCGCCGCGCGACTCCACGCGCAGGGCGCGACCTACGAGACGCGGCCGATCGCGATCTCGGCGCTTCCCGGCACGGCGCAGCCCGCGCCGCCGCCGTCCCTCGCCCCGATTCCTCCTTCGCCCCTCCCGTGGTCCTCGCCTTTCGACGAGCCCGCCATCGGCGAGGAGGACCTCTTCCTGCAAGCCGTCGCCGATCGGCGCGAGGCGTGGGTCGGAGAGCAGGTGACCGTGACATGGCTCGTTTTCACGCGCTCCGACATTCGTCAGTTCCAGCCGACACGCGATCCGCGCACACCCGACTTCTGGAGCGAGGATCTCTACCAACCGTCCGGGCACCTCGCGTACGAGCGGCAGCAAGTCGGCGGCCGCGAGTACCTCGTCGCGCCGGTGCTGCGCAAAGCGCTCTTCCCGCTGCGCGAGGGCGTGCTCGTCGTCGAACCGATGGAGGCGCAAATCCGCACGATGGCCGGCATCTTCGCGTCCGAGGCGTTCGTGCGAACAACCCCGGAGCTGCGCATCGTCGCCAAGCCGCTGCCGCAGGACGGGCGGCCCACGGGGTTCGACGCGGCGCACGTCGGTCGGTTCGAGATTTCCGCGGACGTCGACCGCGCGGAGGTCGCGGTCGGAGAACCCATCGTGCTGCGCGTGGCGATCCGCGGCGCCGGCAACGTGCGCGCGCTGAGGCCGCCCGCCGTCGCCGCCGATGGCTTCAAGGTCTATGATCCTCGCGCGACCGTCCGGATCGACGCGCCCGATCCGGGATCCCCACGTGTCGGCGGCGAACAGCGCCTCGAGTACGCGCTCGTGCCGACGCGAGAAGGCGCGCTCACGATCCCTCCAGTGCCCTTCGCCTACTTCGATCCCGAGACGGGCGGCTATCGCGCGACGGCCACGCAGCCGATCACGATCACCGTGCGTGGCGGCGCGCCGGCCTCCGCCGAGGACGCAGGCGAGCGCGGCGTCAACGAGGTTGCCCAGGACATTCGCCCGATTCGCCGTCGTGCGGATCTCGGCTTCGCAGGCGCGCGGCCGATCTACCGCGAGCCGCTCTTCTTCGCGCTCCTCGGGGTTGGCCCGGCGTCCTGGCTCGGCGTACTGGCAGTCGGCGCGGTACGCGCGCGCGCGCGGAAGGACACGCCGCGCTCGCGCCTCCGTCGCGCCTGCGGGGCCGCGCGCATCCGCCTGCGCCGCGCCGAGCGGAGCGCGCGCGGCAGCAGTGCCGATGACGCGGCACCGACCTTCTTCGGCGAGGTGGCGGCCGCGCTGCGCGATCCGCTCTCCGAGGGTCTCGGCCGCCGCGTCGAGGGCATGACGCGCGAGGAGCTGGCCGAAGCGCTGGCCGGTCGCGGCGCTTCGAGTCTCGCCAGGGCCGTCATCGCCGAGCTCGACAATTGCGACTTCGCGCGTTACGCGCACGTCCCGCCTCGCGGGCTGATGCGCCCGGCGACCACGCGCCAAGGCGAGATGTCGGGAGCGCTCGCCCGCGCGCGCGACCTCGTGCGGCGGATCGAGAAGATGGAATGATCGGCACGTTCGCGATCGCACTCCTCGCCTCGAGCGGTGCCGTCGAGAAGGCGTTTGGCGACGCGAACGCCGCGTACTTCCGCGGCGACTTCGCCGCCGCCGCGGCCGGCTACGAGCGGGTCGCCCACGCCGGCGGGCGCGCCGGCGCCGGACCCGACGTACTCTACAACCTCGGCAACGCCTACTACCGCCTAGGGCGAATCGGGCCGGCGATTCACACGTTCGAGCGAGCCCGGCTGCTCGCACCCAACGCGGCCGACGTCGCCTACAACCTGCGCGTCGCCCGGCGTGAGGCGGCGCGGCGGGCGCGCGAGGCTGCCTCACCCCGTCCGACGGGACGCGATCTGGAGGGCAACGAGGAGGATCCGCCGATCGAGCGGATCGCCGCGGCCGCGAGCCCGACGCTGCTCGCGGCCGGTTTCGCGTTTGCGTGGACGCTCGCCTTCGCGGGGCTGCTCGCGCGGCGGGCGCTCGGCGGCGTCGCACGCGCGACGGTCGGCGCCGGGGCGGCGACGCTGGCGCTCGCCGCGCTGGCGCTCGGCGCGTGGCTCGGCGCGCGCGCGTGGGTCGACGCGACCGTCGTGCGCGGCATCGTTCTGCCCGACCGCGCCGAGGCGGCCGAGGGTCCCGATCCGAGCTACCGCCGCACCTTCGCGCTGCACGCCGGCCTGCGCGTGCGCGTCGTCGAGCGCGACGGCGACTTCGTCAAGGTGCGCGCCGAAAGCGGCCTCGAAGGCTGGCTGCCGCAAAGCGACGTCGGCTTACTCTGATCGCCGCCAGCGTCCGCCGCCTTCGGTGGCGAGCCCGTCCGCGACGAGCTTCGCGAGATGCGCAAGCGCGGAGCGCGCTGCCAGTGGACGCAGCGCCGCCGCGACATCGTCGTAGGCGTGGTCGAGGATCGCATCGAGCGCCGTCGGTGCCGTGCCGATCGCCGCCAGGATTCGCGCCTCGCGCCACGAGCGGTGGCTCAGGTACTCGTCGAGCTTGCGCGTCGCGTCGGCGACGAGCGGGCCGTGGGCCGGCCAGAGCGCACGCAGGCCGAGCGCGCGCACGCGCCGCAGCGAGTCCATGTAGGCGGCCATGTCGCCGTCGGGCGGATCGACGACGACCGTGCCGGCGCCGGCGACAAGATCGCCGGCGACCAGCGCGCCCGCGTTCTCGACGTGAATCGCCACGTGGCCGCTGGTGTGGCCAGGCGTGTGAAGCACGCGCACGCGGCCGGCGGCCCCGAGCGAGCGCGCATCGCCTTCCCCCAGCGGCGCGTCGATGGCGAGGCGATCGCGCAGCAGCGCCGCCGTGCGCTCGTGAGCGCGGACGATCAGCCCGGGCGCGCGCGCGCGCAGGTGCGGCGTCCCGACCCAGTGATCGTCGTGGTGATGCGTGATCCACACTTCGCGCAGCCGCGCCCCACCCGCCTCCAGCGCGCCCATCGCCTCGTCGAGCTTCGCCAACTCCTCGGGATAGTCGCTTCCCGGATCGACGAGCACGAGCTCCTCGTCGCCCAGCACGATGCAGTTCGTATGCGTCGCCGGCGGAAGCGTGGGGCTGCGGAGCGCGATGAGCCGGCACCCGGGCGCCAACGGTCTCGTGATCGTCGATCCGGAGAGCGGTTGCTCGGTCACTGGATCGCCAGCCAGAGACACTTCAGGTACTGCCCTTCGGGGAAGCCGACCGGCACGAGGTGATCTTGCGCTTGGTGGCTGACGCGGAGGAGCCGCGCCGTCCGCCGCGCGTCGACGGCCGCGCCCGCGATCACGCGCTGGAAGTCCTCCTCCGAGACGAGCTGCGAGCAACTGCAGGTCAGCAGCACGCCGCCGCGGGCGACCGCCGCCATCGCGAGAGCGTTCAGCCGGCGGTAGCCCTTGAGTGCAGCGTCCAGATCCTTGCGCGCGCGCGCGAACTTGGGCGGGTCGCACGCGACCAGATCGAAGGACTCGCGCGGCGCGGCTTCGAGGTAGTGGAACGCGTCGGCTTCGACGGCCAAGATCGCGAGGCCGTTTGTCAAAGCGTTCTCCCGCGCGCGCTCGACGGCGCGTCGCGACACGTCGACGGCGACGACCGAGGCCGCGCCGCCGCGTGCGGCGTGGAGCGCGAAGCCGCCGGCGTAGGCGTGGAGATCGAGCACGCGCGCGCCACGCGCGAGCGCGCCGAACGCCTCGTGGTTCTCGCGCTGGTCGAGGAAGAGCCCCGTCTTCTGCCCGGCGTAGAGATCGACCTCGAACGCCAAGCCGTTCTCGCGCACGCGAGCGACCGCCACGGCCTCGCCACGCCTCGGACCGACCTGCGGCACGAAACCTTCGGCCTCGGCGAAGGCCTGCCCGCCCACCTCGACGATCGCGCGTGGCCCAAGCGCGCGCTCGATGCTGTCGAAGACCTCCTCGGCGCGAAGCTGCAGTCCGAGCGCCGTGAACTGCACCGCCGCCACGTCGCCGTAGACGTCGACGACGAGGCCCGGCAGCCCGTCACCCTCCGAGTTGACGAGGCGATAGGCGTCGGTGCGATCCGACGGCAAGCCGAGGCGACGGCGCAGCGCGATGGCCTCGCCCATGCGCCGCGCGAGCCACGCCGCGTCGAGCGCCTCGTCGGCGCGCCAGGTCGCGAGACGACAGACGATCTGCGAACGGGGATTGGAAAAGCCGCGCCCGATGACGCGCCCCTCAAAGTCGACGACCTCGACAACGTCGCCCGGCGCGCACTCACCCTCGACGCGCGCGACGGCGCCCGAGTAGACCCACGGGTGCCCATGCCAGAGCGGCTTGGCGCGTCCGCGTCGCAGGTGGAGTCGCGTCACGCGCGCAGCATATCGGCTATCATCGCGCGGTGCGACGGTGCTAAAGCGACTCTCCGCGAGTCTCGTCGCTGCCCTCGTCGGAATCGGCGCCCGGCCGGCGCGCGCGATCGAGCCCGGCGGCCCCGGCCGCGCGCACGGCGCCGGCGTCTCCGCGCGCGCCGGAATGCTCGTCGGCGAGCCGCGCGATCTGGCGCAGGACTGGGGCATCGGATTCGGCGTGCACGGCGCGTGGTTCTACCGGCCGCACCTCGGGCTGCGACTCGAGCTCGACTACGACCGATTCGCCGGACTGCGCGAGACGCGGACGCGCCTGAGCTACGCCACGCTCGGCCTCATGCCGGTCGCGGCGTACGGGCTCGGGCCGTGGCTGGCGTGGGCTGGCGTCGGCGCGGGCGTGGTGATCGCCCACTTCCGCACCAACGCGCTCGCCTTCTCGAGAGACCCCGTCTGCGAGTACGATCCGACGCTCGGCAACCGTTGTCCCGCTTCGGAGGCCGCGCTCGTTCCGGTCGGGCGCGCATCGGGCGGCGTCGGCTACGAGGTGGCGCGCAACGTCGTGGTCGGCGCGCGCTTCGAGTACGATCTCGTCGTCTCCGATCGAACTGTCGCCGAGAAGAGGGTGACGTACCCCGAGGACCCGAATGAGAAGCCGTCGATCGTCGAAGACGAGGTCGTTTCTCGCATCCACCCCTTCGACGACACGATGCACCTCGTGCTCGGCGTCGAGCACTTCTTCTAGCTGACGGCTCGCACGTCGCGATGATTGCTCTCCTCGACCGCCGCCTTATCGTCGTCGCCGGCAAAGGCGGCGTCGGGAGGACGACCGTCGCCGCGGCGCTCGCGCTGGCCGCCGCCCGCCGCGGCCGACGCGTGCTGCTGGCGCAGACTCGCGCCAAGGATCCCGCGCACCACCTCCTCGGCGGCCCGCCGGTCGGCGAGGAAGTCGTGCAAACGGCGCCCAACCTGTGGTGCGTCAACATGACGCCGCGCGCGGCGCTTCGGCAGTACGGCCTGATGGTGCTTCGCTTCGAGGCGGTCTACCGCGCGGTCTTCGAGAACCGGGTCGTCCGCCCGTTCCTTCGCGCGGTGCCGGGGCTCGACGAGTACTCGATGCTCGGCAAGGTGTGGTTCCATACGACCGAGGAGGAGGGCGGCGCGGCCCGCTTCGACACCGTCATCCTCGACGGACCCGCGACCGGCCACCTGCTCGCGATGCTGCGGCTGCCCAAGGTCATCGTCGACACCGTACCGCCCGGCCCGCTCGCGCGCGACGCCGCGCGCATCCTGGAGTTGCTGCGCGATCCTTTACTTACCGTGGCGCACCTCGTGACGCTGGCCGAAGAGATGCCGATCGCCGAAACCGAGGATCTCATGCGCGGGCTGCAGGGCGAGCTCGGCGTGCCGCTCGGCGCGCTCGTCGTGAACGCCGTGTCCCCCGATCACTTCCCCAAGGGCGGCCCGGCCGACCTGCTCCTCGATCGACTCTTGCAGCTCGATCACACACCGCTGGATGCGACCCTGGGCGACGTCGCAAGACGCGCCCACCTCTCCCGCGCGCGTCGCCGGATGCACGAGCGCTACCTCTCGCGAATCCAAGCCGAGGTGCCGCTGCCCTCGATCGAGCTGCCGGCCCTGTTCGTCCCACGCGTCGGCCCGCCCGAGATCGAAGAGCTGTCGCGACGCCTGGCCGGCTGAGCGAGCCGCGGACCTACTCGAGCACCAGCAGCGTCTCGCCCGACTCCACGGCCTGGCCTTCGCGCACGATGACTTCGCGCACGCGACCGGCGCGGCCGGCGCGCAGCTCGTTCTCCATCTTCATCGCCTCGACGATGACCAGCGGCTGGCCGGCGATGACCGCCTCGCCGGAGCGCACGAGACAGCGTACGACCTTGCCCGGGATGGATGCGCGCACCTGCTGCTCGGAGCCGTCGCCGGCGCCGGCGCCGAGATGCGCGCGAGCGATCTGGCGGCGGTCGGCGTCGGCGACGCGGGCCAAGAGCACGA
>JBBTFH010000130.1:0-2653 GCA_038041915.1 Myxococcota bacterium
CAGCAACGACGCGCTGACCGCGCTCGACCTGCCGGCGCTCGCGTCGATCGGCGGCAGCCTCTACATCGGCAGCAACAACGCGCTGACCGCGCTCGACCTGCCGGCGCTCGCGTCGATCGGCTACCTCTACATCTACCGCAACGACGCGCTGACCGCGCTCGACCTGCCGGCGCTCGCGTCGATCGGCGGCTACCTCGCCATCGCGGGCAACGACGCGCTGACCGCGCTCGACCTGCCGGCGCTCGCGTCGATCGGCAGCTTCCTCTCCATCTACAGCAACGACGCACTCCCGACCTGCGAAGCCGAGGCGATTCGCGATCAACTTCTCGCGGCCGGCTTCACCGGGTCCGTCGACATCTCCGACAACGACGATGCCGGCACGTGCCCGTGAGTTTCCATGACGATTGGAGAGAAAGGTAAGCGAGCTACAGCGTCAGCGAGCGAAGATCCGCGCGCGCGACACGAAGCTGTGGGCACACGAACGACGATCGTGGCGTGGATCGCGGGCGCGGCGCTTCTCGTCGCGGGCTGCGATGACGGCGGTGGCGGTGCGGAGGGCGAGGGCGAAGCGGAGGCCGAGGCGGAGGGCGAGGGCGAGGGCGAAGCCGAAGCCGAGGCGGAGGCCGAGGCCGAAGCCGAAGGCTGCGCTCCGATCGACGGAACGCCCGACCTCGGCGCCGTTCTCGTCGTCGACGGGCTGGACCGGCCGGTCGACATCCAGTCGCCGCCGGGCGACGCGCGCCTGTTCGTGCCCGAGCAGGAAGGGCGCATCCGCATCGTGAAGGACGGAAAGCTCCTGGCCGAGCCGTTTCTCGACATCGCTTCGGACATCTTGACGACCGGCTTCGGCGACGAGCGCGGCCTGCTCGGCCTCGCGTTCCACCCCGACTACGCGAAGAACGGCCGCTTCTTCGTCGACTTCACCGGCGACGCGAGCTGCAACGGCGACGGCGGCTGCGACACGCACGTCGTCGAGTTTCGCGTCTCGGAAAATCCCGACGTCGCCGACGCGAACAGCGCCGCCGAGCTTTTCTCGCAGGACCAACCGTTCTGGAACCACAACGGCGGCGGCATCGCCTTCGGCCCCGACGGCTACCTCTACGTCGGCCTGGGCGACGGCGGGGCGGGCGGCGACCCGTACGAGAACGGCCAGGATACCGGCACGCTGCTCGCCAAGCTCCTGCGCCTCGACGTCGACGGCGGCTCACCCTACGCGATCCCGGCGGGAAATCCGTTCGCGGGCGGCGGCGGCCTCGGCGAGATCTGCGCGTGGGGCATGCGCAACCCGTGGCGCTTCTCGTTCGATCGCGAAACGGGCGACCTCTACATCGGCGACGTCGGCCAGAACGACGTCGAGGAGATCGACGTCGCGCCGGCGGACGAGCCGTGCGGGCAGAACTACGGCTGGAGCCGCTACGAGGGATCGGACAGCTACGGAGGCGGCGGCTCGTCGGGGCTGACGTTCCCCGCGTTCGAGTACGAACACGGGTTCGAAGGCGGGTCGGTGACCGGCGGCTACGTCTACCGCGGCTGCCGCATGCCGGCCTACGCCGGAACCTACTTCTACGCCGACTACATGCACGAGCGCATCCGCTCGCTGCGCTGGGACGACGGCGACGTGTCGGACACGCAGGAGTGGGAGGGGCTCGCGGGCTTCGGCGTCTCTTCTTTCGGCCAGGACAGCGATGGCGAGCTGACCTTCGCCGACTACTTCGGCGGCGCGATCTACCGGATCGCGCCGAAGCAGTAGCGCACGTGCGCGCGCGTCTCACGCTGGCGGCCTCGGCGGCAATCGTCGGCTGCGGCGGCGGCGGCGGCGAGCAGGCGCGCGGCGAGAGCGTCGACGCTGGCCCCGCGGAAGCGTGCAAGCCCGCCGAGGGCACGCCCGAGCTCGCGCTGGCGCTGGTCGCTGACGGGCTGTCGTTTCCCACCGACGTGCAGTCGCCGCCGGGCGACGCGCGCATCTTCGTGGCCGAGCAGAAGGGCCTGATCCGAATCATCGACAGCGGCACGCTCCGTGAGACGCCGTTCCTCGATCTACGCGCGAGAATGAAGGCGACGCCCGAATCCTACGACGAGCGCGGCCTGCTCGGCCTCGCGTTCCACCCGGACTTCGCGAAAAATCGCCGCTTCTTCGTCAACTACACCGGGCAGGAGAGCTGCAACGGCGCGGGCGGCTGCGACACGCACATCGCCGAGTTTCGCGTCTCGGTGGGCGATCCGAACCTCGCCGACGCCGCGAGCGAGCGAGAGCTCCTGACGCAGGACCAGCCGTACTTCAACCACAACGGCGGCGGCCTGGCCTTCGGCCCCGACGGCGCCCTCTACGTCGCGCTCGGCGACGGCGGCTCCGCCTTCGATCCGGAGGGCAACGGCCAGAACCGCGGCGTGCTCCTGGGAAAGATCCTGCGCCTCGACGTCGACGGCGGCGAGCCATACGGCGTCCCGGCCGACAACCCTTTCGTCGGCGAGGACGGCGCGCGCGAGGAGATCTGGGCGTACGGCCTGCGCAACCCGTGGCGCATCTCGTTCGATTCGGAGACGGGCGATCTCTACGTCGCCGACGTCGGCCAGTACGACGTCGAGGAGATCGACGTGCAGCCCGCTTCGTCGGCGGGAGGCGAGAACTACGGCTGGAGCGTGTGGGAGGGCA
>JBBTFH010000131.1:0-2125 GCA_038041915.1 Myxococcota bacterium
CGTTGGAGGCCTAGTCCTCGCAGCAGGCGTCCTTGCAGCACCAGTCCCACTCGTCGTCCGAGCACCAGCCGTCGCCGCACCAGCCCTTGTCCTCGCAGCAGCCGTCGTCGCAGCACGAGTCCCACTCGTCGTCCGAGCACCAGCCGTCGCCGCAGAAGCCCTTGCCCTCGCCGCCGTCGAGTCGCGCGAGCCAGATCTCGACCTCGGCGGTCTCGCCCTGCGTGAACCACGCCCCGCCGGGCGCGTAGCCATTCGCCGTCGCCGAGACGACGTAGGTCTGCCACGTCGCCACGTCGTCGATGGTCACGCGCCCGTCGTCGTCCGTGGTCGCGGAGAGCGCGTCGGGAAGCTCCGTCGTGCCTCCCGCGACGTGCCGCACGACGATCTCCGCGTCGGCCACGCCCTCGCCGTCCTCGCCGTCGCGCACGCGCACGTCCACCGAATTGTCGTCGTCGAAGAGGTCGACGACGATCTCGAAAATCGAGTTCTCCTGCGGCTGCTCGCCCGCCTCGTCGTCGATCGCAAACCACACACGCGCGCGCGCGTAGCCGTCGGCCTCGACCTCGGCGGCGAGCGGCGAACCCGCCGGCACGCCCTCGATCACGAAGCGCCCGTCGTCGTCGGTGGTGGCGGAAAGCGTCTCCGCTCCCGCCGTCACCGAAACCTCGGCGTCGTCGATCGGTTCGAGCGTCACGCCGTCGCGCACCTCGCCCGCGAGCACGCCCACCGGCGCCGCCGCCGGCACGCCGGCACTTCCGCCGGAAGACCCGCAGGCCGCGGCGAGCAGCGCCCACGCGGAACGCCTAGTAGCAGTCATAGGCGTTCCACCCGCAGTCGGGGCACTCGCAGTAGCCCTTCCCTTCGAGACCGCACGGGTCGTCCCAACTGCAGCAGTAGTCGTAGGAGCCGTCGCACTCGCCTTCGCTCTCGCCTTCGCCCCCCTCGTCGTCGGGCTGGATCCAGATCGTCGTCTCGTCGGTCTGGCCCTGCGTGAGGTACGTCTGTCCGAGCGCATAGCCGTCGACCTGTACGATCACGAGGTAGGTCTGCCACGTCGCCGCGTCTTCCAGCGTCGCGCGCCCGTCCTCGTCCGTCCGCGCCTCGAGCGCGCCGAGGATTTGCATGCCCGAGTCGTCCGGCAGCGGGCGGGCGATGATGGCCACGTCCTCGACGGCCTCGTCTTCCCAGGCGTCGCGAACTTCGATCGCGATCTCGCCGTCGTCGGGCCATAGCACCGGCATCGCTTGCGCGATCGAGTTTCCCTGCGGGTGCTCGCCCGCCGCATCGTCCACGGCCACCCAGGTCCGCGCCGTGGCGTAGCCATCGGCGGCGACGTCCAGCGCCAGCAACGAACCCGCCGGCACGTCCTCGATGAGGAAGCGCCCGTCGTCGTCGGAGGTCGCTTCGAGCACGTCCGCGCCCGCGCGCAGCGTCAGGCTCGCCCCTTCGAGCGGCTCCCACGTCGCGCCGTCACGCACCTCGCCTTGCACGATCCCGACCGGCGCGGCGGTGGGGACGGTGTCGTCGCCCTCCTCGCCCGCGCAGGCGAAGCCCACGACCAGAAGAAAGCCGAAAGCCATCGTTCGCATACAGCCCTCCTTGTTCGAAGTGAGTGCGCAGAGCGTATGCCGGATGGCGGGCGGGCACAACGCCGGAGCGCAGCCGTATCGCGGCGGTGGTGATTTTCGCAGGTCGAGATAAGGAAGAAGGAGAAGAACGAGCAGCTAGGTGCAGTCGGGATCGGGGCTGTCCCAGTTCGCGCAGCCGCAGTCGCAGCCGTCGTCGGTGCCGTAGTAGGCGTCGGGGCAATCGGTGGCCTTCGTCTCACCTTCGCAGTAGCAGAACATACACGCCTCGCTCGCGCAGGCGTCGCACTCGCCCTCCGCCTCGCCCTCGCCGCCGTCGCAGAGCGCGAGATCGCTGGCCGATTCATACTCGCACGCGCCCGCGCAGTAGTCCGAGCAGTCGCAGACGCCGTCGTTGGCCCAGTCACAGGGGTCGCTCGGATCGCAGCAGTCCTCCCCCTCGGCCTCGGCCTCGGCCTCGCCCTCGGCGCCCGTGTCGCATTTTTCGTTGCAGGCGCCGTTCTCGATGCCGTCGCACGACGCGCCGGCGATGCAGTCGA
>JBBTFH010000132.1:0-10079 GCA_038041915.1 Myxococcota bacterium
CAAGGCCAAGGCGGCGCAGCCGCGATGACGGCGTGTATACAGCGCCATCATTTTTACCGTCATACGGTCTGAAAGGCCGTACTACGGAAGCAGACGCTGCTGCGCGCGCGATGCGGCGGGGATGTCGGCGCGCGGATCGCGGCCGAGCAGCTCGTGAAGGGCGCGCCAACGCCAACTCAGGCGCGTTTCGGGCGGCAGCCGCCCGTGCCGTGCGACGTAGGCCAAGAGAAAAGCGCGCGTCGCGGGGTTGACATAGCCCATGCCGCGCCGGGCCATCGGCGCGAGATCGCCGTGCGCGTCGGCGTCCGCGAGAAAGAGCGCATCGCGCCGAGCCTTGGCGATGATCGAGGCCGCCGCGACGGCGACATAGCGGCCATCGGCACGATCGAGCGCGCGGAGCTCGGGAACCTTTGCGCGGAGCGGCGCGAACAGGCGACGGCCATCGGCGATCACCGCGGCGTGAGGCGGGCCTTGCGCCAGCAGCCGCAGCACCACCGCGCGCTCGAGCCGGTCGAGACCTCCGACGAGCACGTGGCGATCGACCTCGCGCGGCGCGACCGCCTCGTAAGCGACGTATGAAGCCGACGCCGTGATCAGCACGGCCAGCCGCGCGCGCTCGGCCCGCGCCGCGTCGCCCGCGCCGAACTCCTTGGAGTCGCGCACGCCGGCGCGCCGGAGCGATCGCGCGGCCGCCGCGTCGAGCCACACCGCCGCCACGACCAGCGGCCCGAGCACCGGCCCGCGCCCGGCTTCGTCGACGCCCGCGCGCAGCCGGGAGCCGCGATTCAAGGCTCGGCGGGGTGCTCGGCGAGCCAGCGCCGCGTGAAGACGGCGGTCGTCTCGTAGCTCTTGCGCGTCTGCTCGGCGATTTGCTTCTCGACCTGTCCGCCGACTATGGGGACGCGCACGCTCAGCACCGCGTGAAAGTCGCGGCGCACGCGCCCGGGCCCCGATGGCGCGACCGCGTAGACGCCGCGCAGCTCGAACCGGTCGCGCATGCCGGGCGCGTCGAGCTCGACCGTCACGTCGAGCGCGCTCCGGGCGCGCGACCAAGTCGACCGTTCAACGTAAGCGACCGACTCGCCGACGATCTTGCGCACCAGCGATGGCAGCTCGACGTCGGGCACGACGCGCACCACGCGGCGAATCGTCTCGCCGCCGCCCTCGGAGACGTGCTCGAGCACCGTGCGGTCGCGCATCTTGAGCTCGCGGTAGAGTGCGCGGTTGTACTCCTCGTCGAAGAAGGTGCGCCAGTAGCGCTCGACGTCGCAGTCGAACTCGTGGGTGATCGAGAGTTCCATGGCGCGGCTCCCCGCGCCCGCCGGCGATTCCCGGCGGGCGCCCGACGACCGACGGAAGCTAGGGCGAGGTGACGAGGAACTCGACGCGGCGATTCTTCTCGCGTGCGATGTCGCTCTTCTCCGGATCAATCGGCTTGTCGGAACCGAAGCCCTTCACCGTCAGCCGTTCGGCCGCGATGCCGCGCGAGACGAGGTAATGCTTGACGGCCTCGGCGCGGCTGGCCGAGAGCTTGCGGTTGTGCTCGGCCGCGCCGGTGTCGTCGGTGTGGCCGCCGATCTCGACCGAGATCGTCGGGTTCTCCGACAAGACCTGCGCAACGTCGTCGAGCAGCGTGTTCGACTCCGCCTTGATCTCCGCCATGTTGACCTCGAACTGCACCTTGTCCTCGATGTCGACGCGCTTGGTCTTGCGATTGAACGCCGCGCGCTTGGACTTCTTGCCCTTGGGCGCGGCCGCCTGCGCGGGCTCGGTCGCGGCGGGCGTCGTAGCGGCGGGCGTCGTAGCGGTGGGCGCCGCATCCATCTTGTGCTTGTGCATGCCCTCGGCCTCGGCGCTCGCCGGCGCCTGCGCGGGGGCCTCGGCCTTCGCGACCTTTTCGGCCTTCTCCGGCTTCTCGGCCTTCGTGGCTTTTTCGGCCTTTTCCGTCTCGCCGCCGATCTTGACCGAGCCCTTGGCGCTGCAGCCGAGGCCGGCCAGACCGAAGCCAAGCGCCGTCACCTGAACGATATCGAGCAGTTTGATTCTCATGGTCACCCCTCCAAGAAGTTTTGAAACCCCGTAAAGCTGCGGGGAAGTAGCACATCGGACGGCGCCGCGAAATCGGAAATTCAGCGGGCCCCGCCGCGCGCCTCGAGGCCGCGCAGCAGCGTGGACAGGCTCTCCTCGGACGCGCCGTTGGCGATGGCCTTGTCGATGGCGCGGCGCGCCTCGTCGTAGCGGCGGGCGGCGTAGGCGGAGAAGGCCCACGCCTTGGCGGCACGCGCGATCTGCGACCGCAAGAACTGCGCGTGCGTACCTCCGCGGCCACGCCCGACCTTGACGAAGCGATCGACCGCGAGCGCGCGCTCGAGGTCGGTCACGGCGGCCGACGGGTTTTTCGCCATCGCCGCGTCGGCGGAAGCGACGAGCTCGCCGACTTCACGTACGCGCGCCGCCGTCCCACGCAGCTCCGCGGCCGGCTTGCCGTAGGCGCTCTCGGCCGCCGCTTCGAGCGCCTCGGCCGCGCGCGTGAAGTTGCGGTTGCGATAGTGCCCTTCGGGCCCGGCGAGGGACGACACTTGGGGCGCCGGCTCGCCGGACGCCATGCGCGGCTCGTCCACGGAAGCGCCGCCGCGCGAACGCGGGACCCGGCGCGACGGCTCGGCGGGCGCCGGCGACGTCGCGGCCGTCGGCGACTCGGCCCGCGGCGGCTGGCCCGCGAAAAAGGCGGCGTCCTGCGACGGCGCTTGGCTCCGGCGGCCGTGCAGGAGCAGCGCGAGAACCAGCACGAAGGTGAAGGTCGCGACGGCGACGAGCGCGAGGCGGTTGAAATCGGGACGGCCCAGCAGCGAGGGCGCCGGTGGCGCGCCGGCCACCTCGGGTCGAGACGGCGGGCCCTTGGGGCCCGGCGCGGCCGCCAGGTCGGGCGGCACGACGAAGCGCAGGCGCGTCGTGCCGGCGGCGATCTCGTCGCCGTCGTAAAGCTCGACCTCCTCGACGCGTTGGCCATTGACGCGCGTGCCGTTGCCGCTGCCGAGATCGCGCAGCCGCACGCGGCCGCCGCCGCGCGAAAGCGCGAAGTGGTGCCGCGAGACCGACGCGTCGGAGAGCAGCGCGCCGTTGTCGGCGTTGCGTCCGACGGAGGTCTCGCCGCCGCGGATGGGGAAGGTCGCGCCACGATCGCCGCCGGCGATCACCTCGAGGTAGGGCGCCGGCGCCTCGCCATGATCGGTCGTCTGTCCCTCGTCGAGGATGACGGTCTCGTCGCCCGGCATCTGCGTCTCGACCGAGTGCATCGATCCAGCACGCGGCGGCGTCGTGCGCGGCATCGCGGGCACCGTAGCCTTAGGGCCCTCGACTCTCAACCCTCGACTGTCTATACAAGGGCGTGCCCGCGCCCGCCGGATTCGCGCCGACGAAGATCGTCGGAATCGGATTGAACTACCTCGCGCACGCGCGCGAGATGCAAAAGCCGCTGCCCGAGGAGCCGCTGCTCTTCCTCAAGCCGCCCTCCGCGCTGATCGGCGACGGCGAGCCGATCGTGCTGCCGCGCGGCTACGCGCGCGTCGACTACGAGGGCGAGGTGGCGGTGGTGATGGCGCGCCAGGCCCGCCGCGTCGCGCCCGAGCGTGCACTCGACTTCATCGCGGGCGTCACGTGCCTGTGCGACGTGACGGTGCGCGACCTGCAGCGAAAGGACGTGCAGTACACGCGCGCCAAGGGCTTCGACACCTTCTGCCCGATAGGCCCGCGCATCGCGGCGCTCGGCGGCGCGCTCGACCCGCGCGCCCTGCACATCACCACGCGCCTCAACGGCGAGCTGCGCCAGGACTCGACGACGACGGATCTCATCTTCGACATCCCGCGCCTGGTCGCGTTCGTCAGCGGCGTGATGACGCTCGAACCCGGCGACGTCATCACCACCGGCACGCCGCCCGGCGTCGGAGCGCTGCGCGCCGGCGACGTCGTCGAGATCGCGATCGACGGCGTCGGCGTGCTGCGAAACCCGGTGGTGGACGCAGCGTGATCGCCAAGCGCATCCAGGATTTGCCGCCGTATCTGTTCGCGCGCATCGACAAGCTCAAGGCCGAGGCGCGCGCGCGCGGAGCGGACCTCATCGATCTCGGCATCGGCGATCCCGACCTGCCGACGCCGCCGCACGTGGTCGAAGCGCTCGCGCAGGCCGCGCGCAAGCCCGAGCACCATCGCTATCCCTCCTACGAGGGCATGCGCGCGTACCGCGAGGCCTGCGCGCGCTTCATGAAGCGGCGCTTCTCCGTCGAGCTCGATCCGGAGCGCGAGATCGTCGCGCTCATCGGCTCCAAGGAGGGCATCGCGCACCTCGCGTGGGCGCTCGTCGATCCGGGCGACCGCGTCGCCTGCCCCGACCCGGGCTATCCGGTCTACGCGACGACGGCGCGCTTCGCCGGCGGCGAGGTGGTGCCGATTCCGCTCACGCGCGAACACGGGTTTCGGCCTGCCGGGCCACCGCCGCTGCCGCTCAAGCTCGCGTGGCTCTGTTTCCCGAACAACCCGACCGGCGCGACCGTGTCGCGCGATTTCTACGCGAGCACCGCGGAGTGGGCGCGCGAGCACGGCGTCGTCATCGGCTCGGATCTCGCCTATTCGGAGATCTACTTCGACGGCCCACCGCCGCCGAGCTTCCTCGAGGTCGGCAAGGACGTTGGCATCGAGTTCCACTCGCTCTCGAAGACCTTCAACATGACCGGCTGGCGCGTCGGCTGGGCGTGCGGCCGCGCCGACGTCGTGGCCGCGCTCGGCAAGGTCAAGACCAACGTCGACTCGGGTGTGTTCGAGGCCGTTCAGGCGGCGGCGATCGCCGCGCTCGACGGCGATCCGGCCTTCGCCGAGGGCATGCGCCGAATCTACCGCGAGCGGCGCGACGTGCTGGTCGACGGATTGGCGAAACTCGGCTTCGACGTCATCCGTCCGGCCGCCAGCTTCTACGTGCTGTGCGGCGTTCCGGCCGGCATGACCTCGCTCGACTTCGCGACGCGCCTGCTCGAGGAGACGGCGATCGTCGCCGCGCCGGCGACGGGCTTTGGCCCCGGCGGCGAGGGATTCGTGCGCTTCGCACTCACGCAGAGCAAGGAGCGGATCGCGGAGGCGGTCGAGCGGATGTCGAAGCTTAAGATCTAAGACGGGAGGGCGGGCACCTCGCGGGTGCCCCCGAGGCTGGCTACTTCGCCGCGGGCGCGACGAGCTTCATCGGTCCGTACGGGCCGACGACGCCCTGCGCGTCGACCATCGCCATGTCCATCGGACCGTCGGTGATCATCGCCACCTCGCAGCCCTGCATGCACTCGGTCACGTGGGGCACGCGCGCCGGCTGAAACACCATCCCGCCGACCTTGGCCTCGTAGCGCGTGCCATCGGCCGCGGTGATGGCGAAGGCGCCCTTGTTGACGAAGATCCACGCGTTGACGCTGTGGGCGTGAAGCGGGGTCTTCATCTTCTTGGGAAACTTTCCGTACGCGACCATCAACTGGCTCCCCGAGTTCATCCACGCGGGCGCCAACTGCGGCCCGGGCATGCCTTCGAGGCCCATCCACGCGAGCTTCTTCGCGTCGACGGCCGCCGGCGCGAGCGGCGCGGGCGCGGGCGCGGGCGCCGGCGTGGCGACGGGCCCGGGCACTTCGGGCATCTTCGCGAGCGAGGCGTGCCACTGCGTCCACTTCCAGCCGTCGGCGCCCTTGCGGAGCGCGCCGGTGCCGCGCATCTCGAAAGACATCGCCTTGCCGTCGGGCATGGTCGCCGCCTGATCGAAGTCGATGCTGCACACCGCGAAGGTGGAGGTCGCGTGGCAGTCGGTCGCCTTCACGCGGCTCACGATCTTCGCGCCCATCTGCTTGGAGTGCTCGAACATCTTCGTAATCGACTGCACCACCTCGTCCTTCGAGCGGTAGCTGACCGGCTTGCCTTCCAGGTCGAGGTCGTACGAGGTGACGAAGCCGTCGTCGCTGATCATCAAGCGTGCGGTATCGATGTCGGCCGCGTCGATCGTCGTGAACATCGCGCCGACCGCTGCCTTGGCCTCCTGCGCCGCGGCCTCGTCCCATTGCGCCGTCGCCGGCGTCTGGGCCGGCGGCGTCTCGCCCGCGCATCCCAGCCACATGATTCCGATCGCTCCAATCGTTCGCTTCATGGTTCCCCCCCTTGGTTGATTGACGGCGCGGATAATGGACCAACCGCAAGCCCCGTCAAGTCGCGGCGGGGCCCGGTAGTGTCCTAGGCTGACTTCAACTTAGGACGCTACCGGGGTGCTGGTGAGCTTGACGCTCTCCGTTGGTTTGCTACTTCTCCACCATGCGAAGCAGAACCTACCCGGTTACGCTCTGGAAGGAAGAAGGCATCTGGACGGCGCACACCCCGGCGATCAGCGGCCTTTACGGCATGGGCAAGACGCCAGCCGCAGCCTGCCGTGATCTCGCATTGGGCATGCGCGACGTGTTTGCGTACCTCGACGAGATCGGCGAGCCTCGCCCCGCACCGATTCCGGTTCGCGCAGGCCGAGTGGCCGCGTAACGCGCTGTCTAGCCGTGGCGCGTACGGAGGAACTCCTGCGGCGCTTGCGCCGGGCCGGCTTCGTCCTCGTCAAGCATGGCGGGCACACCGATGCTTGGCTGCACGCGGATGGCCGCCGCGTCCACGTGCCGAGACATCGAGGAGAGATCCCCCCCAAGGCACGTATCGAAGCATGCTCAAGGACGCCGGCCTGGGCGAGCACGACAATCCCCGCGATGGCGAGTAGGCCCGCGCGGAGGTTTTCGTCGGTGAAACTCGACACCGCGCTTGTAGCGTGGCTTCGCCAGGAAGCCGCTCGGCGGGGCTGCTTTCTTTACGAAGTCATCGAGAGCGCCTTCGAGCGGACCTGCGGGGGGCGCCGGCCTTGGATAAATACTACGCGCAGAGCGAACGCCCGATGAGTGCACTATCGACCTCCGGCGAGGTGCCGAGGCGGCCGGCCAGGTGAGCGATCGACGCGTGGTATCATTGGGGCGTCATGGCTTCGCGCGACGTTGTCGAGAAGCTGGCGCAGCGGATCGTCCAGAGGAGGTCGACATGACCGTGACGCTCGGCGCCAAGGGCCAGGTGCGCCTCCCCGTTGAAGTCGCGAAGAAGCTGAAGCTCCGCAAGGGAGCCAGGCTTGAAGTTGTCGCGACGGGCGGCGGCGTCTTCCTGATCCCGCCGGGACGCATCCCCAAGGATCAGCGCTACTTCTACACGCCCGAGTGGCAATCTAAGGAGCGCGAGGCGGACGAAGCCATCGAGCGCGGCGAGGTCATCGGTCCCTTTGTGGATCCCGACCAGGCGATCCGGGCTCTCCGGACCGCCAAGGTATGAGCCGCGAACTCGTCTTCACAAAACCATTCGTCCGCGACTACCAAACGCTTCCTGAAACGATCAGGACCGAGACCGACAGGGCGCTCAAGCTCCTTCTCGACGATCCGCGCCATCCGTCGCTACAAGCGAAAAAGATGCAGCCGGCGAAGCGCGGAATCTTTGAAGCTCCCTCAGCGTCCGGGGCGCTCACTCGCCCCGCAGCGCAAGTCGCCTTGCAATGCTACGTTTCGGGTCGTGCCGTCCCGGCTCGAGGAGGTTGACCCACGCATCGTGCGCGTTGCACGTGCTCTCCCCGGGTGGACGGCCGCGCGCGAATCAGGCGACGAGCCGCGACTCGGCGCGTTGCTGGCGAGAGCGTGGCGCAGACTCGCATTCGGGCCGCCGCCGCGTTCGGTCAAGCGGAGTCGCGCGAAGGTCGGGGTGCTCGCCGGCCGGCTTCATCGGCTGCCTCGCCACCGATGAGGGGATCGGCGCACGCTGCTGGCAGCTACAGCGGCGTGATCGTCACGTAGCTATCGCCCCCACACGCGCCGCTCGCGTTGTCCTGGTCCGCGCCGACGTTCCAGGACAATCCACCCGCGCCGTTGGCCTGACTTTCGACGAAGCCGCCGCCATCGCCACCCTCGTAGCCGCCTCCTCCGCCGCCGCCATTGCCACCGTTGCCTCCGCCGCCGAACCCCCCGATGCCCCATGCCGAGCACGCACCGGCGAGGCTTTCGGTGGCGCCGGCGCCCCCGTTCACGAACGCGCGTCCGCCGTCCACGGTGCCGTCGGTATAAAACCCTCCCCCGCCGCTGCCGGGACCGCCGCAGCCGACGTAGTAGGAGTTGCTCGATCCACTGCCTCCGCTGCCATCGCCGATGTCGACGCGCCCATCGCTGATATCCGGGTCGCTGGCGTCATTCCATGAGCCTCCTCCAGCAGCGACGAGAAGGGGCGAGCCGTCTCCCTGCACGACGAAGGTGCCGCCCCCGCCAGCCGAGCCTTCGACGGGATCGGTTCCGCTTCCATCCTGTCCGACGAGGACCGTCAAGAGGTCGCCCTCGGACAGCGCGAAGTCCCCTCGCATCCGCGCGCCAGCGCCGCTGCCGCCGCCAGCGCCGCCGCCACCAAAGAACCACCGGCTCGCCGCGCCGCAAGCTTCGATCCGCCACGTGGTCGTAGCAGGCACGGTCCAACTCTGCATCCCGCCGCTAACCGACACCGCGCCGGCCAGGGACGTGCCGGCGTAGGTCGTGTCGCACTGCGCTTGGCTCGGCCCCGTAGCGCCTATCTGTCCGCACGTGGAGAACGACACCGCTACACAGACGTCTTCGTACGCACAGCCCGTGGCCGCATCCGGCTCAGCATCGGACGATGCAGCGTCGGGCGATGCAGCGTCAGGCGGGGCCGCGTCCAGCCCGGCGTCCGTCACGCCGACCGTGCCGTCGTCGAAGACGCCGGCGTCCGGGACACCGGCTTCGGACTCCGACTCGCCGCCGGTGGCAGGCTCACAGTTTGTGTTGATGCATGTGAGCGTCAGTTCGACCTCGCCGACGCCGCCGGGCGGCACGACGAGGTCGCGCTCGCCGCGCGCGAGCGCATCACCGTCGGCGTCGCGGGCCTCGCCGGCGAGGTGTATCGGTTCGTCGCGCGAGTTGTCGAAGCGGACGTGGATCGCGAGGTCGCCGCTCACGTCGGCCCACGTGAGCACGACGTCACGAGCGCCGTCGCCGTCGGTGTCGCGCGTCTCGACGGTGCGGCCGTGGTCGAGTGTGACGGGATCGATCGCGCCGAAGCCGCCCGCGCGGGAGGCGACGATCTCGACGAACGCAATGTCGTCCGCGTCGAGGCGCTCGTCGAGCGCGACGGCAAAGCGGAAGCCCTCCGCGCCGGCGCCGCCGGTCGCGGCGCTGCCGCAGCCGACGACCGCCGTGGCGATCGCGGCAAAGGCGGGGTTACTCCAGCGGCACATCCACGGGTTCTCCGGGGCTGAGGCCCGACGAGGCAGGCGAGCCGTCGTCATCGCCGCCGCTGGTCAGCAGGATCGCCGCGACGACGCCGCCGGCGACGATCGCGCCCGCGCCGGCCCACGCCCACCACCGGCGGTAGATCGGCGGCGAAGACTCGGCCTGCGCTGCAGGCGTCGCGGGGGCGGCGAGGGCTGGTGGCGTCACCACCGATGTCGGCGCAGCGGCCAGCGTCACGGTGCTCGCCCCAATCTCGCCGCGAAGCTTCTCGGCGGCGCGGCGCGCCTCCTCGACCAGCGCGGCGGGCGCGTTGCCGGGATCGGCGAGGAACCGCTCGTACAGCGCGAGCGCCTCGACGGGCCGGCCGAGCTTGGCGTGGCAGGTCGCCTGGTTCACGAGCAGCTTCGGGCTGGCGTACAGGCGATACGCCTCCTCGAACGCCGCGAGCGCGCCCGCGAAGTCGCCGCGGTCGTAGAGGCCGATGCCGTCGGCGAGCTTGGCTCTGGCCGCGTCCTTGTCGTTGGCCGCCGCGGGCGCGGGGAGCGCGAGCAGGAGCGCGGTGGCGATGGCACGCACTAACGACCTCCGGCGAGGTGCCGAGGCGGCCGGCCAGGTGAGCGGCCAGGTGAGCGATCGACGCGTGGTATCATGTTGGCGTGATGGCTTCGCGCGATGTTGTCGAGAAGATGGCGCAGCGAATCGCCGAGAGATTCCGACCCGAGCGTGTCGTCCTCTTCGGCTCGCACGCGCGCGGCGACGCGACGC
>JBBTFH010000133.1:0-6327 GCA_038041915.1 Myxococcota bacterium
GATCGACGCGGTGGTCGACGTCGCGCGAGCCGCGCGCCTGCTCGGGCGCCATGTATTGCGGCGTGCCCATCACCATGCCGGTGCGCGTGAGGCCCACGTCGGCCGGATCCTGCGTCGCCTGCTTGGAGATGCCGAAGTCGAGCAGCTTCACTTTCGGCAGCTTGCCGCCCTTCGCGAGGAAGACGTTGGCGGGTTTGAGATCGCGGTGGACGATCCCACGCGCGTGCGCGGCGCCGAGCCCGTCGAGCACCTGATCGAGGATCGCTACGGCGCGGCCCAAAGGCAGCGGCGCATCGCGCGCGATCACGTCCTCGAGCGACTCGCCCTCGAGCAGCTCCATCACGAAGAAGGGCGAGCCTTGCTCGTCGAAGTCGACGTCCGTCACCTGCACGACGTGCTCGTGGCTGATGCCCGCCGCCATGCGCGCCTCGCGCTCGAAGCGCGCGACCAGCTCCTTGTTGCCGCGAAACTCCGGTAGCAGCACCTTGAGCGCGAAGCGACGGCCGATGCCGACGTGCTCGACGACGAAGACCTGCCCCATGCCGCCGACGCCGAGTGGCTTGACGACCCGATACTTGCCGGCCAGCAAATGGCCCGGCTGATAGATGAAATCGACCGCCACGACGACGCCACGCTAAGCGCCGTCCCGTCGGAAGTCAAAGTCGGCGAAGGCATTTTCTTGACAGCTAATCGCGTGTTCAGTTAACCTGCTCGAATGTTCAGCGCACAGCCGCTCGGGTTGACCTCGCTGCTCGAGCGTTGGCAGGCCGATCCGGGGCGGGGCGCGTGCCTGGTGGCCAAGCGCGAGCTGCCGGCGCGCGAGGCGCGGCATGTCGACTTGCCGCCCGAGCTCGATCAGCGGCTGGCGGAGGCGCTGTGGCGGCGCGGAGTGCCGCGACTCTACACGCACCAGGCGCGCGCCTTCGCGCTCGGGCGCGCGCGCCGCGACTTCGTGGTCGCGACGCCGACCGCGTCGGGCAAGACCCTCTGCTACAACCTGCCGGTCTTCGACGCGCTTTTGCGCGACGAGCGCGCGACGGCGCTCTACCTCTTTCCGACCAAGGCGCTCGCGCGCGATCAGGTGGCGGAGGCCGAGGCGCTGGCGGCGGCGACCGGCGCCGAGCTGCCAGTAGCGGTCTACGACGGCGACACGCCGCAGGCCGCGCGGCGCCTCGCGCGCGCGCGGGCGCGCGTCATCGCCACCAACCCCGACATGCTGCACGCGGCGCTCCTGCCGCACCACGCGCGCTGGGCGCGCTTTTTCGCCGGCTTGCGCTTCGTCGTGGTCGACGAGGTGCACGCGGCGCGCGGCCTTTTCGGCAGCCACGTCGCCAACGTGCTGCGGCGCCTCGCGCGCGTCGCGCGCTTCCACGGCGGCGCGCCGAGCTTCATCGGCGCGAGCGCGACGATCGGGAATCCCGGCGAGCACGCGGCGCGGCTGTTCTCGCGCGCGGTCGAGGTTTTAGACGAGAGCGGCGCGCCGTCGGGTGCGCGCACTTTCTTCGTCTACAACCCGCCCGTGGTCGACCGCACGCTCGGCGTGCGCGCGAGCGCGCTCGACGCGGCGTGCGCTCTGGTGCGCGAGCTCGAGCAGGCGGGCACGGCGACCATCGCCTTCGTGCGGACGCGGGCGCTGGTCGAAGTGCTCGTGCGCGCTCTCGGCGACGCCGGCGTGACCGGCGTGCGCGGCTACCGCGCGGGCTACCTGCCTTCGCGCAGGCGCGAGGTCGAGCGCGATCTGCGCGCGGGGCGCGCCCACACCGTCGTCTCGACCAGCGCGCTCGAGCTCGGCATCGACATCGGCTCACTCGACGCGTCGATCGTCGTCGGCTGGCCGGGCAGCCGCGCGGCGTTCTGGCAGCGCGCCGGGCGCGCGGGGCGTCGCGGCGCGCCGTCGATGGCGGTGCTGATCGCGCGCGGCGAGCCGCTCGATCAGTTCGTCGCGGCCGAGCCGCGCTGGCTTTTCGACGACGGCGTCGAGAACGCGCGCACCGCGCCCGACAACGCGACCGTGCTGCTCGCGCACCTGCAGTGCGCCGCGTTCGAGCTGCCGTTCGAGGACGGCGAGAGCTTCGGGCCGCTCGACGCCGCGGCGCTCGGCGAGGCGCTCGGGCTGCTGGCGCGCGAGGGGCGCGTGGTGCGCGCCGAGGGCCGCTGGCAGTGGGCGTCGCAGGTGTTTCCCGCGGCGGAGGTGCCGCTGCGCGGCCCGGCCGACGAAAACTTCCTGATCGTCGACGAGGAGCGCGGCGCCGTCATCGCCGAAGTCGATCGCCGCGACGCGCCGCGCACGATCCACGAAGGCGCGATCCACGGCATCGAAGGCAAGCTCCACGAGGTGCGGCGGCTCGACTGGGCGGGAAAGAAAGCGTACGTGCGGCGCGTCGAAGCCGATTTCTACACGCAGGCCGTCACGTACCGGAAAGTCGGCGTGCTGCGCGTCGAGGAGGAGGCCGGGCCCGCGAGCTGGGGCGAGGTGCGCGTCGCGGAGCGCGTCATCGGCTTCAAGAAGCTCCACCTCCGCACGCACGAGAACATCGGCTACGGCGAGGTGAACCTGCCCGATCTCGACATGCACACGACCGCCTGTTGGTGGACCGCGCGCGGTCACGGCCTTCCGGGCACCGACGCGGGCGAGGGCGCCGAGGGCGCGGCCTACGCTCTCAGGCACGCGGCGGCGCTGCTCATGATGAGCGACGCGGCGGACGTCGGCGTCGCGATCGAAGGCGTAGGCGATGACGCAGCGGCGCCCGCGCCACGCATCTTCCTCTACGACAACCTGCCCGGCGGCTCCGGCCTCGCCGACGGGCTCTATGCTCGCCGCGGTGACGTGGTCGCGCGCGCGCGGGCGGCGGTCGATCGCTGCGCCTGCGCCCGAGGGTGCCCGGCCTGCGCGGGCGCGGGGCGGCGCAAAGACGCCGCCCGGGAGATTCTGAAATGTCTGGACGAGAGCTGATCGATAACCTCAAGCGACGGATCGCCCGCTTCGACACGTCCGCCGCGCCTGCCCGCGCCGCTTCGCGCCTGCGCGTCGCCGAGCTTCCCGGCGCGCGCGACGAACGACCGGTCCGCTTCCACACGCGGTTGCGCGTGGAGTCGTCCGACGTGGCGGGCACGGCCGTCCTCGCGGGAGCCGCGTTCGATTCGCGGCGCGCGCTCTACCTCGACACCGAGACGACCGGCCTCTCGACCACCGCCGGCACGCTGCCGTTTCTCATCGGCTACGCGTGGTTCGAGGCTGCCTCAGCCCGTCCGACGGGACGTGCTGCCTCAGCCCAACCGACGGGGTGTGCGGGCGAGCTTTGCGTCGAGCAATTGCTGATGCGCGGTCCCGAAGACGAGCGGGCGGCGCTCGAGCGTCTCGCCGACCGCGTCCGCTCGTGCAGCGGCCTGGTCACGTTCAATGGCCGTTCCTTCGACGTGCCCTTGCTCGAGGTCCGTTACGTCCTTTCGCGGCTGCGCTCCCCCTTCGCCGAGCTGCCGCACCTCGATCTGCTCGCGCCGAGCCGCCGCCTCTTCGGCTCGCGCATGTCGAGCTGCCGGCTGGTCGCGCTCGAGGAGGGCGTGCTCGGCGAGCGCCGCGAGGGCGACATCGGCGGCCACCTCATCCCGGGCCTCTACAACGAATACTTGCGCAGCGGCGACGCGTCGGGCTTGGCCGGCGTCGTCGATCACAACCGCCGAGACATCGTCTCGATGCCGCGCTTGCTCGCCGTGCTCGCGCGCAAGGTCGCGCGCCCGCTCGAGGAGGCCGAAGACGCCTACGAGCTGATCGCCGTCGGCCGCATGCACCTTGGCGGCGGCGATGCCGACACGGGACTGCGCTGCTTCGAGCGGGCCGCGCGCATCGCGACCTTGCCGCGGGCGCGGCGGCTCGCCCTCGTCGCGCTCGCCCACGCGCTGCGCCGGCGCGGCGACGTCGAGGCGCTCGCCGGCGTCTGGGAGCGCTACGCGCGCGACTTCCCCGGCGAGAACCTCGGCTATGTCGAGCTCGCCAAGGTCCACGAGCACCGCCGCCGCGATCCCGCCGCGGCCCTCAAAGCCGCCGCCGCCGCGCCGGAGACCACCGAGTCGCTGCTTCGCCGCCTCCGCCGGCTGCGCGCGCGCATCGCGCCGACGCCCGTCCCGAGGGCGGCCGCGACAGCATAGGAGAGCCCCGGCGCGTGGCCCCGGACTCGCGACTACGCTAGAGTTCCCCGTTCGTGATGAAACGCCTCGCCGCGCTCGTCCTATTGGCCGTCGTGAGCCTCCTTCCCTCCGCCGCGCTCGCCTACGATGTCGGGGCGGCGCTCGAAGGCAGCGTCCTGCTGGTCGTCGCGTTCGTGTTCGCGCAGGGGTTGCTGACCGCCTTCACGCCGTGCGTCTATCCGCTGATCCCGATCACCGTGTCGATCTTCGGCGCGCGCGAGGGGACGCGCGTCCACGCGGCGCTGCTCTCGGCGACGTACGTGCTCGGCATCGCGGCCACGTTCTCGACGCTCGGCGTCGCCGTCGCGCTGACCGGAGGCCTCTTCGGCCGCGTCATGTCCAACGCCTGGGTGCTCGGCTTCGTCGCGATCGTCTTCGCGGCCTTCGCAGCATCGATGCTCGGAGCGTTCGACATCCGCTTGCCGCAAGGTCTCAACCAGCGTCTCTCGCACGTCGGCGGCAAGGGCTTCCTCGGCGCGCTCGGCATGGGGCTGGTCGCCGGGCTCATCGCCGCGCCCTGCGCCGGTCCGGTGGTCGGCGGCGTGCTCGCGTACGTGGGCGCGAAGGGCAGCGCGTCGCTCGGCTTCGGCCTGCTGTTCGCGTACGGCGTCGGCATGGGCCTGCCGTTCTTCCTCGTCGGCGCCTTCTCGATGGCGCTGCCCAAGAGCGGGCCGTGGCTCGACAGCGTCAAGCACGTGCTGGGCATCGCGCTCCTCGCGAACGCGCTCTACCTGCTCAAGGACGCGGTCCCGCCGCTCAAGGCGCTGCTGCGCCCGACGCCGGGCTTCATCGCCGGCGCGGTGCTGCTGGTCGCTGTTGGCCTGCTGCTCGGCGCCGTACACAAGCGCTTCGACGCTTCGGTGCGCGAGCGGGCGCTCAAGACCGCGGGCGTGGCGCTGGTCGTGCTGGGCCTCTATGGCTCGGTCGGCGCGGCGACGCTGTCGCGCGCGGAAACATCGACCTGGACGACCCACGTCGACGCGGCGCTCGCGCGCGGACGCACCGAGCGCAAGCCCGTGCTGATCGACTTCTGGGCCGACTGGTGCCAGGCGTGCAAGGAGCTCGACGCAGCCATCTATCCGACGGCGCTCTTCAAGGCCGAGGCGACGCGCTTCGTGCTGGCGAAGGCCGACATGACCAAGGACGACGACGCGACCGAGGCGCTCGCCGAGCGGTACGGGATCAACGGCCTTCCGGCGGTCGTTTTCGTGACCAGCGACGGCACGGTGCTGCGCGAGCCGCGCGTGCTCGGGCTCGTGCCGCCCGAGCGCATGGTCGAAGCGATGAGGAGGGTGCGATGAGGATGATGCGGGTTGCGATCGTGATTGCGTGCTCCGCGCCGGTCGGCGTCGCCGCCGACGAGAAGAATTACACGATCGAGACGAACGTGCCGGCGGAGGTGAAGGTCGGCGAGGCAGCGGTCGCGCGGCTCGCGCTGGTGCCGAAGGCCCCGCACCACGCGAACCGCGAGTACCCGACCCGGCTGCGCATCTCCGCGCCGGCGGAGGTCGCGCTGCCCAAGCCCGAGCAGAAGATCGCCGACGCCACGTCGTGGACCGAGGCCCGAGTCGAGTTTTCGGTTCCGTTCACCGCCAGCAAGGCCGGCGCCTTCGTGATCGACGTCGACTTCAAGTCGGCGGTGTGCACGAAGGAAGCCTGCACCCCGCTGCGCGAGAAGCTCGCGTGGAAGGTAACGGCGAAGTAGCCGTACGGAGAGGCTTCTCGCGGCATGTCGCATGTACCGCGCCGGCGCGCGAAACCGGCGGTGCCCGGCCGGTCGCGATGGGGGGATTCGGCGGGCGATCTCGGCTACCACACGTCGCTCGCCGCCGACGCCTCCGACGGCGCATTTTGCGCTGTGCAAAGTAGCAGTGCGCCCTACGTCGCCCTACCTGCGAAGTGCCGGCATCCCGCGGGCTTGCGGCGATCCGCGCCACGTGCGGCACTCCTTCTTGGTCCCAGCAGTGGGGAATCGAGTAGACTCGCGCCGACGCGGTGGCCGAGAGAGATGGGACCCTTCTCAAATTACCACACGGACTTCGCGGTGTTCCTTCGGCGCCGTGGCGCGGACGGCTGGAACGGCGACCGTTTCGTCGCGCGCAATTTTCTGCTCGACGAGGGCGTGCTCTTGGAGCGAGCCGC